>CAZXVZ010000161.1:2686-6600 GCA_964644085.1 uncultured Syntrophus sp. | reverse complement strand
ATGGAAAAAAACAACCGTCACCCTCTGAAATGAAGAACAGGAATATTGTGCGAAAGAGCATTGTCGCATCCAGAGGTATCAAAAAAGGGGAGTTGTTTACGGAAAATAATATCACAACAAAAAGGCCCGCGACAGGAATCAATCCTTTTGAATGGAACAGTGTTGTAGGAAGCACTGCGAAAAGAGATTTCGTGAAAGACGAATTTATTGTGATTTAGGAGAGATTTATAAAAATGCGCAAAGTAGCTGTTGTAACCGGAGCACGTTCCGATTATGGTTTGCTGTACTGGATTATAAAAGATATTCATGATGATCCTAAACTTCAGTTGCAGCTCATTGTAACGGGAATGCACCTGTCTCCTGAGTTTGGATTAACGGTAAATGCAATAAAAAATGATGGATTTCCTATTGCCGAAAAGGTCGATATGCTTCTTTCTTCCAATACCGTCGAATCAATTTCCGTATCTATGGGTATAGGGATGATCGGATTCGCTAAGGCTTTTCAACGATTACGACCGGATATTATAGTAGTCCTTGGAGACCGCTTCGAGATTTTTTCCGCTGTGGCCGCGGCAGTACCCTTTAATGTTCCCATTGCCCATATTCACGGAGGAGAGGGTACAGAAGGAACGATGGACGAATTGTACAGACATGCAATTACGAAAATGAGTCATCTCCATTTCACGGCAGCAGCCGAATACAAGAAAAGAGTAATCCAAATGGGCGAGAAGCCTGAAAACGTCTATTGCTTTGGCGCGCCCGGGCTGGATAATATTATCCGCCTGCCGCTTCTGACCAAGAATGATTTAATAAAAGAGCTGGCTCTACCTGCAAATATGCCGATTGGGATAATGACGTATCACCCCTCGACCCATGAAAAAGTTTCCGTGAAAACTCAGATGAAAGAAATATTAGGTGCTCTAGAAAGGTTCCCGGAAATATTTTGGGTGTTAACATACCCTAACGCGGATACAGGTGGAAAAGAAATTGTTGAAGCTATGAAAAAATATCAAAAAAGAAACGTAAATAAAGCGAAAATATTTGTCTCGCTTGGCCAGATAAAATATCTTTCAGTACTTAAATACGCAGACATAATGGTTGGAAATTCTTCTTCAGGGATAATCGAAGCGCCTGCATTTGAACTTCCTGTCGTAAATATCGGTGACAGACAGCGGGGAAGAATAAAGGCAAAAAATGTGATTAATATATCTGAGTGTAAGAAGGAAAGGATTGTTTCCGCCATTAAAAAGGGTTTATCTTTGCGGTTTAGAGATTCCTTAAAAGGCATGAAGAACCCCTATGGTGATGAACCGACCAGCAATAGAATTGTCCAAATGTTGAAGACTTTACAAATTAACAATGAACTTCTCAAAAAACATTTTTACGAGAAACAATGAAACAGGAAAAATTAAGTACACTATTTATTTCACCAACAGTTGCTATCAAGGAAGCGATGCAGAAACTTGGAGAGACTCAGGAAAAAATTCTCTTTGTAGTAGATAAAGATAACAAACTTCTTGGAACTGTCAATGATGGTGATATAAGGAGAGGACTCATAAAAGGGCTTAACTTCACCGATGAAGTACATAATGTTATGCACCGAAAGTTCTCATTTGTTCTCCACGGAACGACTAAAATTAAAGAAGCCGCAAAGGAAATAATGACGGAGAAGAAAATTGAGCAGATTCCTGTTCTTGAGGAAAAAGGGAAAATCATTGATGTTGTTTTGTGGACCGATATTATTGGTACCCAAAAAACTCCGAGAAAAAGAGAGAATTATCATAATCAGATTGTGATTATGGCGGGGGGTAAAGGATCTCGCCTTGACCCTTTCACAAGGATACTTCCTAAACCACTCATACCGGTTGGGAATAAACCTGTCATTGAACACATCATGGCTTCGTTCCACCGCAGCGGATTTTCACGTTTTATCTACACACTGAACTATAAGAAAGAATATCTGAAATTATTCTTGAAAGAAAATACTTATTCCTATTTTATTGATTGGATTGAAGAAGAGGATTATCTGGGAACCGCGGGTAGCCTGAAATTACTACAGGAAAAAATTGAGGACTCTTTTTTTGTTATTAACTGTGATTCTCTTATTGATGTAGATTTTGAAAAGGTTCTTCAGTGGCACAAAAAGCAGACAGCCATGATTACTATTGTGGGATGTCATAATGAGGTAAAGATTCCTTATGGTGTTTTGGAAATCTCTAATGGCAAGTTAAATCAAATTCATGAAAAACCTGTTCATGATATAATTATTAACACAGGATTATATATAATGGAACCTTGTGTCCTTGAGTATATTGAATCAGGAGTGAAGATGGATATGGACGAGTTACTAAGAAAAGTAGGAGCTGAAAAGAAGATTTGCGTATATCCTATTTATAAAGGTTGGATCGATATTGGACAACTCGAGGAATATAAGAAAACTCTCAGAATGTTGGGAGATTCAGAAAGTGTATAGAGAAAAAAGAATTCTTTGTATAATCCCAGCCAGAGGTAATTCAAAAGGACTTCCGGGAAAAAATGTGCTCAATTTTTCCGGCAAACCGCTGATAGCTTGGTCGATTGAAGAGGCAATTTCTAGTAATATTTTCGATTCGGTCATAGTGAATACAGATGATGAAAGGATCGCCCAAGTTGCAGAAAAATATGGGGCGGAAATACCATTTATGAGACCGAAAGAACTGGGTATGGATCGTGTTAGTCTTATGGATGTGCTTCTCTATGTCCTTAATAAGCTTATTTCGAATGGTGTGTCGTATGATATTTCAGTACTTCTGCAACCTACATCGCCATTAAGACTTACTGACGATATAAGAAACGCCGTAGATATGCTTTTTCAATATGATGCCGACGCTATTGTTTCTGTTTGTAAAACAGAGCATACTCCTCTTTGGATAAATACACTGCCACCAAACGGCTGCATGAAAGATTTTCTGAGGAAAGACATCCTAAATAAGAACAGACAGGAATTACCTATATATTATCGTCTGAATGGTTCAATTTATGCCTCAAGTGTTGATTTCCTTCGTACAAAAAAAACATTTTATGGCGAAAAGACGTATGCTTATATTATGCCCAGAGAAAGGTCGATAGATATTGACACCTTGTTGGATTTTCAAATAGCAGAGTTTTTGCATACAAGAAAAACTACTAAATAATGTCGAAGAACATTCGGATCATTCCCAGACTTGATATCAAAGGTCCTAATTTAGTGAAGGGTATACACCTCGAAGGTCTGCGGGTTTTGGGAAAGCCTGAACAATATGCTCGCTATTATTATGAGACTGGAGCGGATGAACTTATTTATATGGACATTGTTGCAAGCCTTTACAACAGGAACAGTCTCCATGACCTCATTATGAAAACAGCGCGAGAAATTTTTATACCGCTCACAGTGGGAGGCGGTCTTCGCACTATCGACGACATTAAAGATGTATTGAGGGCTGGTGCTGATAAGGTATCTCTCAACACTGCCGCAATAAGAAACCCAAAAATAATCGCAGAAGCATCAAGGAAATATGGTTCTTCAACGATCATTATTTCTATTGAAGCAATTCAGCAAAATGACGGTCGATTTCTTGCTTATACTGACAATGGTAGAGAATATACAGGTTTAGAAGTAATAGAATGGGCTAAACGGGTGGAAGAGCTTGGAGCAGGAGAGATTATGCTTACTTCTGTTGATAGAGAAGGTACAGGCGAAGGATATGATTTATCACTCACAAAAAGTATTGCCCAGGTGGTTTCGATACCAGTTATAGCTTGCGGAGGTGCTGGAGCAGTAGAACATATTGAAGAGGCAATAGATGAAGGGATGGCAGACGCAGTAGTTATTTCTTCAGTTCTTCATTATGACTTTATTAAACATCACAAAATACAAATGGATGATTCAATCGAAG
>CAZXVZ010000161.1:0-2676 GCA_964644085.1 uncultured Syntrophus sp. | reverse complement strand
AATCGAAGGAAATATTGAATTCTTAGAAAGCGGGAAGGTTTTTTCTCGAATTAGATCGAGAAGCTTGAACGACATTAAATCGTACCTCTTTAAAAAGGGATATCCTTGCCGTTATGCCAACTAATGGAGAGAAACATTAAGAAAATAAGAATATGACGCGTGTCGCTATTATTGACTACGAAATGTGTAATCTTTTCAGTGTACAACGTGCTTGTGAACATGTCGGTCTTGACTCATACATCACATCAGATCATTCGTTAATTATGGAATCTGATGGAGTAATCCTACCAGGTGTTGGAGCATTCGGGGATGCTATGGAGAACCTGAAAAAACTCGACCTGATAAAACCAATCAAAGATTTTATTGGATCGGGAAAACCTTTTATGGGGATTTGTCTTGGTATGCAGTTACTGATGAGTGAAAGTGAAGAGTTTGGACATTATAAAGGGCTCAATATAATAAATGGTCCTGTGATAAAATTTTCTTCTTTTCAGAGTAATGGAAATCGTATCAAAGTCCCGCAAGTTGGTTGGAATAGTATTTATTGCCAAGGAAAAGAGGGTTCACACATATGGGGGAAAACACCTCTTAAAAACATTAGAGATGGTGAATTTATGTATTTTGTTCATTCTTTCTATGCTGTTCCTTCTGATGATTCTGTTGTAATGTCGTTAACTCGCTACGAGCAAACAGAATTTTGTTCCAGTATGATTCACAAGAATGTCGTGGCATTCCAGTTCCATCCCGAAAAAAGTGCGGGGGAAGGAATAAAGATTTATCGCAACTGGGCTGAAATTGTAAGAAACAATAAGGAGAGAACAGCTATATGAAAGATAAATTGGATGTTAAGTATGGTCTTCCGGAAAAGGTTCTTTTTTGCAAGCGTTGTGTGATGTCAAATCAGAGACCAATCTCTACGGTAGAGTTCAAACACACAATTAAAAGTAAAAAAACAACAATACATTTTGATAAAGAATGTATCTGCGATGCATGTCGTTATGCTGAACAGAAAGAAAAGATTGACTGGCCAAAAAGAGAAGAAGAACTCCTCAGACTCCTTGATAAATACAGGAGAAACGATGGGTATTATGACTGTATTGTTCCCGGCAGCGGTGGAAAGGACAGCGTGTTTGCATCCCATATCCTTAAATACAAATATGGCATGCATCCCCTGACTATTACATGGCCGCCTCTTTTATACACTGATTACGGTGTTGCAAATTTTAAAAAGTGGATTGAGGTGGGAGGATTCGATAACGTAACCTTTAATCAGAACAGAAGAGTGATGAAGCTGCTCACAAGGCTCTCAATAGAGAACCTATTTCATCCGTTCCAAACTTTCATACTGGGACAAAAAAATTTGGCCCCAAAAATAGCTGCGCAATATAATATTCCATTGATTTTTTATGGAGAAAACGAGGCGGAATATGGAAATCCAATTGCCGACAATTTCACATCGCTGAGGGATAAATCATATTATGCCATGAATAATCTCAAAGATATTTATTTGGGTGGTGTATCTATAGCCAAGTTGATGGAGAAATACAAAATTCCCCTTGTTGATCTAATGGCTTATCTTCCGCCACGTATTGAGGAACTTGATAAAATCAAAGTAGAAGTTCACTATCTTGGATATTATCTGAAATGGACTCCACAAGAAGCATATTACTATTCAGTTGAAAATACTGGATTTCAAGCAAGACCATTTCGTTCTCAGGGCACATATAGCAAATATAACAGTATAGATGATAAGATTGATGACCTTCATTATTATACAACTTACATTAAATTTGGTATAGGCCGGGCAACATATGACGCGTCACAGGAAATCCGTAACAAGCACTTAACAAGAGAAGAAGGGATTGCTTTAGTGATGAGGTTTGATGGGGAATTTCCTGATAAATATTTTCATGAGGTTATGGAGTATATTGAAATGAAGCCTGATCGTTTTATGGAGTTATGCGATACATACAGATCGCCACATTTGTGGAGGCAAGAAGGTGGTTCGTGGAAGTTGAGATATCAGGTTCAGTAAAAAAGTAGAAAACAGTATTCCATGGATTATTCAGAATGGATTGAGAGAGAAAGGCGAATCAGGATTAGGATCCTGTTTAGTTCTCTCGATGTTAAAGAAAAAGGATTTTTTAGGATATGTACGGTATGCGGCGAAATATGTTTGTGTCATGAAAATAATTGCCCAAACTGCGATTCTCCTGAAATACGTGACATGACGCTGGTTTTTACTGAAGATGACAAGGCGCTTAAAGAAAAAATCAGATGTAATTATCGATTCATAAATATTACGAAAAAAGAGAAGGATAAATAATGAAAGTTTTATTAGTCGTGTACGATAATGATTCTTATATCCATCAATTTCCCATCGGATTGGGATATATTGCGTCAGTTCTTAAGAGAGCGGGACATGAAGTTAAAATATATAATCAGGACAAGTTTCACTATGATGAAAAACATTTAAAAGGATATTTGGACAGAAATGCTTTCGATGTTATCGGAGTAGGAATTATTGCCGGGTACTATCAGTATCGAAAACTGTTAAAACTTTCCGAGGCTATCAATAAATCAAAAAACAGACCCTTATATTTATTAGGTGGGCATGGGCCGTCGCCGGAACCGGAATTTTATATAAAAAAAACAAAGGCGGATATTGTTGTTATC
>CAZXVZ010000160.1:0-6603 GCA_964644085.1 uncultured Syntrophus sp. | reverse complement strand
TACACCCTATCCTACACTCTTTCCCTACACGACGCTCTTCCGATCTGATATATTTATATGGTGGTGTTTCATACATATTCGATGCGTTACGATTGTCTACTTCAATAGGCCCAAATTGGATAAGTTTTTGTTTGACAAATTTTGTTTTGTGGATTGGGTTTGCCGTTCTTGGCTATTTCCAATGGTTTCAACTATTGCCGTTCCTAATCAATAGAATAAGAAAAATGGGAGGATCAAGAACATAATATCTTTCCCAACCAAAACCGATAAGGGAGATAGTAGGAGGAATAGGGACGTAGTTGACTAATGTGACAACACGAGGAATGTAAAGAATAAATGAATATCTCTATGGCTGAGATGGATTACGATGGATTGCGCGAAGACAAGGGTGAGTGCACCGGAGGCATACCACAGTGTATGTTGAGGATGTCACGAATCCCGCGGGCGACAAAGCAAGGCGCAAAATACGCTCAGTCATTTGTTGGCGAGACAACAAAGTATCATTATGATCTTATGGAAAGAGAAAGGGGACATCCATAAAATTATAAGTAACTTTAAAGACATTGGAGACTGATGATATCTAGGGCTGAGATGAAAAAGAGTCTTTTACGTCCCACGTCCCAGCGAACGCAGAGAGCGGTCGTCCAGGTCCCGCAGCCAAAGCGGGACGAACGTCCATCGGTTATTAATAATTTAGAAGGGGGAACAAATGAACCATCATTCCACTAACATTAACATCAGTAATACCAAAAACTTTCGATCTCGCGGAATTGCAATACTCTTTATCTTCTGCCTTCCCCTCTTCTTCTCTGTCCTCCCCTCCTTCGGGGCGACAACAATCACCTACACTTATGATAACCTCAACCGTCTTGAGACGGTCAACTATAGCAACGGCTACCCTGAGATCTACGGATACGACAGTGTCGGCAACAGAACCTCTCTTGACATAGGGGATTTAGTACCACCTGAATCTCCCACCATCACATCCGATCATCTGACTCTCTCTGACGGACTGGTTACTCTCTCAGGCACAGCAAGCGATCTGGGTTCCGGTGTCGAGAAAGTACAGATTTCATTGGATGGTGGTGTGACATGGCAGGATGCAACGGGAACAACCAGCTGGTCCTATTCCTGGGCAGCTACTCCGGGTACCTATAATATCTCTGTGAGAGTTACTGATAAAAAGGGGAATGTTTCTGAAACCTCGTATACCATCACTATCTTTACGCAATTATATGGAGACTTCGGTGCTAATAACGGCATCTGGATGTACAATGGCACTACATGGGCTCAGTTTACACCAAGTGATCCGGAGACAATGGTGGTCTCTGGCTCACTCTTATATGGAGACTTCAGTTCCTATGGTATCTGGCAATGGGATGGCACTACATGGGCTCAGTTTACACCAAGTGATCCGGAAGCGATGATAGCTTCAGACGGATAGGGACGTCCATAAAATTATAAGTAACTTTAAAGACATTGGAGAATGATGATATTTCGGGCTGAGATGGATTTTGATGATTTACGCAATGACAACCAAGGAAAGATTATAAGCCGTCCTTAAATGGTTTTCCTGGCAACATGACTACATATGATATATTGAGACTACATTATAGAGCGGAAGGTAATAGACTTTGAAATCGGTAGGTATTCGGGAATTGAAACGGGGGATAAGTGCTTATCTGAGAGAAATACGGGCCGGCGAAAGGATACTGATTACAGACAGGAAGAAACGGATAACCATCATTTCATCGATGGAAGGCGGGCAAGAAACCGATCGTCTGGAAAGGCAAGAGGGACGTCCTTCAATTATTCAATTGGTGAAAAATGAACGGTGATAGAAGAAATAATTCTTCTGTGCATGTGCATGGCCAAAGGCGTGTTCGGGTACGGTTTCATTGCGAGCGTATGCGAGCAAAATACTCCATCAAAACCGATAGACAAGGGTCAATCACCGTTGTCAATGGCTAGAGGGGCAAGAGGGACGTCCAGGTTTAATCAAAGTCAATAAAAATAAGTTCACTCATCTGTCAATAGATCTTTTGTTGTCTTTCAAAACATTGTCTCCGAATTTGTTTCATGATATAGTTAATATATGAATAAAAAAGAGATATTGGAATATTGGGTAAAATCTGCTGATATTGACTATAAAACCATGCAATATCTCTATAAAGGTAAAGAGTATACCTGGTCTCTATTTATCGGACATATCGTTGTTGAAAAATTGCTGAAAGCATATTATGTGCAAAACATTGAAGTAAACACACCACACATACACGATTTACTGCGTATCGCCGAAAAAGCAAATCTTCATCTTTCGGAAGAACAGAAAGATTTTCTCGATACCCTGACCAGTTTTAATATAAAGACACGCTATGATGATTATAAATTGAAATTTCATAGAATGTGTACAAGGGAATTCGCGGAAGAATATATCACTAATATAAGGAAATTCAGGACATGGATAAAACGAAAGCTTTAAAACTTGCCCGCGATTATGTTGGTTTTCTTTCTCAAAACAGATATAAAATAAAAAAAGCGTTTCTTTTTGGTTCCTACGCAATGAATAAGTTTGATGACGAAAGTGACATTGACATAGCGCTTGTGCTGGCGGGTTATAACGATACGATTAATGAACTTTCAAAATTAATGAAATTAAGAAGGAATTTTGATCTCCGTATTGAACCACATCCTATATCAATTGAAGACTTTAGGAAGAACAGTCCTTTCGTTAATGAAGTAAAAAAAGGCACATCCATAAATATATAAATATCTATTGACTGCAATTCCAATCAGAGCGAAAGGAGGGATGTTCCTGATCCGTTTCTCTCTGCGTGCAAACCGAACTCTGTCCTGTTCGGGATAATATAAAGCGTCAATAGAAGTTAGACGGGATAATAAATAATAATTGATATCGAATGCACTAGTCGTCTTTTGTCTTTTTTTCTTCTCCGTTTTCCTCTTTTTCCTTATCTTTCTTCTTTTCCAAAGCTTCCGATATCTCGGTGAGGCGTTTTTCGACGAGATAGTTGATGGTATTCTCGGGGTAAGTACCATCCGGGTTCATCTCGCCCGCTTTCATGCCCGTCAATATCTCAAGGCCTTCCTCCATGTAATCAATGGTATAGATGGAGAAAAGCCCTTCTTGAACGGCGTTAACCACTTCACTGTTAAGTACGAGATTCTTCCTATTTCTCTTTGGAATGATAACACCCTGGGCCTTGTTGAGACCCCTCATTTTGCAGAGTTGGAAAAATCCTTCTATTTTCTGATTTACCCCGCCGATAGGCTGCACTTCACCGTTCTGGTCCATGGAACCGGTGACGGCAAAACTCTGTTTGATGGGTACCCCGGAAATACTGCTAAGTAAGGCATACATCTCGGCACAGGTAGCGCTGTCCCCCTCGATCATTTCGTAGAGCTGTTCAAAGGTAATTGAAGCAGAAAGGCTGGCGGGTTTCTTCTGCGCGTATTTGCCGCCCAGATAACTTGTTATGATGAGGATCGCTTTCTCATGGATCTTGCCGCTCATCTTCGTTTCACGTTCAATATTGACGATACCGGCGCGTCCTGTGTAAGTCTTCGCCGTTATCCTCGATGGCTTTCCGAAACTGTAATCGCCCATGTCGAGAACCGCAAGCCCGTTGACCTGCCCTGTCTTTTCTCCCGAAGTATTCACGATAAGTGAATCTTCGAGTATCATCTCCCGGAGACGTTCCTCAATTCTGTTGACCCTGAAGATTTTTTCATCCATTGCTTTTGAAACATGTTCACCCTTTACAACCGTGCTTTTTTCCTTCCCCGCCCAGTAATGTGATTCACGAATCAGGTCCGCGACTTCGCTGAGCCTCGTCGAGAGCTTATCCTGGTCATCGGCGAAACGTGAGCCAAACTCAATGATCCTCGCGACACCACTTTTGTCAAAAGGGAGCAGGTTCTCTTCCTTCTGACAGCGGGCAACATACATGGCGTATTTTTCCACGTTTTCCGGCGTGCGTTCCATCCTACTGTCAAAATCGGCCTTGACTTTAAACAGCCGCCGTGATTCCTCATCGTAACTGTGGAGCAAATAATAGAGGTACGGGCTTCCGATAATGACAATCTTCGCCCTCAGCGGTATGGCCTCAGGTTTTAATCCCGCCGTGCTGATGAGCCTGTACTGTTCAAGAACATCTTCAATTTTTATCTCCTTTGTCTTCATTGCCCTCTTCAGGGCGTCGTATGAAAACTGGTTCTTCAGGAGCTCCATGGCATCAACAACGACGTAGCCGCCGTTGGCCTTATGCAGCGACCCCGCTTTTACCATGGTGAAATCCGTCACAGCCATACCGTACTGTACCTTATACTCCATGCGCCCGAAAAGGTTGAGATAAGTAGGATTGCTTTCGTATATTACGGGAGCGCCCTGCCGGTCTTCATTACTAACGATGACATTGACGGAGTATTTGGCGAAGGAGGCTTCTGTTTTCGGCGCTTTCAAAAAAGGAAAGGGTGACGGCGGTTCTTCCGTTATTTTGAAATCATCAAGATGCGTAAGCATCTCCTCTCTGACGTCTTCAAGATAATGGAGCACCTTCTCCTGATCTCTGTATTTCTTTCTCAGTGCTTCAATGAGTGGGCCGATAATGTCGAGAGCAACCATTTTATCAAGCCTGACCAGCATGTCCCTGACGATTTTTTCCGCCTCTCTGAGGATTCTCGCCACGTCATTGAGTTTCTCCTGGAAGAGACGCCCTGTTTCTTCCAGAGTCTTCCGCGTCTTTTCATCAAGGGCGTCAAATTCTTCTTTCGTGTACAATTCACCGCTTTCCTTAATAGGAACAATCAGTATGCCCGTGGCGTTCCTCTTGACGGTAAAGCCCTTCCCCTTCGCCTCTTCGTCAAGCCGGGAAAGGTACTCAGATTGTTTCTGCTGGAATTCATCAAGGACCTTATTCCTCTGTGTCTCATATTCTTTGGATTCAAAGGCTTTCGGTATCTCAATCCTCAAAACCTTTATAAGCTCACTCATCTCCTTTTGAAAGACAACGCTTTTCCCCGGAGGAAACGAAAGCGCGATAGACATGTCGGGATCCTTAAAATTATAGACATAGCACCAATCTGCCGGAGCGCTTTCCTGGGCGGCTTTTTCGTTGAGCATGGACATAATGGTTGTCATTTTGCCCGTACCGCTCTCGCCGATGGCAAAGATATTAAATCCGTCACTGTCCATCCCGAGACCGAAATCGAGGGATTTGAGGGCCTTTTCCTGACCGATTAAACCTGAGAACTGAGTAATGTCTTCTGTGGTATCGAAAGAGAATGTTTTCGGATCACATCGTTTGTAAAGATCATCGGCTTTCAGTTTTGTAATCACCGCTGCCTCCTTATCTCTTTGATTTCGATTAGCTGCGTCTCGTTAAAATATAGCCATTTATTCTGAATACTGTTCTGTTTCCCCAAAAAATCCTATTATTTTTCAAACAAGTCTTTTCTTTTTACGATTTAGCCCCTTTATGTTCATAATTAACTACTTTTTTTTCTTTATTTCTTCTTTGTCTCTTAATATCTGATCATTGGTTATTATCTTACAATCATCTCATCCAACTTCCGCCCGTCACACAAATCGTCTGACCCGTTATGTATTCAGCCTCATCGGAGACAAGAAAAAGGGCTGTACTGGCAATATCTTCAGGCGTTCCCTTTCGTGGATACGGAATCTCGGCATACATCCTCTCAATTTCTTCCGGCGGGTAAATATTGGGGATAAATTCATTGGGTATGAAGCTCGGGGCAATCGTATTGGCAGTGACGCGATATGGGGCAGCTTCCATGGCGAGACATCTTGTAAAGGCCATGACGCCCGCCTTGGCCGCGGCATAATGCGCGTGGCCTCCATCCAGGCCTCTGAAGCCGGAAACAGAAGTAATATTAACGATACGACCGCTTTTCTGCTTCATCATCACCGGCAATACTTCCCTCGAAAAATAGAAAGTACCCTTGAGCGATGTATTGACGACAAGCTCCCAGATCTCATCGGTCATATCAACAATCTTTGTCGGACGGTTGGTTCCGGCATTATTAAAAAGGATATCGATGCGCCCGAATTTTTCAAGCGCGGCACTCACCACATCCTTTACCTCTTTGAGCTTCGTCACATCACACTGAATGGCCATTGCCTCGACACCATAATTATCCCGAATAGCTTTCGCGACCTTACGGGTGCGTTCTTTATGCACATCGGTGACGACAATCCGCGCCCCTTCGCGAGCCATCATGCGTGCTGTCGTCTGACCTATCCCGGCGCCCGCGGCGGCCGTCACGATGGCAACCCTGTCTTTCAGTTTCATCGCCTTTTCACCTCTCTATATCATACAAAAAACTTCAAGAATGAAACAAGAAGAAAAAACGAAAAAGCAATTCAAGAAATGATGAACGATATGGAGTACTTTTTCATTGCAAAATAGACCGCGTTGCAGTAAAAATGAACTATAATAAGAGCGACAGGGTATGAGTTATTTTATCCGGGCGGGGAACAAATTTATTGGCTGAAGTGTCTCATAGAATGGATGAGAAGGACCGCATATTGGCAGACGATGACGCGGAATTTGTATCCCGATGCAA
>CAZXVZ010000159.1:0-6625 GCA_964644085.1 uncultured Syntrophus sp. | reverse complement strand
GAAGGGGCATACGAAATAGCGAAAGAATACCCCGACCAAATAGGTTTTGAAGAAAACGAAGGGAAAATTATCTTTAATGACAGAATTGCTGACAATATGTTTATGCAGATAATTCTCAGACCTGACGAGTATGATATTTTGCTATGTCCCAATTTAAATGGTGATTACCTTTCTGATGCCTGCGCAGCCCTGATAGGCGGCCTCGGGGTAGCCCCCGGTGCGAATATCGGTGATGATGTCGCAATATTCGAGCCGACTCATGGCAGCGCCCCAAAATACGCAGGAAAAGATATGGTTAATCCGGCTTCGCTTATCCTTTCAGGGGCCTTGATGTTCCGTTACATGGGGTTTGATATGGCGGCAGCATTAATTGAAAAAGCTGTTGAGAGAACAATACAGGACGGCATTGTTACTTATGATCTGGCGAGACAGATGAATCATGTAAGACCGGTTAGTACCTCAAAATTTGGAAATGAGGTTCTAAGACATATTTAAAATTATATAGATAAAGAATAATATTTATCTTAATTATGAAGGAACATAGCAATGATTGATGAAATAAAAGGGAAAATAGAAGATTTAAAGGAAAGAATATATTCTCTCAGAGGTTATCTTTGACCTTCCGGGTCTAAATGGCAAACTTCAAAAATTAGATGCGGAGATTTCTCAAGCATCTTTCTGGGATGACCAGGAAAAAGCCCAGAAAATTCTTAAAGAAAGATCAAAGATTCAGGGAGAAATTGAAAACTGGCAAAAAAAAGAAAAGGAACTGGAGGAGGTTCTTATTCTCAGTGATTTTGTGAAAGAAACCGAGGATTTGAATGACATGAATGAACTTGTTTCTCGTGTAAGATCACTTTATGAATCGCTTGGAGATTATGAAATCCAGCAGATGTTCAGCGGCGAAAATGATAATAGCAATGCCATAGTATATATCAATTCAGGCGCAGGAGGCACAGAGGCCCAGGATTGGGCAGAAATACTTCTCAGGATGTATCTTAAGTGGTCGGAAAGAAAGGGATTTGAAACACAGATTGTGGATCTGCTCCCGGGAGAAGAGGCGGGGATTAAGAACGTGACATTCATGGTCAACGGGAAACACGCTTACGGATATATGAAGTGTGAAGCAGGCATACACAGGCTTGTCCGTGTCTCCCCTTTCGATGCGAATAACAGGCGTCACACTTCTTTCGCCTCGGTCTATGCGTATCCAGAGGTTTCAGAAGATATTCCCGTCGAGATCAAAGAAGAGGATATTCGTGTAGATACATTTCGTTCCAGCGGGCCGGGAGGGCAGCACGTGAACAAAACCGATTCGGCCATTCGGATCACCCATGCCCCTACAGGCATTGTTGTCCAGTGCCAAAACGAACGGTCGCAACATAAAAACAGGGCTATGGCTATGGCTATTTTGAAGTCCAGGTTATATGAACTTGAAAAAAAGAAGCAGGAAGAGAAACTAGACGCGCTCAATAAAGAAAAAAAAGATATTGCCTGGGGGAGTCAGATTAGGTCCTATGTACTCCACCCTTATAAACTTATTAAGGACCATAGAACCAAGCATGAAGAGCATAACGCCGAGGCTGTACTTGACGGAAATATTGATGATTTTATAAAATCATACCTTTTATACTTGACTTTTGAACAGAAAAAGGAGGATAATTAATAAGATATGGAAATTTTCAGTCTTAATAAAGAAATAATTAGCGAAAACCGTATAGAAGAACTGGAAGAAAAGATCGACAGGATTATTAATAACTACAAAACAATGAAAGAGGAAAACGAAAAACTAAAGGCCAAGCTCCAGTCTATAGAGGCGAATGATAAGAATTCGCAAAAGAAAATGGCTGATATGGTTAATGAACGGGAACTCTTAATCGAAAAGGTAACGAAGATACTGGAAAAAGTTGAAAAGGTTGAAATTTAAAGAGGATAGGAAAAACAATGGAGAAAAAGGTTGAAGTAACGATTCTGAAACAGCCATTCAGCTTTATCGGAGAGGATGAAGAAAGAATAAAAAGAGATGCCAGGTATGTAGATGAAAAAATTGCCAACGCGATTGAGCGTTATGGAATTATTAATACGTTGAACGCTGTTATTATGGCTATGATGGAGATAACGGATGAGTTTCTTGAGATGAAAAAGCAGGCAGAGAAATTTGAGGGCAGAACACTTCGACTTATTAAAAAGTTCGAAGATATAGAAGCTATAGATGTTCCCTGCAGTGTACGTGATAAATGGTAGGCTTAGAGCCAACACCTCTTTGCCGGGAGCTGTATCTTGTTGTGGTGTGCATGCCCGCTTAAGCGAGAAGCCTGATACGACAAAATGGCGCCCACTTAACATCGAGGTTCAAGACATACCGTTTACACGGCACCTGCGGGGTTTTTTATTGTGTGGGGCAGTGTATAAGAAAACAGAGGTTTAACATATATATCTTATGTTAGTTGGAGGTAAACAATAATCAATGTATAGTGGATTTAAACCCTCCCCCTCATTTTTCTTGTAATTCTGACCCCTTAATGTCATAGATTTAGGGGGTATTCTTTGAATACAATCGTAATAACAACCATAATGATATTATGCTTTGCCGTGGCAATTGTCGCCGGTTTTGCGCTTTCGTGGTTTGTCCAGAAGAAAAAAATAGGTGAGTATGAAAAAATAGGTAAAAAGATACTGGAAGACGCCAAAAAAGAAGCCGATGTTATGACAAAGGAAGCGTCGATTCAAGCCAAGGATATTGTCCTTCAGGCAAAAAATGAACTCGAGCAGGAGATGAAAGCCAGAAGGCAGGAAATGCAGAATTCAGAAAGACGCCTTTCGCAGAAAGAGTCCAATATTGATAAGAAAATAGATGCTCTCGACAAAAAGGAAGAAGAACTGGCAAAAAAAGAAAGAGAGGTTTCTGCCAGACAATCCCAGTTTGACACGAAGATCAGAGAGCATGACTTGCTGATCGCGCAGGCTAAAACCCGTTTGGAAAAGATTTCAGATATGACAGCCGAAGAAGCAAAGAAGATGCTCATGCAGGCCATGGAAGATGAAGCAAAATACGAGGCAGTGAAACTGATTAAAAAGATTGAAGAAGAGGCGAAAGAAAAAGCGGATAAAAAAGCAAAAGAAATCATAGCCTTTGCTATTCAGCGATATGCCGGTGATTATGTCGGGGAAGATACTGTGTCGGTTGTGGCACTCCCCAATGAAGAAATGAAAGGGCGGATTATCGGTCGTGAAGGGCGTAATATCCGTGCCCTCGAGGCGGCGACGGGCGTTGACATTATTATTGATGATACGCCTGAAGCTGTTATCCTCTCCTGCTTTAATCCCATCAGGCGGGAGGTTGCCCGTATCGCTATCGAAAGGCTCATTGGTGACGGCAGGATACACCCCGCCAGAATCGAAGAGATTGTTTCCAAGGTTGCCGAGGAGATGGAAGAAAAGATTAAAGATGCCGGTGAGCAGGCTGTGTTTGATCTCGGTGTTCACAACGTCCATCCTGAGTTAGTAAAACTGCTGGGAAGACTGAAGTTCAGGAGCAGTTATGCTCAAAACATATATCAGCATTCACTGGAGGTTGCTTTTATCTGCGGGGCCATTGCCGCGGAACTCCGTTATAATGTGAAAGAAGCGAAAAGAGCCGGCCTCCTTCACGATATCGGAAAAGCCGTAGATCATGAGGTTGAAGGATCTCATGCAACGATCGGAGCTGACCTGGCAAAAAAATATGGTGAATCTGACGTAATTATTCATTCCATATTGGCACACCATGAAGATGTTCCGGTTTCGGGTTTGCTTGATGTCATTGTGCAGGCAGCGGACGCGCTTTCGGGAGCAAGACCAGGAGCCAGAAGGGAGATGCTGGAGACATATATTAAGAGGCTCGATGAACTGGAACGCATTGCAAACGGCTTTCAGGGTGTGGAAAAATCGTATGCCATTCAGGCGGGAAGAGAGATACGCATCGTTGTGAACAGTGAAAAAACAAGTGACGAGAACATTATCATGATGTCGAAAGACATAGCAAAAAAGATTGAAACGGATCTATCCTATCCCGGTCAGATAAAGGTTGTGGTAATCAGGGAAACAAGGTCGGTTGAATATGCCAAGTAGTATGAGGATCTTGTTCCTGGGCGATGTAATAGGCAAGCCAGGGAGAAGGACAGTAGCGGAATATATCAAAAATGTCAATTTTGATTTTGTTGTAATCAATGGAGAAAACCTTGCCGGTGGCATCGGTATCACCCCGACCACAGCCATAGAGATGCTTGAACTTGGTGTTGATGCTATTACAACAGGCAACCATGTATGGAAAAAAAAGGAAATGGCGAGCTATTTGATGGAAGAAGAAAGGGTGCTGCGTCCCCTTAATTATCCACAGGGTGCCCCGGGAGTGGGGTATACAACATTGAGAAAAAACAGTTTGTCTTTGAGTGTTGTCAACATTGAAGGACGCATCTTTATGGGAGCTCTTGACTGTCCTTTCCGGGCTATGGAGCATTTTCTTAACAAGGATAATAAAATGCCCGCAATTGTTGATTTTCATGCTGAGGCAACATCTGAAAAAATTGCAATGGGCTGGTTTCTTGATGGCAGGGTATCCGCTGTCATTGGAACACACACGCATGTCCAGACATCTGATGAGAGAATATTACCCGGAGGAACCGGATACCTGACTGATGCAGGTATGACTGGTCCCGTTGATTCTGTAATCGGTATGGCCAAAGAGGGTGTCCTGAAAAGGTTCATAACGCAGTTGCCTCAGAAGTTTGAAGTAGGAAAGGATGATAATGAGGTTCAGGGTGTTTCAATTACCATTGACATAATGACCGGTAAATGTCTTAAGATTGAAAGAGTTCGGGAAAAAGTGAATTGATATACTGAAAAACGGAGCCAGATATGGATATAGACCGACAAATGGAGGTAATCAAACGGGGGGCGGTTGACCTGATAAATGAGGTCGAACTGAGAAAGAAATTGGCCCGGTCAATGGAGCTCAAAAAACCTCTCAGAGTCAAACTTGGCCTTGATCCTACCGCACCTGACCTCCATCTTGGCCATACGGTTGTGATCCAGAAATTGAAACAATTCCAGGAACTGGGACATACTATTATTTTTCTCATCGGTGATTTTACCGGTATGATCGGTGATCCTACGGGCAGGATTGAGACACGGCCACAGATATCAAAAGAGGCGCTCCTCGCCAACGCTGAAACGTATAAGAAACAGGTCTTCAAGATGCTCGACCCCGACAAGACAGAAGTGAGGTTCAACAGCGAATGGTTTGAAGCAATGAATGCCGCCGATATGATCCGTCTCTGCGCTCAATATACAATGGCACGCATGATGGAGAGGGAAGACTTCCGCAACCGTTATCAGAACAATCTCCCTATCAGCATACATGAATTTTTATATCCTCTTGTTCAGGGGTATGATTCGGTGGCACTCAATGCCGATGTGGAACTCGGAGGACACGATCAGATTTTTAACCTTTTTGTGGGACGCGAAATCCAAAGGGCATACGGTCAGGAATCACAGTGTATTGTTACCGTCCCCTTGCTTGAAGGAACTGACGGTGTGAACAAGATGAGTAAGAGCTACGGGAATTACGTCGGCATAGATGAACCACCTGATGTGATGTTCGGGAAGCTTATGTCCATATCAGATGAGTTGATGATCAAATACTATGAGCTCCTGAGCGATATTACACTGGAAGAATTGAATGCCTTGAAAGAAGGTATCAGGCTTGGGACTGCCCATCCGAAAGAAACAAAGGTAAACCTTGCGAAAGAAATTATTACAAGATTTCATAGTGCTGACGCGGCCTATACGGCGCATGAGAATTTTGAAAAGATGTTCAGGGACAAGGAAATACCGGATGACATAGAGACGGTAACAATAAAACGGCCAAAGAGTCCCGTTTCGCTGCCGCATTTCCTGCGTGATATAGGGGCTGTGCCTTCGACAGCTGAAGGCAAACGTATGATTCAGCAGGGTGGAGTTTCATACGCAGATGCCGGAAAATTTGTAAGAATAGGAAGCGAATCACTTCCCCTTATTGACACGGCGCGGGAGATCATATTTAAGGTTGGAAAACGTACCTTTAAAAAAGCCATTTTTAAAGATGAGAACCCTTGACATGAAGGGTATTTTTATAGTTTAATACACCGTTTATTAGGTGTTTCCCAGATCGGTTGTACAGCATAACAATTATACTAACCGATACAGTTTTTTGCTCTTTTGTATGTTGATTAGAAATGTTCCCCGGTAGCTCAATCGGCAGTAGCGGCTGGCTGTTAACCAGTAGGTTGCAGGTTCGAGTCCTGCCCGGGGAGCCAGATTATTTAAAATATTCAAAGCTGAAAATGTTACAATGCTTCGGCGGCGGCCCCTTTACAACGGGGTAAGTTGCGGGTTTGAGTTATAAGGGTGCTTACCAAGACGATCACCGCTTTTTTTTGCCTCTTTTTACTTGCCGCCCTGACACCCTATGGCAGCGAAAGGGTATCGGCAGATCATTTCCTCGCGTACACAACAGAGATTTTTGATTACAACCAGGACGTGGTAGCCGTCAGGTTGAAGTATCCCGAGGTCACAGGACCGAACAGGCAGTACAGGTCTGTCAATG
>CAZXVZ010000158.1:0-6701 GCA_964644085.1 uncultured Syntrophus sp. | reverse complement strand
AAAACAATTAAATAAGAAAAAAACTTAAGGAGGGGGCTTATCTGGCGGAAGGCTCTGTTTTAAACTGCCGGACTTTTTGCTTTTTAGTTTGTGTGTCCGAAAAAATATTATTTTCAGTTGTCCGGATCGTTATCAAGCCGGATGTCTTTTTCTTGAGGATTGCTATTCATGGAGTGAATGATTGATGCCGTAATGTTTTCGTGGAGACCAGGAGGTCTTTCTTCGTACATGTTTTTAACGACGCGCCGTTTCGCTTCAGCTATCAGTTCCGGATCATCAATTTCTTCGTCAGTAACGAAATCGGCCCCGCCCTCCATCAGGTCCATTGCCTCGAGAGATACTTCGTACCAATCCCTTATGTAATCATCAATGGCAGTTTCCACATGTTTATTGATAAGAGCCTTGTCAGGTTTATAGCCCTCTTTATTGCAGAGTTTTTCAATACTCGAAACCATGTCGGTCGTCAATTTATCACGTAAATCTGAAGTTGCTCCCTTTTGGTGTTTCTTCATTTTTCATTCCTCCGGAAAAATCAACCCGTACGTATAGTTATCGTTTCAAGAACCGGAATCGTATTGTTCATTTCCTGTATTCATTTTTACACAAAAACCCGTGCGGAGTAAAACATTATTTTTTGATTACGAAGATTATTCTAGCACCTGATTTGCCGCTCATGTTCTTCGTGAAGCGGAAAACAAGGAATCTGCTGGTCTGGTTTCATGGGGTAAACTTACTAATACTCTTATCCTATTTAGGTTATCTGTTCATAAGAAATCAAAAAGAAAAATACCGGAAAGGTGGTTTTGCTGGCAATAGAGAAAGAATAATATAGTTTTTCAAACGAACCTATTCTATATGGTTAATTATTACAGGCCGTACAAGAGGAATTAGCGCAAAGGCTATCGATTATTATATTAGCTTGTTTTTTGTTGATTTGAATGTTCTGTCACTATAGAATAAAGCGTGCTTGCATTCGTCAGGGAACGTCTGAAATCGTATAATGCCAGAAAGGTAGAATGCGCCCGAACAATTATGGCGGGCGTGGTAATGCCCCTTTTTGAAAAAGATGGTGATTTCAATTTTCTTCTTACCAAAAGGTCGGATGCCGTACGATATCATAAGGGTGAGGTTTCGTTTCCGGGGGGTATGTATGAGGAAAAGGATGGCAATATTTTGAATACGGCCCTGAGGGAATGCACTGAAGAAATAGGTGTGAGAAGGGATGACGTGGAGATTATCGGAAGGCTTGATGATGTTTACACGCTCACCGGTTTTGTTATAACTCCCTATGTGGGTATCATACCACACCCCTATGAATTCCGTACGAATCCACAGGAAGTAGCCCATATCATTACTCTCCCGTATTCATACCTGAAACAGGCAAGTCCTGTACCGGAAGTTGCGGAATATAATGGTGAAACGCAAAATGTGCAGTCTATTCATTATAATGGTGATCGCATATGGGGCGCTACCTGCAGGATGCTCTTGCAGTTTCAGAAGATTATTGAAAACGGGCATAATTGATCCGATATCAATTCCGAATCATCTAACTTAATCTCACTTTCTTTAGCTGTTGTTTTGATGTATAAAGAAGAGCGTTATGAAACCCATTATCAGCATAGTAGGCAGGCCGAACGTAGGCAAATCAACACTTTTCAACCGCATACTCGGCTACAAGAAAGCAATTACAGAAGATACCCCGGGGGTTACGCGGGACCGCAACTACGGTGAATTTGATTATGGAGGAAGAGATTTTGTCCTCATTGATACGGGAGGCTTTGAACCCTCAAAAGAGGATGGTTTTTCACCGCTCATCGAACGTCAGATAAAAGCGTCACTGGATGAATCCGATATGGTAATTTTTGTCCTCGATGGGGTAAACGGCATACTCCCCGAAGATCGTGACGTAGCGACAATCCTCAGAAAAGGGGAAAAGCCGGTTTTCTATGCGGTCAACAAGGCTGACTCGCCGAAACGGGAAGAAAGTCTTATGGAATTCTTTGAGTTGGGAATGGAGAAATTCTATCCAATAAGCGCTGAACACGGCAGGGGAATTGATGACCTCCTGGAGGATATTGTTAAGTCCGCGAAACACATTGAAACACAGATAGAGAATTCAAACGTCACCGAAGGAATACTTAAAGTAGCTCTTGTGGGAAAGCCGAATACCGGTAAATCGTCTATCACAAATAAAATGCTCGGCAAAGACAGAATGATCGTAAGTGATATCCCTGGAACCACGAGGGATGCTATTGATTCACGGATAGCCGTTGAAGGTAAGGATGTTATTCTCATTGATACAGCGGGGCTTCGTAAAAAAAGTAAGATTTTTATGAAGGTTGAAGAATACTCTGTTTCAAGCGCCATCAAGAGCATCGAAAGGGCGAATGTCGTGAATCTTATCGTTGATGCCCAGGAAGGTGCGGGACATCAGGAGGGAAGTATAGCCCACCTTATTATTTCAAAGGGAAAGGGAATCTGTATCGTTATCAACAAATGGGATCTTGTCGGATCCGCCACGAAACAGAATGAATATAAAAAAACGGTTTATGAGAAAATCCCCCATGCAGCCTTTGCTCCCATTGTTTTTACGTCGGCAAAGACGGGAAAACACATTGAAAAGATCCTTGAATACGATTTCAACATTTACGACCAATTGACACGGAGAATAAGCACCTCAGAGATTAATCGGGCTTTTGGCGAGTTTTTTGAACGTTTAAGCATTTCGTTTCAACAGGGCAAGCAGGTAAAAATATTCTATGTAAGCCAGGCAAAGGTTTCACCGCCAACCTTCATTCTCTTTTCAAACCACCCGGAGCTTATACCGGAACATTACAAGCGTTATCTTGAAAATTCCATACGCGGAAAATTCGGTTTCTCCGGTGCCCCGATTCGTCTTGTTTTCAAGAGGAAATAATTAAGATTGATTTTATAGTAATTGCTGGTATTATTAAAGATAGAGAGGATTTGCGCTGAGGTATTCATCAACATTCGCGTTTTGTTTTTCAATTGTGATGGTCGTTGCCCTTTTTGCAGCTATGCCGCTCCAGGCAGAGATAGATTCCCGGTATACCTCTCAGTTGGAACAATTAACGGCGAAACTAAAGCTCCGCGGTTTTACCGATGATGAACTGAATAACATATTTTCCGACAGCCGTGTTGAGCTATACCCTCCTGTCGTTCGAAAAAGCGGAAAAGGCCTTGATTATTTTGGCACTACATTTGGCCTTCTTACAAAAAAGTCCATTAGACAGGGACAGGCGGTTTTAGAAGAGAACAGGGAGACATTTGATAAAACTGAAGAAATATTCGGAGTAGAAAAAGAGATTATTCTCGGAATTCTGCGAGTGGAAACAAATTTCGGGACAAGCACGGGCAGATATTCTGTTTTTAACAGCCTGCTTTCCATGACGCTCATTGAAAACCGTCGTTCCTCCTGGGCCGAGGCTGAATTCATCGAACTTCTTACTTTCTGCAAAGAACAGAATAAAGACCCCCTCTCTTTGAAGGGTTCCTGGGCAGGGGCCTTCGGGATATCCCAGTTTGTACCCACGTCATACACAAAGTTCGCTATCGATGGAAACAGTGATGGCGCTATCGATCTTTTTGATCTTCATGACGCGATT
Organism: uncultured Syntrophus sp.; assembly: GCA_964644085.1. Taxonomy (GTDB): domain Bacteria; phylum Desulfobacterota; class Syntrophorhabdia; order Syntrophorhabdales; family Syntrophorhabdaceae; genus PNOF01. The sequence goes on along the minus strand of CAZXVZ010000158.1, from coordinate 3,075 downwards.
GCGAGCATTGCCAATTATCTCAAATCCCACGGATATGAGAAGGACAATCCGGACAGAAACAGGGAAGCCATCTATGCCTATAACCGCTGTGATGAATACGTGAAGGCTATACTGGCTTACGCGAAAGCGTTAAGATAATACCAAGCCGCCTTTATTCATATAGCTTTGTTGCCTTCCTCGTCGCTCTCCTCGACCTACTATTAGTACGCCTGCCTCTGCTTCTCGTTGTCGCCTCGCTCTATTTTTGAATGCGACTTGGCATAAAATATTTTGATAAAATAGATTTAATTCTTTCACAATTTATGGTTAGGATTTTTTATTTCTCATCAAGCACTCTCCTCACTTCTCTGAGGAGCGTGTCTATATCAATTGGTTTGTAAAGAAAATTTATCTCTTCATCTGACCCGGCATGTTTCTGAATAAAATCTGCAGTGTAGCCGCTGATGAATAAGGCTTTCGTGTTATGTCCGTTTCCGTTGCTGATTTCGCTGTAGGCATCTCTGCCATTCCGTTTTGGCATGACAATGTCAAGAATGAGAAGTCTCACATCATTTATATTTTCATTATATTTCAGGATAACGTCATCTCCGTCTACCGCCTCGATAATTCTGTAGCCGTAGTTTTCGAGAACCTCTTTGATAAAACTACGTATATCTTCTTCGTCTTCCCCGACGAGTATTGTTTCTTTTCCCCCAACAATCTGTGAAATTCCTGCCGGCGCGGTTTGCTCAGGAATGGAAAGGACAACGGGCAAATAGATGTTGAACGTTGTGCCTTTATTGAGCAGGGTTTGAAAATCTATATATCCGTTTTGTTGTTTTATAATTCCGTATACTGTCGCAAGACCGAGACCTGTTCCTTTTCCGACTTCCTTTGTCGTAAAAAAAGGTTCAAAGATTCTTGACGCAGTTCTTTCATCCATCCCCGTACCGGTGTCTTCAAAAGAAATAAGGGCATAAAATCCCTTGGTACCATAGCCGTGTTCCTGAATGAACATATCATCGATCTCAACGGTCTTTGTAGTGATAGCAAGTTTCCCGCCACGGGGCATTGCGTCCCTCGCATTTGTGGCAAGGTTCATGAGTACCTGTATAATCTGGTTGCCGTCGGCTATAACAATCAGGTTTTCACCGTTAAGTTTCACGGAAAATTCAATGTCTTCACCGATTAATTTTGACAGAAGTTTTTCGGTGTTGAGAATTACTTCATTTACATCTATCGGCTTGGGATCAATTAACTGTTTTCTGGTGAACGTGAGCAGGCTCCTCGTAAGGTTGGCCGCCTTTTCCGCCGAGGTAAGAATGTTATCAACATATTTTACAAGAGGCTCTTCCACACTGATTTTTGTTTTGATCAGGTTCCCGTAGCCCATGATGGCTGTCAAAATATTATTAAAATCGTGAGCAATACCTCCCGCGAATTGTCCTATGGCTTCCATTTTCTGTGCCTGCAGAAGTTGCTGTTCAAGCTTTTTGCTTTCGGTGATATCCGTGAAAATATTGAGAACCCCCGTTTTTTTCTCCCAATCGATTTTCACCGAATTGTTGAGGACCCAGCGTGTTTCATCTTTTCTTGTTATAATTCTAAAAGGATACTGGAGTACGACATCTTCTTTTTTTATTGTGTTGAAATAGAAATCGAGGACAATATTCTGATCCTCGAAGTGAATTATGTCAAGGAGCGTTTTGCTATTCAATTCTTCTTCCGTATAGCCCAGAATCTGGAGCGCTCTTGGATTGATGAACGCGATCTTCTCGCCGATAATAACAATGACACCCTCAGAAGCGTTTTCAACAAGCAGGCGATAACGTTCCTCACTCATTGCCAGCTCAGCAGTACGCAGCTTCACTTGTTTTCTCAGCGACCATGTCCAGATGAGAATGGCGAACAAAAGAAGAGCAATGATAACAAAGATAATAAGAAAATAATGTATTTTATTTATCCATATGCCGTTTCTATTTTCATACGTATCGAACCGATTTTCATAGAGTATATTGTGCTTGTTTTGATCTTGAAAAATACTAAGACCCTTCACAAGAACTGCGTGGAGTTTGTCGTTGTTTTTTGCCATGATTCCGTCTGAAGAATATCCATGATTTATGCGGATGACAGAGATATTATTTTCATCAGTCCAAGATAAAGCTGCGCGGGGTAAAAGAAAAAATAGCGAAAAAGACAACGATATACTCAGGAGAAAAATGCGTGTCGCAAAAAGCCTCGTTCTCTTTGTCACGTCAATAAACCCAACACCGATTTGTTGGTATGATGCCCTCTCACGTTGTGTTTTATTACAATGTTACAAATACCTTATACCATCATACGGATACATTGACAACAAGAAAATAAACGCAATGAAGTAAACAAAATAAACACATGTTTTGTGAGCACCAACAGAAGGGATTGAGGTTATATGACTAACATAAGATTTGGCCAGCAGGAACGTAGAAAATTTGCTTTAAGAAACAAATTATATATCCTATACAATCATATTCCCTTTCCGGGAGGTTAGATTAACAATCAGGTGAATGGTCAGTTTTCCGGAAATATTTCTGACGGCGCTTTATATTTTGTTCTGAGCGATTCAAAATGACGCTTTGGATAGCAATTAGGAGAATCTTCCTCATCTCCGGTGCATTCTCCGGGTGCATAATCAATTATTTTCCACACTCCTTTTGTTTTACGAAGAAGAGCGGCAATCGGTTCGTACACGTTCTTATCATCTGTTGACCGTGGGTTTGTCTCGACCCACGCCCATCCGTTTTTAACTTTGAAATGACCTACCACAAAAACAACATCCGTGCGAAAGTTCCTCTTTAAATGGTTTCGGAGTGTGTTCAATATCTCTTTCCTCTCAGGGCTGCCCGATGGAGGAGTATACGCGGCAGATGATTGAGAAACGACACGTAAAGGTATTATGATAAAGATGATCACTAACGGGTACAGGAAATAATATTTTTTAAATTCCTGTTTTAATAGCATTAATAATCCTTTTTACATTATAAAATATACACTATCAACCATAAACTGACACATTAAAATCCGCTTTTTGTCTAAAGAACCGATGGCCGGAACCTA
>CAZXVZ010000157.1:1057-6715 GCA_964644085.1 uncultured Syntrophus sp. | reverse complement strand
ACACCCTATCCTACACTCTTTCCCTACACGACGCTCTTCCGATCTAAAGAAAGGGGCATGGTAAGGTGCTTACCCACTACTACCATGCTCCTTTCTTTTTGCCCATTTGGATTGAAGCGGTTCCCCCGTAGAGCGTAGATCGCTTACGGCACGCTTAACCTCAGTATTCGAGAGCTTTTGTGGAAATTGAATGCGGAAAAATGGAAAAGTGTTTTGCTTGTGAAATATGCCAGATAGAAAAGAACTCGTAGAATTAGGAAAGAAAGCAAAGAATGCGATATACATTGATCTGCTGAATCGGATTGCAGCGCGCCAGGCATCTATTGCGGATTATAGATTGATGCGTGAACTCGACACAGAATTTAACGATTCATCGGACGACGCGTCCGAGACGATTCCCACGTTTCCAAACCTGTTAAGAGCGCTTGAGTACTTGCAGAGTCAGGGCTACCTTGTCAAAAAATCAAAGCTCTACAAAGACGCTAAGGCCGGTCTCGTGAAACGAACGGCAAAAGACGGCTATACGTCTATTGAGCTTGACCGGTACGCTATAACGGCCGACCTTCCACGCGTCAACGTGAACCCAGACAATCAGACCCAGAATAGGCTCGAAGAGCTCCAACGGGAAAAGCTCGAAGCAACAACGAACATTGCCAAAGAACAGCTCAGCCTGTTGCAGAAGCGCAACCTCGACATCGACGCCGAGATCACGAAACGCATTTCAAGCGAGATCGTGAATTTCTTGAATCTGCAGAGAGTGGTCATTACGACCTATTTCACGGCTGAAACTCCCGCTCTTATTGAACTGGTCCGTGGTGATCAGAAATATGCCCCTGAGTTCATCGCGGCTACACGTGAAGGGATCAGCAAATCCGGCGCCACTGTGGCCCGCCTCAAAGGAATGGGCGACGTGCGCGTTGGCCCCGATGGAACCTTATACAAAGGCAACGAGGTGCTTTAAGTGACTCACGGAAACCTGGCGCCCCTCTATGATGCAGTGTACGATTTCTTCACGCCGCGCGAAATGCTCAAACCCTCGGAGTGGGCAGAACGGCACCGCATCATCACCGAAGGCGAGCACAAAGGACTATGGATCAATAAGAATTTTGCCTATCTCGCGGAGCCGATGGATACCCTTGCCCTGCCCTACGTGGAGTCAATTATTCTCGTGTTCGCTCCGCAGACAGGAAAGTCGCAGATAGCAGTGACGTTTCTCGGCATGGTCGCCGACCAGGCCCCCGGGCCCGCTATGGTCGTCATGCCCACCGAAAACAAGGCAAAAGATTTCAGTGAAAAGAAACTTGATCCGCTTTTCGAGCATACCCCGCGGGTGCACGATCTCCTGGTGAACAACTCAACCATGAGAAAGCAGCTCATGGGCATGGACATAATGCTCGCATGGGCAAACTCTCCGTCTGCCCTGTCCTCGGAGGCAATCCAGTATCTCATCTTTGACGAGTGCGACAAGTACCCGGACTTTTCCGGCAGTGAGGCAGACCCGATCGCGCTTGGCGAGGTGCGCACCATCTCGTATCCGAACACGAAGAAGATAATTTACTCGTCCACACCGAACCGCGAAAACGGACCCATCATGCAAGCCGTGAAATTAAAGGCGAGCGAGAAGCGAGAATATTACGCGGTCTGTCCCGCGTGCGGGCACGCCCAGGTCATGCGCTTTGAGCAGATTAAATGGCCGGAACATATCCGGGACCCTCAGACCATGAAGGCCGGCTTGTACGCCCATTATGAATGCGAGTCGTGCAATTTCCTCTGGAACGACCCTGTACGGAATGACGCTGTTTCGCGCGGCTTCTGGCGCGCCGAAGTGCCCACAATCCGTCCACGCTCTGTCGCGTTCCACTTGCCGGCCTGGTACTCTCGCAACGTTTCCCTTTCGAAGTGCGCCGCCGACTTTCTGGAAGGACAGAAGGACATTATAAAGAAGAAGGCATTTGTCACGCAAGTCAAAGCCGAACCATGGAAGGATGTCGTTCCGACGACCACGAAATCGGAGCTTCTCAAGGCCCGCTGTGATCTTCCTCCGCAGACCGTCCCCGAGTCCGCCGTCGCGCTCACGTGCGGCGTCGACGTCCAGAAGTACGGCCTCTGGTTTGTAGTCCGCGCCTTTGCCCGCGATTATACGTCCTGGCTCCTCCACTATGGCCAGATCACCTGGGAAGAACTGTTTGAGCTTGTCTTGCGGCGCACGTACCCGGTCCACGGCAGCTATCGACGGATGCGGATTTGGCGGACCGGCCTCGACACCGGCGGAAGCGAATCGACGATGACCGTATCGGGCACCGAACTCACGTATAAGTACCTTTTGAACCTCATCGCACAGGGCGCACGAGTTCCAACCTATGTTTACGGCACGAAAGGCGCATCCCGTCGTATCGAAGGAGTGCTCAAGTTTGGCGAGCCCATCGTACAGTTTCCATCATCCGGCAGGAAGATCGACAATCCGTTCCGCCTTCTTCTCATCGACACGGATGAAATGAAGGACCTTTACCACCTGCACGTACAACAGGCAATCAACGGTGATTCGCAGGGAGCATACCTGCACGCCGGCAGCGATGCCGATTACCGTACCTACGTGCGCCACATTGTCGCCGAGGAAAAGCGCCGCGATCGCAAGGGCGCGCTCTCCTGGGAGAAGGTCAGCAACGAGAACCACCTGTTCGACTGCGAGATCATCGCTATGAGTCTGGCGAATTACCATTTTCCGGGCGGCGGCGTGAACCTCGCCCCTCGTCCTCAAGTGCAGCCGCCGGCTGCTCCACCGCCTCGTCCTCAGAAGTCCTTTATTATGCCCAGTATGACAGAGATCCGTGAAAGCCTCGGGAGTATCCGATGAAAGAGCCGCTTACACTTGACACCATGCTTACATCAAAAGAGGAGTTCATGGAGTTCTTGCAATGTGATGAGGAGTTATTGCTTCAGAGATATGTGCCGCTCAATCTGCCAGGCATTGTAGTAGGCACGCGTTGGCTCGGTTCAACCGAAGAAGTGCACAAATGGTGGAATACGCTTACAAGCCAGCCGATCAAGCTCACCAGGAAGAACCCTCTCAAGCTCGGGGGCGATGACTTTTAAAAAAGGAGTGTGTCGATGCCAGTCGTAGATTTTGAAAAGATTTTTCTCGGCAACACCCAGGCGGACCAGCGCAGGTTCATCGCCCAGGCTTTAGCGTTCCTGCGTCCGCGTTTCGATCGCGTTGTCGTGCCGTGCTGTGGCCAGTTTGCTCTCGTCAAGTGCGCCCTGCAGGCCGGTTTTCCCGCATCGTCGATCATCGCGTCCGATGTGTCGCTGTTTTCATCGATCCTCGGTTATTTCTACACGGGCCGTCTGTTGTCGGATCTGCCTTTCTCAATTGTTATCGACGAATTGCGTGACCGCTATGAATCATACGCCTCCGAAGCAGAGAGAGCCGCCTTTCTCCTCTGCCTCATCAAACAGCGACAGCTCCGCTCCAATGTCTTCTTCGAGAAACGTTACCTCGATGCGCTCCTCGCTGCTCTCCCTTCCGCGATCAGTACCATCACCGCCCAACTCGGACACCACCGGGAGATCTACAATGGCATCACATACCGGATCGAGGACCTCCGCACGGCCACGCACTACAACGACGCCGGCACGATCATCCTGCTTAATCCGCCCGCGTTCGCGAAAGGATATACCCGTATGTTCGACCTCTCCGGAGTGATCGATTACCGTGTCAATGTCGAGGAGTGGTCAATGCCAAGGGAGTATGCCGCGTTTCACGCGGAGCTGTGCAATCTCGCCTCTCTCACATTCCTGTACCGGTACAAGGACGCCTCAGGTCTGCCCCCTGATCAGATTGTCTTCGCCAAAGAGTTCACTGAAAAGCGGTACGATTACTGGCTCTGTACGAAGCCTGAACAGCTCGCGGGCTTTCCGTCGTTACGCCTAATCAAGCGCCGCCCACTCCACAGGTCCCGCCCGATCGCCGGTATGCGGATCTTCTCGGTAGCCGACTCAATCAGGCCGGACAGCTGTGTCACCTTTCACAAGACAACGGAAGAGCACGCCCTCTATTACCGCGACCTGTTCGCCCACAAGCTCGGCGACACCCGGGCGGAACTATACCTGCTCATCTGCATCGATTACAAGGTCTTTGCCATTACCGGCTACCACCTGCGCCAGTTATTCACGATGAAGGAAGAGTATGCCTTCGAGACATTCGGTTTCAACGCTCCGCATCCCGGATACCCGAACATAAACCGCCTTTTGATGCTGCTCATCACGTGCCGGGACTTCGCGCGGACCCTTGAATCTTTCATGATGCACAAAAACCGTTTCTATGTTATGCGCGGCCTCAAGACCACCTGCCTGGCGAAATACCGCAAGGTAAAGCTCAATAACGGTATTCTGAAGATCATCACGCGGGAGAAGCTCCCAAATGATATGTACCGGATTCTCTATCAAACCGACTGGCACGAGCGCACCTTTGCCGACTGTGTAAAAATCTATCTGGAGGAACTCAATGGCGCATCCAAACATGGAGCTTAAAGAAAAAGTCATCGACCTGCCCGCAACAACGCTCTCCATCTACAAGGTACATCCCGACATTTTGCGGGAGCAGGACAAGAACGCCCGCGTCATGGACGCAAAACCCTTCCAGCGCCTGACCGAGAATATAAAGAAGAACGGGCAGATGGAAAGTATGCCCTACTGTCACAAGACCGTGTCCCCCGGCGGTTCAGAAGAATTCTCCATCATATCCGGCCACCACCGCGTGCGCGCCGCCCGCAAGGCCGGCCTCACAGAAATCTAAGTCCTGGTCGAAAACAAGTAGTTAACAAAATCCGAGATCACGGCGAAACAACTTGCCCACAATGCACTTGCCGGCATCGATGATCAACAGATACTCCAGGAACTCTACGAGGGAATCGACGAGATAGAGGCCAAGCTCGAAAGCGGCATTTTCAACATGGAGCACGAAATCAAGGAGTTCAGTATCTCTCTCGACGAAGTCAAGCTCTCATTCGACTACGAGCAGGTGACGATCCTCTTTCTGAAACACGAGTACGAAGACTTTAAAAAAGTGCTCGATGAGATCGGCAGCCTCGAAGAGTCGCGGGAGATTCTCGTCGGCCTCTTCGATCAGTTCCCGCAGTACCGCGACATGATCCAGGCGGTCAGCAAAAAGAACAACGTCCGGAACATTGCAGCAATCATGACCGTCATCATCGGGATCGTGAAACAATATCTCGCGCACGAAGGAGGCCAACAGTGAAAAATGGAACGTTGACTATAAAGATACCCGTTCACCGATATCAAGTGCACCTACAAGCAAATAGTTTCTGTGAAATGACGTTATAAGAATTATAGGTTGAAATGAAGTTTCTCAGACATTACTCTTCCATTTCAGGTACAAACTCATCATCTTCTGCCTTAAGGAAAGGGGTTCCATCCGGGAGATAATGTGCAGGATTTTGTTCATCGGTCTGATCTTTTAAGCTTGTTATGAATTGTTGCTGTAAGTTTTCTGGAAAAGTGTCAATCCACTCCAAAAGTACTCCCCTGATTACAGAATCGTTCTTGCGAATTGCCGACGCTACTATTTTTACAAACTTGTCTTGATCACTATACATTTCGGGTAGAATCGAAAAAAAGTGTCTTGCGACAAGATCGGAA
>CAZXVZ010000157.1:0-1047 GCA_964644085.1 uncultured Syntrophus sp. | reverse complement strand
CTCCATTTTGTCGCGGAGCGCCGAACTCATCTCATTCTTAAGGGTAAAATGTTTATGAAGCCCTCTAGCCCATGTACCTAAGGCACCTTGCCTAATTTTGTACGGCCATCCCGAATCTACGCAACCTTGCCCGATAGACTTTATGAGTTTATTCTCTATGCGAAGGCGGGCCACTTCACTAAGTTTAGGCCAATACTCATTAGGGAGGATACACAATGTAGTTATCAACAAACTATTGTCCTGCTGCGTTCTAAGGTCAGCCGATATGGTGTTCATAACATCTTTTTGCAAAGCTATGGGCATTTTTTTTAAAAGAGAAGAAAAAAAGTATTGCAGTTTTTCCCTATTGCCTTCAGCTCGTCTTCTGTATATCTCAACAGCCACATCCAAATATTTATTCTCCGGGATTTCATCAATGAGTAAATCTGCGTAACGCTTTGATTCTACAAAATCAGGATCAAGTACCCTTGCACAGAAGGCGTCTAGCGTGAATCGTTCCTTTGATTCCGATATAAGCGATAGTAGATAGTCAATAAAAAATATTATCGTTTCAGCTGTCTGTTTGCTATCTTCAATTTGCTCGTGACTACGAGGATTTCTTACGGAAAGATATAGCCCTCTGAGGATTTGCTCCACACCCTTCTGAATGTCTTTCTCTGATCTGCTCTGCAATCTGTTGAGACGCAACCTCGGTTCTTCGCCTCCAAATGCTTCGCCCACCAGAGGAACCCCATCACCAGTAAGTCCTGTTCTCTCCCGAATGACATCACTCAAAAATTGCATGGCACCAAGTACAGCATGGCTATAGTGGCCCGAATCAAAGGTGCTTTCGATTGCTTCCCAGAGATTCTTGTTGATGTCAGCCTGAATGTTCAATAGGCATCTCCTGAACTTTATGAGCAACAAGGAAGGATTACTTGTATTTATTACCACTTATAGTTTTGCATTTCAAGTAATATTGGTCAACGTTTGTTTCAGGAAGGCGCTCTCACATGCTATCAACACCTCGTAAAAGCCCACGTATCAACATGCTACAAGACCCCCTCG
>CAZXVZ010000156.1:0-6736 GCA_964644085.1 uncultured Syntrophus sp. | reverse complement strand
GATTTGTATTTTTTAACATAAAAAACTCCTCCAACATTTTCCCTTGGGGGAGTTTCTATTCGATGTTGTCTCACCTGAACCGTCCCCGCCAAGTCTTTATTCTTGAGGAGTTATCAGCCCGTACATCGGGCAGTTCTGGTGAACTCCATCACCAATTTAATACTATCGAATTCGGATGAAATAGTCAAGGCAACCAAATGTGCCCACGCTCTATTATTCCAAGATCTTGATTTTTTCTCGCAGATTTCCCATTATCGTATGAATTTCATCAGTTTGGCCGCTTTCCTGGGAGAGTAAGGCGTCAATTGTCGCAAGCTCGCTTTTTACATAGGTAATTGCCTGATTTCTTATGTCATCAATAAGCTTGTTGACCCGCACTTCCCATTGGTAGGCAAGCCGCGAGAGATGGATGTCGGCTATTCTTGGAATGCTTTTGAGAAAGTGTCTTTCAAAAAGTCTTCTGAAGATAAACATAGGAAAAAGAAACCAGAGCAGGTCGAAATGAAAATCAAACACCTTTGTGAACGCCACATCGGGGTGACTTGGTTCCGTGATTTCAATGACCCAATCGGGGCTGTTCAGTTTGATACCGAGCGTCTTCTCTACATTGCTGTCCAGGACATTCCGAAAAAGGGCAACCGACCGTACGATACTGCTTTGAGCCTTTTTCTGGCTTCCAAAAAAATGTTTATGCTCGGTCTTTGATATGCGGTCTATCTCCTCGGTGAGGGTTTCCATGAGCCATTCCTCATAACGTCGTGTCAGCTTCCAAAGGTTTCCTTTCCAGGTGGGCATTTCGGACAAAAGCTTTGAGAGGAGGGTTTGAATAAGGGGTGCCCGTTGCGTTGATTCAAGAAAATTGGCTATGAGTGTGCGAGTGCTATTTTTATTTTCTCTCGCAATAAGGCTGAGTTCCCCCTCGATCAATTCGCCGTTAACTTTTTCGTCAAGAATAAGGTCTTTGAGCGTTTTTCTGTCAGTATCGTTCTGCATTGAAGTCTTAAGCGCTATATCCAGGTACGATACACACATCCTCACGAGAGATCGTATTTTGTGGTGTGATATGCCGCGGAACTCACTATCACGGTTCGTCGCGAGAGAGAACAACAGTTGATCAAGTAAATCTCGATGCATGTGGGTTTTTTTAATCGTTGAATACGTTAGTATTTGAAAATCTTTATTAAATTCTCTCTTGAGAGTCTCTCTGAAGAAATTCACAACCTGGTGGCTGTCGTCTTCAGAAAGGAGGTCAACCTTAGACAAAAGAAGCACAACTCTCGGCGTATAATCCATCAATTCGCGAATCAGGCCAAGGTCATTTTCAGACAGGGGCCTGTCCGAACTGATTGTCACGATTGCACAGCCCACCTCTGGAAGCCATTCTTCCGACATTTCCGTGTTATACCGAAAAACGCTTCCGAGTCCCGGGGTATCGACAAATCGCAAACCGCCATAAGGTTTAAGAGAAGGAAGTTCGATATCCACAACCTCCACATTTTTTTTGTTTGCCTGATTTTTCTGTTCAGAAATATATTCTTCCACTTCTGTCAATCTGATTTCAGACTTTCTGTCGTCAAAAAAAGTCACAATTGCTTTTTCTTTTGGTCCATATTGAAGGCGTGTTATCACCGTCGTAACAGGGATAACTCCTACAGGTAAGACATTCTTTCCAATAAGATTGTTGATGAAAGAGCTTTTACCTGCTTTGAATTGACCCAGGATTGCGACATCAATAAGCGGACTTCCCACAAAAAGGGTCTTGCAGGCTTGAATTTGACGATTAAGAGATGTAATGTGGAATTTGCTGCATGTATTCTCTACAAGTTCAACAATTGCTGTCGCTGAAGTTTCTGTATCCATTTGATAACATACATCTGCTTCTTGTATCATATGTCCTCCTCCTAAAATCTTCTCGATATAGCCATATTTCAAAAAAAGCCATAACTAATCGGGGAATGTTTATCAGGTAGGAGTCATTAGCCCATGGAGGGCGGTCACGTGGTGAACTCCATCACCATCATTATTTTATCATATTATCGAATAAATTTGTACAAAATCGCTCAATTCAGATATTGTTGCCAGGAAACGTGATTTCGAGTATGATAGTTGATCTGATGTTGCGAAATATATCAGCGATAAATATGGTTCAAAATATGAACAAAACCAAAAAGATATAAATCAAAAAAGGAGGTTTTCTATGATCTACTCACAGGAAGTGCAAAATATGTGTTCGGTAACAAAGGGCGCGAATCACGGCCCGGCACCGATACCACAGGAAGGCAACTGGACGCAGGTAAAAGAAATAAAAGACGTATGCGCCTTTACCCATGGCATAGGCTGGTGCGCTCCGCAGCAGGGAGCGTGTAAGCTGACTCTCAACGTCAAAGATGGGATCATTCACGAAGCATTAATTGAAACCCTTGGTTGCTCAGGCATGACACATTCCGCCGCCATGGCTGCCGAAATACTCCCCGGAAAAACCATCCTTGAAGCATTGAATACGGACCTGGTATGCGATGCTATCAACACAGCAATGCGTGAACTGTTCCTGCAGATAGTTTACGGAAGAAGCCAATCCGCGTTCTCGGAAGGTGGTCTGGCAATAGGCGCAGGGCTGGAAGACCTGGGCAAAGGGTTAAGAAGCCAGGTTGCCACCATGTATGGAACGATTGCCAAAGGTCCGAGGTATCTGGAAATGACGGAAGGGTATGTAACGAAAATTGCTCTTGATGAGCATAGCGAAATAATCGGTTATGAGTTCGTAAGCATGGGTAAAATGATGGAGCTAATCTCGAAAGGAATGGATGCCAATGAGGCTCTCAAAAAAGCATCAGGGAGATATGGAAGGTTTGACGAAGCTGTAAAATTAATCGATCCAAGACACGAGTGAGGAGGATAAACAAAATGGCACTGTTTGAAAACTACGAAAGAAGAATCGGACAAATCAATAAAACACTCAATAAATACGGAATTGCATCCATGGAGGAAGCAAAAAGAATATGTGAGCAAAAGGGTGTAGACCCATATAAAATTGCGAGGGAGACTCAACCTATATGTTTTGAAAATGCCGGTTGGGCCTATATTGTAGGCGCTTCGATTGCAATCAAGAAAGGCTGCACAAAAGCTGCCGAAGCAGCCGAAGCAATCGGGGAAGGATTACAGGCTTTCTGCATCCCCGGCTCTGTCGCGGACGACAGAAAAGTGGGGTTGGGGCACGGCAATCTCGCTTCCATGCTTTTACGGGAAGACACAAAGTGTTTCGCGTTTCTGGCTGGACACGAATCATTCGCCGCTGCTGAAGGCGCCATAGGCATAGCCAAATCGGCAAACAAAGTGCGGAAAGAACCTTTACAGGTCGTATTGAATGGACTAGGAAAGGATGCGGCGCAGATTATTTCACGGATAAACGGATTCACCTATGTAAAGACAAAATTCGACTACCATACCGGAAAACTCGAGATTGTAGAAAGCCGCATCTATTCCAAGAGCGAAAAGGCTGCCGTGAGATGTTATGGCGCCGACGATGTTCGGGAAGGTGTTGCTATAATGCATCACGAAAAAGTGGACGTCTCCATTACGGGAAACTCAACTAACCCGACGCGATTTCAGCACCCTGTCGCGGGTACATACAAAAAGGAATGTAATGAAGCAGGCAGAAAATATTTCTCCGTAGCGTCCGGGGGCGGCACAGGAAGAACCCTGCACCCCGACAACATGGCGGCCGGTCCCGCCTCATATGGAATGACGGATACGATGGGGAGGATGCACAGCGATGCCCAGTTTGCCGGTTCATCCTCCGTGCCTGCCCATGTGGAGATGATGGGATTTCTGGGCATGGGCAACAATCCTATGGTCGGTGCGACAGTCGCCGTAGCAGTCGCTATTGAACAGGCTGGCAAATAAAACATTTTATCGGACAGGGCTTTTGTTGATCAAAACAGACAAAAGCCCTGTATTTCTTTAAAAAAATGATCGCGGTCAATGAAGTGGATCGACTTCATGCCTGCTCTGCGTGCTGTCTCGCAATGCGCCTCGGTATCATCTACAAAAAGAAGTCTCTCGGGAGCATGATTGAAGCGGGAAATTACATCGGTAAAATGGGAAGGATCCATTTTGCTTTTTCCAAGATGATAGCTGTTGAAAACAACATCAAAGTATTTGAAAAAATCGTACCGTTCGTTCAATTCATCCAGCCAATTAGTCTGATCGCTGAGGATGGCGACGCCAATTCCATTGGCCCTAATCTTTTTTACAATATCCAACATCCAGGGTCGCACGGTGAACCGAGACAAAACTTCATTCCGGAGTGCTTCATTGTTATCCCTAATTCCCGTTTCGTTCCGGATGGTTTGCCAATATATGTGTTCCTCCACATAGCCGATCAGGTATCCTGTCGAGTAGATCAACTTATGAGCCAGGTTATAGAATTCTATTTCGTCTAAACCATTTCGTTTCGCAATGGCTCTCAGGCCCTCCTCAAACCCTTTTTCAGCGAGCACACCTCCGAAATCAAAAATAACTATGTCTATATTGTTTGTTTTTCTATTGGGAGCATTCATGTCCGTTTCCCGGCGCAGAGAATTTAACACATCCGTAGAATAGTTTTCTACTTTTCATTTTTGCAGACATGATTCAGACAGCTGGTTTGGGATTGAAGTTCAGAATTGTCTATCGCGTTTAATGCAGTCATAAAGGTTGCGATAACACCACAGGATGCGCCTGCCCTGATTAAGGTACCCGCGATGGGATAGGAGATAAAACCGGGAAATTCAATTGTTTTGTTGCCGGTATAATAGAAATGCTTTACGTCAAATTTCATCCCCGTGCTGCCCTCTATGCGGTTTCAAAGATATTGCGTTACCCCGCCATATCTTTCTTGATTCTCTCGAATTCCTCTTTTGTTATCTCACCACTGGCGTACCGTGGAATAAGGATTTCAAGAAAAGCGTCATCACGCAAGCCCTGTTTTCTGCGGTCAAATTCTTCTTTGGTTATTTCTCCTCTTGCGTACCGCTGAAGCAGTGTATCGATCTGGATCAGGTTATCGAGAAAAGCATCTTCTCGTAAGTTTTGTTTCTTACTTTCGAATTCCTCTTTGGTTATTTCTCCTCTGGTATATTGTTCGCTGAGGATATTAAGAAGAGATTCTTTCTTCTTATTCCGTGCGCTCCTGCGACTCAGATAAATGGCAAAGCAGACAATGCCGGCAACAGCTATTATGACCACGATCCAGAAAATGGTCATACCACCGTATCCCATGACCACGCCGGGTCCCCAACGATGTCCTGAGCCCCCCCATGCCATTGCTGTTGACGACAGAAGTGTAATCGCAATGGTTGCAATCGTACCGATAAGAGTGTTTGTTTTCATGTTCATTTACCTCCTTTGGGGGGCGGAGTATCCATCTCCGCCCCTTGCTTGACTGTTACCTGCGACCCATGCGGCCGCTTTTTTTACCCATACGCGGGCCATAGCCAGATAACTGTGTTTGCTGTTCCGGTGTCAATATCTTACTCATTTCAAGTCTCGCATTCGTAGCCTTTTCCTGAAGCTGTGCATGAATGTCCAGCATATCCTGCTGGAGAGCCTTAATCTGCGCCTGATCAGGACTCTTGGAGGTCCAGAGGGTCCTGAGCTCTGTCCTTTTTGCAAAAAGCTGCTCCCTGAGCGGAGTAATCTCAGTGAGATTTTTCTGCTGGAGGGCCTGAATCTTGGCAGTCTGTTCCGCCGTCAGATTCGAGACAGGGGGAACGCCATATCCTCCGGGGCCTCCACTCACGCCTCGACCGTGGCCGGGACCAAATGCCATTGCCGTTGAAATAACCAGCGCCAGTGTGAATACAACAGCCATACTGATGATGATGTTCTTTTTCATGTTTTTTCACCTCCTTTCTTCTAAGATTTTTGTTACGGGTCTTTATGCAGACCCACAATGCAGCTATCACTGAATAGAGTGATAGCTGAAGTAGATTTAATTACGTTAAGAAAGGATTAACAGCGAAGGGGTGGGGATTCTGAAAAGTAATCTGACACAATTCTTACTTCATTATCAACAATCTCTCCGGAAGAGAAAACTATTGATTGAAGAACAGAATGTAAAGAGGGTAACACTGCAACGTTAATATCATCTGCATGGTTTTGTGAGGTTACCACATTACATATACGCGGCGTTGAATTCGTTGCCGTCTTACAGTTCCCACAAGGGCACATACTAACAAGTTTCTGGACAATTTTTATGGGAGGTAAAGCAAATAACAATGGAATAAGTACGATTGCCGAAATTATAAAAAGTTTATTAGTTCTTTTGGACATGTAACAATTCTCTAATGTATTCACAGCAATATTTATGCCGCTTGAGTAATCTGCCTCAATATTTCCACAGATATCATGTAACATCAATACTGTCAAATGGTTTTATCAAACAATATTTTTTAGGCAATATGACAAAAAATATAATGTGAAAATAGTTCGACAATTTTTACCGAAAATAGGCAAAGTGACCGACAATATTGTCGAATAATTGCTTAACCGTGAACCTCGTTTATTTTTATCAAATACAGTATTTATAACTTTCAACAGCTAAATTGATAACGAAATCAGATGAATTAACAAATATCCTTCAGGAATTTATTCCGTTCAATCTCGTTGCTACACAATAAAGACACTTCAGCAAGAAGAGGGAGCGATTGCGTTTGCGATGTGGCCCGCTGTAGATTTTTCAATCCGGCAGGTATGT
>CAZXVZ010000155.1:0-6745 GCA_964644085.1 uncultured Syntrophus sp. | reverse complement strand
AGTGCCGCTCTGGCCGGCGTATGATCCTCCAACGCCAAAATGACTGGCAACGGTAGGACCATCTGTGGACGTGAACTTTCCTTCTTGAAATTGCCTGATTACATCCCTGACGGTACCGGCGCAGCCTGTGATCACCTGAATTCCCGCAGCGCTGAGCGTCTGGTAGGCGTTGGGGCCACATGCACCGGTCAGCACGTGCGTGACACCCTTTCCGGCGAGCATCTGGGCTGATTGAATACCCGCGCCGCCACTGAGCATAGCGTTTGAATTTGCTACAGCTTCAAAATCAAGGTTGTCAGTATTTATGATAAGAAAATAGGGGCACCGGCCAAACCGTTCGTCGACCATCGATTCGAGGGTAGAACCACTTGATGTAATTGCGATAAGCATCTCAACCTCCTTTGTTGGGCAGTTTTCTGAGTCTTTTTTTTCAAGACAATGTTTGAAACACTAAATTTATTAAACCTAAATTCGTCATTGGAATAAATGCACACCGGGATTTCCTTCACAAACACGCTCATTATAATCCTGCGTCTCCGCTTGTTCTTGCTGAACTTCGTAATTTTTGGGTACAGAAAAGCCCAATTTGCATATACAGTTAAATAAATGTGAAACCAAAACAGTACCAGTTATACTAATAACCATCATTGCATCTTTCTGCAACCTTTATACCACTGTCATGTATCAAGAGATTCTTAATAATTACAAGGTATTATGGCTATTATTCTAATAGGATAGACGACGTAATGTGTTATAATGCAATACTAAAAGTATTGTATCATTGCAATTATCATGATTTATTATATCGGAAGCGGGATAACGCATTGATAAAAAGTCTTTCTATTAAAATAAAAATTATTATTTTTTCTGATTGCCGGATATAGACACTTCAGAAAAGTTATTCATAACCATTGTGAATAATTAATTCGCTATTCATAGAAAAAAGCAATTGGACAAACGTGATGAATTCATATTCAATATGAATCAGCTTTTAAAACCATAATGAAGGGGGTACTTATGCCAAAATTTGTACAATTTTTTGCGAGTCGCTGGGGAATTATCTTGGTGGGAGCTATTATTGGTGTTGTTGCCCAGCTGTTGCAGAAGTGGGGGAACCCTGCGAACATGGGTGTCTGCGTGGCCTGTTTTGAAAGAGATATAGCGGGTGCCTTGGGGATTCATCGGGCGGCTGTTGTTCAATACATGCGCCCGGAAATCATCGGATTTGTTCTTGGTTCACTGATTGCCGCTTATATTTTCAAAGAATTTCGATCACGGGCCGGATCCGCGCCCATTGTTCGCTTTGTCCTCGGTGCTTTTGCCATGATCGGGGCACTGGTCTTTTTAGGCTGTCCGTGGAGAGCGGTTCTCCGATTGGCCGGTGGTGATTGGAATGCGATCTTTGGGATTCTCGGACTTATAGGCGGGATCTGGATAGCCACGCTTTTTCTCAAGTCCGGTTATAACCTCGGACGCGCCCATACTACCCACACCTCGGTTGGATGGCTCTTACCACTTGCCATGCTGGGTTTTCTTGTTCTTATGTTTTTCTTTCCCCAGATACAGGGGCAGGACAAGAATGGTGTCCTGTTCTACAGTATGAAGGGTCCTGGTTCCATGCATGCACCACTTTTTGTGTCGCTTGTCATTGGCCTGATCATCGGGTTTCTGGCACAGCGAAGCAGGTTTTGTACAATGGGGGCAATCCGGGATCTCATTCTTTTCAAACAAGCCCATCTGCTCTCGGGATTTATCAGTCTTGTTGTATTCGCCTTTTTAACGAACCTGGTTTTGGGACAGTTTCATCCCGGTTTTGCCAATCAACCCGTAGCCCATACAATGGGTCTTTGGAACTTCGGCGGCATGGTCCTGGCGGGATTGGCTTTTGCGCTGGCCGGTGGGTGTCCGGGGAGACAGCTCTTTCTTGCCGGAGAGGGCGATGGGGACGCAGCAGTCTTTGTCTTTGGAATGATATTCGGAGCCGGTATAGCTCATAATTTTGGACTTGCCAGTTCTGCAGATGGTGTGGGACCGTATGGCATTCCCGCCGTAATCGTAGGTCTTCTCGTTTGTCTGTTTATTGGCTTTACTATGAGAAAACAAACTGCCTAAATTAAGAGGAGGAATACAATGAGTATAATTGTCGACGCAAAAGGATTGTCATGCCCTCAACCTGTAATCATGACGATGAACGAGACGAAAAAAACTAAAAAGGGTGAGATTGTCATACTTGTTGATACAGATACTTCAAAAGAGAACGTGTCACGCGCCGCTGTCTCGCAAGGCTGGGCAGTAAAAGGTGTTGAACCAGAAGGTACGGGATATCGCATAACGATTGTGAAGGATTAAATTATGGCAGTGTTAGGTTTTTTAAAAAGGAACCGTCTATCGAGTGAGCAGAAAGATTGTGTAGACCGGGGTTTTCTTGTATTTGAAAATACCAGCGAGGTGATCCAGGCGGAAAATTTACTCAAGAAAAACAATTGGGATGTTCGTGTCATGGGGCCGCCGCCTGAGATTCGCAAAGGGTGCGACCTCGTCATAGAATTTCCTCTGATTGAGGAGTTGAAAATAACAAAGGTCCTGCAAGATGCCGGTATTCCGCCCATTCAGGCAGTGCCTGTTACAGGCCCTTTGCTCCAACCTGTAAATATTTTTAACACCAGCGAGTTCGGCAGGTATCTCATGGTACGCGCGGCAAATATGAAACTAACAATTGACAGGGAATCGTTAACCATTGTCAATATTTCCGGAGGCGGTTGTCCGGACGTCCCTTTTCTTGCCTGGCAGATGGTCGGCAAGCGTCTCAATGAGGCTCCGAGCCCTATGGAAATAGGCCATACACTGTGCGGGTATGCCCTTCAATTGGCTTATGATGAGGTAATACGTCAATGTTCGCTATCGTAGGAACTGTTCCCGAGAATGACTTCCCTTTGATTATGGGGAAGGTGATTCTAAAAAACGGGGA
Source organism: uncultured Syntrophus sp. (assembly GCA_964644085.1). GTDB lineage: Bacteria > Desulfobacterota > Syntrophorhabdia > Syntrophorhabdales > Syntrophorhabdaceae > PNOF01. The sequence continues at coordinate 3,777 of CAZXVZ010000155.1, read as the reverse complement.
CATTTTTGTCGGAGAGAAGGGAGTGCCAATAAACCGGGGAACCCCTGCTTTACTCGCCGCCGCCGCCAAAGTTACCGAGAATCTGGAAGAGACAGCGCCTTTCGCTTACCTGGTGGGAGACACAGGTAAGGGTGACGGAAGTAAAAAACTTTACCAATACCTTGTCAGTCACCTTGGAGAGACTTCTTTTAGTACTCTTGCTTTTCATTATGTGCAGCCGCTCGTTGAATGGCACAACCGGATGCTCACGATTATTGAAAAGGCTGTTCCCAGGCCGGTCCTCATAGCAGATGCCGGCGCTATGTACATGGCGAAAATGAGCGGAAAGTCTGACGCATATGACCTTTTTACACCTGATGTGGGGGAACTGGCGTTTCTCGCCGACGAGACTGCCCCCCATCCCTTTTACACGAGGGGATTTATATTGCACGAAGAGAACAAGGTGCCGAATCTTATTACACGGGCATATACCCACGGAAACGCTTCAAAGTATCTTCTTGTCAAGGGAAGCAGGGATTACGTGGCAAATAAAGATGGTGTGCAGGCCACCATTGACAAGCCGGCTGAAAAATCCATGGAAGCGATAGGAGGAACGGGAGATACGCTGACCGGCATCGTGACTGCCCTTATCGCGTCTGGCATGGACATCAGAGAAGCTGCGATAGTAGCAGCCAGGGTAAATCGCCTGGCAGGATTCTACGCCCAACCGACCCCGGCAACGCAAGTGATGGAAATTATTCAATTCATACCTGAAGCATTGAAAGTCTGCATGGGAGAGCGTAAATGACCGATAAAAGGACACCCCGACTGACAGAAACTGTAAAAGGGGCGGGCTGAGCATCAAAACTGGGTCCGGGCGACCTCGATAAGGCACTATGCGGCCTGTCTTTCATGGATGACCCAAACCTGATAGTGGGTATCGACAGAGCCGATGACGCAGGAGTTTACAAGCTTTCTGAAGATCTCGCGCTTATTCAAACTGTTGACTTTTTTACCCCTATCGTAGACGATCCTTACATGTTCGGGCAGATCGCCGCCGCTAACTCCCTGAGTGATGTTTATGCCATGGGGGGAAAACCGATCACCGCAATGAACATTGTCTGTTTTCCAATCGCAATGATGGATATATCGATCTTAAGAGAGATTCTCAGGGGCGGTTTGGACAAAATGAAGGAGGCTGAAGTTACTCTGGCAGGCGGCCACAGCGTTGAAGACACTGAGTTAAAATATGGTCTTTCTGTTACGGGGACTGTACACCCTTCCAGAGTTCTCACGAATATTGGGGCGGAAGCGGGAGACATGCTTATTCTGACCAAACCCCTGGGTGTCGGGATTGTCAATACTGCGGTAAAAGCTGGTATGGCAGAAGACAGGCTAATCAAAACGGTAGCAGAGTGCATGGCACGCCTAAACAAGACTGCAGCTGAGGTGGTGCAGGAAATCGGTGCCAGCGCATGTACCGACGTGACCGGATTTGGCCTTATAGGTCATGCGTTTGAGATGATTCAGGGCACCGGACGGGGAATCATCATGTATGCATCTCACGTCCCATTGTTTTCGGAAGCCGTGAATTTCGCGGAGATGGGTCTTATACCGGGGGGTGCTTATCGTAACAGAGATTTCAGAATCCATCAGGTTGATGTTGACCCCAGCGTACCGCAACACCTGCTTGATATTTTTTTTGATCCCCAAACATCCGGAGGGTTGCTAATCGCCACTGCGAAAAGGAATGCAGAGAAAATGATCGATAGACTCACGAAAAAAGGTATAAACGAAGCCGCCGTAATCGGCGAGGTTGTGGATGACCTTAAAGAGAGGATGTTCATTACATACAATGAATAATTTCAGTTTACCTCAAAGGATTCCTTGTATTTTTCTAAAATCTTAAGTGATTTTATAATCAAAAAATTCGTTTTGTGACATTTTAAACTGGCATCAGCCGATAGCCAAATAGAAAATCTCATGATATAATTCATTTCATAAAGATGTTTCGACATTACCAATTTATTTTTTCTTAATTGATTGGTGATAGCGTTGTTCTTAAGAATACCATGGAGAGATTCTGTTGGATTTTTTTTCTATAATTGCTCAAGATTTAAAGCAATCCGGTTTTCTCTATGGCATAAAGAAAGAATTACAGACGGACATTCTTAACCGCGGGGACTATCTTGATTTAAAAGCTGATGAGATTGTATTCAACCAGGGTGATCCTGCAGGTAAGTGCTATTTTGTGTTAAGCGGTTGTCTCAAACTCACGAAACTTCATGAAGAAGGAAAAACAATTGTGGCTCGATACATTAACCCCGGAGAATTGACCGCTGCCGTCACTGTTTTCAGAAAAAAGAATTACCCCGTAAGCGCGGCAACAGTCGGCCGCACGGAATTAGTCAGTTGGGATAAATCGACTATGGAAAAACTTATGCTCGAATATCCACAGCTTGCCATCAACGTGCTCGCGGCTGCCATAGATCGGCTGGATGATCTGCAAAACCGTTATCTGGAACTCTTTGCCGAACAGGTTGAACGGCGGGTCGCCAGGACTCTGTTGCGGATCATGAGACAGGCCGGTCGTAAAACGGATAAGGGTATCTTAATCGATTTTCAGCTTACCCGTCAGGAATTAGCCGAATATACGGGCACCACGGTTTACACGGTGAGCCGCATTTTAAGCTCATGGGAAAAGAAAGGCTGGATTATATCCAGACGTGAAGAAATTACGGTATCCGATCCCCATGCTCTTGTTTTGTTTACAGAAGATCAATGATAGGCAAGGATCTTGTCTTTTTATTTTCGATCTTTGCGCCAGCGCAAAGAAGAAAAAAACCGGATATGTCATTGTGAAGAGAATATGACTCTGGACCCATCAATAACGGTAAAGGAATTACTGGATCAATACCCGACAACAATAGGTGTTTTCATCCGGCACAAGATGTTTTGTGTGGGGTGCGCGACACAAGCTTACCACACATTGAGGGACGTTGCCGGCATTCACGGCCTTACACTGAACACTCTGATGGATAGCCTGCAGAACACTATTCTGGCAGGGGACGAATTATGAAACGTAAATCACCGTCAACCAAATTCCACAAAAGGAGGATGGAATGTCACTGAGAAACATAACAGACCGTGTTTATTGGGTAGGGGCTGTGGATTGGGATAGGCGGCTCTTCGACTCACTCATCCCGCTTCCTGACGGCACAACGTACAACGCTTACCTCATTGAGGGAAGCGAGAAAACAGCTTTGCTTGATACTGTTGACCCACCAATGGTTGAAACTTTCATGATGGAGCTCGATGCAATACCCAGGATCGATTACATTATCTCGCATCACGCTGAGCAGGATCATTCCGGATCCATCCCGCAGGTTCTTAAAAAATATCCCGGGGCCAAAGTAGTCTCTACCCCTAAGGCAAAAGCCATGCTTATTGACCTTCTCAGAATACCCGACGATGCCTTCATCACCGTAACTGATGGCGAACGAATATCGCTCGGAGACAGAACATTAAAGTTTATTCATACCCCCTGGGTACACTGGCCGGAAACAATGTCAACATATCTGGAGGAAAAGCATATTCTTTTCAGTTGCGATTTCTACGGTTCACATATCGCCGGCAGTGATCTCTTTGTCAGCGATGATGGACGGGTCCTTGAGGCGGCGAAACGATATTTTGCCGAAATTATGATGCCGTTCCGAAGTATCATCGAAAAAAATATGGAAAAACTGAAAGACCTTGATATTGAAATGATTGCTCCCAGTCATGGACAGATTTATTCAC
>CAZXVZ010000154.1:0-6826 GCA_964644085.1 uncultured Syntrophus sp. | reverse complement strand
CACCTTACATGACAATGCACTGTCAGTACGGGATTATGCCTCTGAAGGACTGGCTTAGAAAGGAAGAGGAACGTATGATAAGCCATGGCAGAAAGGCAGAAATACGGATGAACACGCTGAAAGAAATTGCGCTTTTTGTGGATAAAGTGATTTAAAAAGGTTGACAATGAACAAGATCGGTGCAAAAATCCCTCTTAGTGAGCTATTTCAAAAGGAGGGATTCAAGATGACGGGAGGAATCTATTGCAACCACTGTTCTAAGGCAATGACAAAGCCCGTCTGTAAATGCGGACGGGTGTATTGTCACATTCGGTATTACGCTGACGGGAAGTACAGGTTTAGGCGAAAGCTCGCAAACGGGAAGTCTCTTACATATGATGCGGCGGTTGATATCCTCGCGGAGATATCCATCGACAGAAGAAAATCGTACAAACAGTTTAGGCCTGAACAGCATTCGGATAAAAGAGCGAACAAACTCTTATTCGGGACACAGATTAAGCTCTGGTTGACAGATCAGAAGAAACGGAAAGAAGCCGGGGAGATGAAACCATCGTATTACAATAGGCTATGTTCCTATGATCGGGTCCACTTTATGAGGCTTTATAACAAACCCATCAGCGAAATCAACGGGAAGGAGATCAAGGAGTTTAAACACTCCATGGATCATCTGGAAATCAAGACACGCAAAAACGTCATGTCAGCCCTACATCAGTTCTTTCTGTGGTTTGACGAGCAGAACGAAGATACGGAGTTGATAGAAAATTACACTGTCCCGCCCTTCCCCGTTTTTAAAAGGGACAGGAAGCGAGTCCGGTCTGCTATCACATATCAGACGCAGATGCACCACCTTTCGGAGATCCCCGAGCAGCACCGGGATATATTCGAATTTGCTATGCTCACTGGCTGCAGACGCGGGGAACTCTGTGCGTACAAGGTAAGGGACGTCATACTGGAAGATGAATTGATTGCAACACGGCGGGCGTGGAGTGACCACGAACTGGCGGAGCCGAAGAACGGGGATGAATCGTGGAAGATCCTCTTCGGCAATGCGTATGACATCGCACAGAAGCATATCCAAGGGAAACACAAAGACGACTGGCTATTTATCAATCCGGATACAGGGCGCCACTATCAGCTGAAGAGAATTGACGAACTGTGGGCGCTCACTTCATCCGAGGTAAAGTTCCATGAAGCAACCAGACATAGCTTCATAACGCAGATGTTAGAAAAAGGTGTACCAATTAAATTCGTGTCACTAATGGCAAGCCATAAAGACCTGCAGAGCATGAAAGCCTATGACCATGTGCAGATCAAAAACATTAAGGCAAAAGTGTACGAATTGACTGGAGCCAAAAAACGGATTCGTAATGAATTCGTAATGAGTAAAAATGAAGATAAGTATTGAATTTATTGGAGAAAACTGGCGGAGGGAGTAGGATTTGAACCCACGGAAGGCGTGAACCTTCAGCGGTTTTCAAGACCGCCGCCTTAAGCCACTCGGCCATCCCTCCATATCAAATTCAAAATTACAAATACAAAATTCTAAATCCTTAACAAGCTACCACTTAATCATACTGCTTCCCCATGTGAGCCCGCCGCCAAAGGCGGAGAGTACCACGAGATCATCTTTCCTGAGTTTGCCGCTGCGCGCTGCTTCATCGAGGGCAATCGGCACTGTCGCTGAAGAAATATTAGCATACTTTTCAATGGTCATATAGATCTTATCCATGGGCACGTTCAATTTCTTCGCCATTCCCTGGAGTATCCTCAAATTTGCCTGATGAGGTATGATGAGATCCACGTCTTCAATCGTATATCCGTTTACCGCTGCCGCCTCTATACAGGCCTCTGCAAAACGGTTAACGGCAACCTTGAAGGATTTGTTCGCTTCGATCATTTTAAGAAAATGAAGACCGGCGTCAACGCTTTCATGAGAAATAGGCGTCGTTTTCGAACCACCTCCGGGCATAAGGAGTGTGTCCCCTCCCGCACCGTCAGTATGAACATGCGTCGATAAAACTTCGTGTCCGTGCCTCGTGTCGGTCACTACGGCGGCTCCCGCTCCATCTCCCCAGAGAACGCAACTCTCCCGTTCGTTCCAATTGATCACCCTGGTCATGATTTCTCCTGCAACAACGAGCGCGGTCTTGTTCGCCCCTGCCCTGATAAGTTTGTCTGCAAGGTGGAGCGCAAAGAGAAATCCTGAACAGGCAGCTGTCACGTCAAAAGATACTGCGTTGTGGCATTTCAATTTTGCTTCAAGCCAGTTCGCGCATGCAGGACAATGAGTATCAGGAGTAATCGTCGCGAGAAGGATAAGGTCGATATCATCGGCATGCACGCCTGCCATTCTCATGGCCCTTTCACATGCGACCTTACATAAGTCGGATGTTGCCACGTCTTTTGCCGCTACCCTTCTTTCCTTAATGCCTGTTCTTGTGTAAATCCACTCATCGGATGTATCGAGAAATTTTTCGATATCAAAATTTGTCATAACCCGTTCAGGGAGACAAGAACCCGTCCCGATAATACTAAGTTTTTTCATTCAATACCCCGTTATCGCCATCTTTTCAGTGACTAAATAGAACAGAAAAACATCAGGATTGTCAAGGAAAAGATGGGCATTGAATTTCCTTGACAGTGCCTGCGTATATTTTTTAAAACTATGTTCACCGATGACGGAAGATCACATAGACACAAAAGGTTTCTTTGCGGTCCTTATACTCACGATACTGTGGGGTCTTAATTACACTGCTATTAAATTTTCCAACACGGGTCTGTCGCCAATTTTTACCTCCTTTCTCCGCTCAGTGATCGCTTCGTTTTGCGGTGTGATTTACTGTGTAATCATCAAACAAACATTGTTTCATAGAGGGATTCTGCTCTTTCATGGTATTATGGTCGGTATCCTCTTCGGTTTGGAATTTGTCTGCATTTATTTCGGGCTTCTTTATACCGATGCGGCCCGCATGTCTATTCTCATGTATCTTTCACCTTTTGTCGTTGCCGCGGGTGCCCACGCGTTTCTTAATGAAAAACTGGACGCTGTAAAGACAATAGGTCTTGTATTGGCCTTCCTGGGCATATATTTTGTTTTCAGAGGTAAGCCCGGCACATACAGCAAATTAATGCTCTTCGGTGACATTCTCGCCATACTTGGAGCAATTTTTTGGGGCGCCACGACACTCTATATCAAAAAGTTTCTCGCGGAAAAAGTCCATCCCATTAACACATTTCTCTATCAGCTCGTTTTTTCTATTCCCGTTTTGCTCATCTGCGCCCTAATCCTCGAAGACACATGGATCAAACATATCGACGGATATATCCTGTCTTCTCTTTTTTATCAATCCGTCATTGTGGCCTTCGCGTCATATTTTGTGTGGTTCAAACTTATCTATGCCTATCCTGTGGCAAGGCTTTCTGCATTTACTTTTCTCACACCTGTCTTCGGTGTGCTTTTCGGTGCCTTGTTTTTTAAAGAACAGATAACATTACTGCTCATAACCGGACTGATCCTTGTCTGCGCAGGCATTTATTGCGCCAACTATAAAAAATGAAAAAACATCAGATAATTACCATTGCCGGTTTTGTCATCAGCATTGTTCTGCTCTACTTCGCGCTGAGAGGCGTACAGTACAGGGAAATCTACAATACTCTCAGGGGAACAGACATCAGGTATATTTTCATATCTGTTCCGTGCATATTCCTCTGCTGCACTTTCTGTTCATACCGATGGTCAAAAATCGCCGGACAGGGAACACGTTTCAGAGATGCATTTATCGCCCTCTTCTCCGGCCTCTTCATAAATAATGTATTACCGGCACGGATAGGAGAAATAGCCCGGGGATACGTGCTTTCTAAACGAACAGGATTATCTTTCACCTACTCGGTAACAACGGTGCTGCTTGACAGGTTCTTTGATCTTGTGGGGCTCCTCATTATTACCTTCATCACTTTCATCTTTATTCCCTGGGACCTTCTTCCCGAGCAGGTTAAACTTGTTGTTCTCTTACTCATCGCTTTGCTCCTATTCTGTATCGGTCTTATTTTTATCCTCAGCAGAAAGAGCTTCGCAAATAAAGTCGCCAAAAAACTCCGTGAAGTAAAAAAACCTTTTCTTTCAAGCCTCGCCAAACCTCTTCTCGATATTCAGGAAAATCTCAGCCGCATCAATTCACCGCTGAATCTTATCTGTTACATTGCCTTAGCGGTGGCTACGTGGTTTTCGTATAGCGCTACACTTTATTTAACCATGCTCATGCTTGACGTTAAATTATCATTCATGACGGTTTCTTTTGTATGCGCCGGCGTCAATCTTGGCCTTATCATCCCCTCTTCGCCGGGATATGTGGGAGTATATCAGTGGCTTTTCAGGACTCTGCTGACTATTTTTGCCATATCAAACGAGAAGGCTCTCGCGGTTTCCATTCTGTTCCAGGCAACGTGGTATATCCCCTACACTATTGTCGGCGCTGTCTTTTTCATGAAAGAACATCTTAAAATCAAGGACATTCAAAATCTGGAAGACAACACCGGATCATAATTTGAGCGACTTCCGCTGTTCTTATTGCCGAAAATTAGTGTGTTGTTTTTGGTCTTAGTGTTCAGAAGAATTTTGGCTATTCGATAGTGTTGTTTTGTTACGGGTACTGAGGAATATGTCTCAGGCCTTTTGTCTCATCCAGGCCGAGGGCCACATTCATATTCTGCACGGCCTGACCAGACGCTCCTTTGACGAGGTTATCTATGGCGGATAAAATAACAATCCTTCCGTCATCAAAAACCTTGAGACCCATATCGCAGTAATTGGAATATCGCACGAAACGGGTGTCGGGATAGACACCTTCATCGCACACCCTTACAAAAGGTTCTTTTTTATATGTCGATCTGCAGATATCCAGCGCGTCTTTTGTCGATAACGACTTTTTCAGCCTGCTATATACCGTCGTGAGTATCCCCCGGTTCATAGGGACAAGATGTGGGACAAAGAGGACTCGCGCGTCGGAGAATTTCTTTACCTCTTTCTGTATTTCAGGTTCATGACGATGAATACCGACATTATAAGCCTTGAATCCTTCTGATACTTCACAGAAGAGACTTCCTGTTTTTGCTTCCCTACCGGCGCCGCTGACACCTGATTTTGAATCAACAAAAATATCATCTGTAAGTATTTGTTCTTTGAGAAGCGGATAGAGGGGGAGAATCGCTGAAGTAGGATAACAACCGGGATTACCGATAAGACGGGCGTTCTTTATCCTGTCACGGTACAGTTCGGGAAGACCGAAGACAGCATGAGGAACGAGTTCTTTCGCGACGTGGGAAACATAGGTTTTTTCATATGCGTCGATATCTTCAAATCGGAAATCAGCGCTCAGATCGATAACTAGGGCTTTTCCGTCATATAACTGTTTGGCTGTCCCCATCGAGGTGCCATGAGGGAGACAGAGAAAATAGACATCGCACTTGCCCGCGTGATTTCCCTCCGTAGGCTCAAGGATGGTTTCAAAGACACCTTTGAAAACTGGGAAAATATCGGAAATCTTCTTCTTTCTGTATGTATTGGACGTAATGAGATTGATCGTAACGTCTGGATGCGTAAGGAGCGAAGAGATGAGGACAACACCTGTATACCCTGTCGCTCCGATAATTCCAACACTCCACATTGTGGATTATCTCTTCGAGAACTGGAAGCTTGCTCGAGCCCCTTTCTTCCCGTATTTCTTTCTTTCTTTTGCCCTGGGGTCCCTTGTGATGAGTCCCTGTTTTTTGAGCGTTGTCCTGAGGTTCGCATTAAACTCCAGAAGGGCTTTTGCTATGCCATGACCCAACGCCCACGCCTGTGCCGGGATTCCGCCGCCATAAATACTTGCTTCAACATCGAACTTGCCGGTGTTGCCCGTCAGCACAAAAGGTTTATTAACGATGAGCGTCAACTCTTCGACAGGAAAATAGTCTTCTATCTTCCTGCTGTTTATCACAAATTCCCCAGTCCCCTGCTTTATCCAGACCCGTGCTACGGCGGTCTTTCTTTTTCCGGTCGCGTAATATTTCTTTTCAGGCAACTTTTACCTCCTTCAATGTCATCTCCTTTGGCATCTGTGCCTTGTGAGGATGTTCATTGCCTTTATACACTTTCAGTTTTTTTATCATCTGTCTGCCAAGGCTGTTCTTGGGAAGCATCCCCTTAACGGCTTCATAGATAACTTCTTCCGGCTTTTTCTCCAGCATGGTCTTCGCGTTGGTAACCCGCAAACCTCCGGGATAATTGCTGTGTTTCATATAGTTTTTCTGAAAAAGTTTATTTCCCGTCAGTCGTACCTTCTCCGCGTTAATGATAATAATAAAATCACCGGTGTCTGTGTGGGGGGTAAAAACAGGTTTCGTTTTTCCTCTCAGCATGGCAGCTACCTGAGCCGCCAGCCTGCCCAAAACTACACCGTCCGCGTTCACTACATACCAATTTTTTGTTACTTCACCGTCTTTTGGAAAATATGTCTTCATTTTCTTCCTTTACCCTTAAAAAATTTGTCTAAGTTAATATATTTTGTCTTCCAAGTCAAGGAAAACTTTATTGATAACGAGCCCTCGGGGCAAAGACAGTCCTGAAAATAAAAGTGATCGACCGACGGGCTGATTTTTGTATTTTCCGATATGGGTACGATTTGTTGCAAGGCCGGAATACCGGCGTTATAGATACGTGGTGCCGGCCGCAAAGAAGCAGCATCATCCTTAATATTAGGATACTCTCCGAACATATCGTTCATGCGGTCCGTTGTTTCATGAATCCGCAGGAGCCTGAGGGGGCGCGTGTTTGTGAAGGAAATAC
>CAZXVZ010000153.1:0-6833 GCA_964644085.1 uncultured Syntrophus sp. | reverse complement strand
AGAACATGTATTTCACCAAGATCGATGAAGTGGAATATGGTATCAAACCTATGAATTGTCTTTCCCATATCATGGTCTATGGGTCTAAAATAAGGAGTTATCGTGATTTGCCTCTCCGGTATTTCGAGCTTGGCACTGTTTCGCGCCACGAGAAATCAGGTGTCCTCCATGGACTGATGCGTGTCCGGGAATTTACCCAGGATGACGCCCATATATTCTGCCGACCCGATCAACTTCACCAGGAAATATTGAATATTATTCGTTTTGTCCAGGATGTCATGGAGATCTTCGGCTTCCAGTTCGAAATGGAGATTAGTACGCGTCCTTCAAAGTCCATTGGTTCCGATGAGGATTGGGAGCGCGCGGAAAAAGCCCTTAAAGAAGTCCTCGACAGCGAGGGGCTTCCTTACGAACTTAATGAAGGCGACGGCGCGTTCTACGGTCCAAAAATCGATATTAAATTAAAAGATGCCATCGGCAGAAAATGGCAGTGCGCGACAATCCAGTGCGACTTTGCGCTCCCCGAACGTTTTGATCTGACTTACATGGACAGTGACGGGAAACGAAAAAGGCCTGTCATGCTCCACAGGGTTGTCCTCGGTGCTATGGAGCGATTCATAGGCGTCATCATAGAACACTACGGCGGTAAATTCCCTGTCTGGCTTGCCCCTGTTCAGGTGATGGTAATGAATATCACCGATGATCAAGAACCCTACGTCAGAGATATTTACAATACGTTGATGAACGAGGGCATCCGGGTCGAACTTGACACGAGAAATGAAAAACTTGGTTTAAAAATCAGGGAAAGTGTGGTAAAAAAAATCCCTTATATGATTATTGCCGGTAAGAACGAAATGGAGAATAATTCCATTACTGTGCGTGTTCGTGACGGCGGCGAATTAAAAAATATCAAAACGGCAGATTTTATGAAGAGAATAAAGGAAGAAAATACAATCAGGAGGTGAGCCTTATAGGAAAGGAAGTTAAAGACACAATTAACATTAACGAAAAGATCAGGGCTCGTGAAGTGAGACTGATCTCAGATGATGGAAAACAACTCGGCATTGTGCCGACCATAGAAGCGATGCGGTTGGCAAAAGAACAGGAATTGGACCTGGTTGAGGTATCGCCAAAAACAGTGCCTCCTGTTTGCAAGATTATGGACTATGGCAAGTTCAAATATCAGATCGCCAAAAAAGCCCATGACGCAAAGAAAAAACAGGCAGTAATTCATATAAAAGAGATGAAGCTTGGTCTCAAAATCGAGGAACATGATCTCATGTTTAAGATTAAACACCTGAAAGAGTTCCTTGAAGATGGAAACAAGGTAAAAGTTATTATTATGTTTAAGGGAAGAGAAGTGCTCCACATTGACATGGGAGAAAAGCTTGCGCAGAAGATCACTGAAGCACTGAAGGATGTCGGGCAGGTCGAGCAGAGATCGCGGTTCGACGGCAGAAATATCGTAATGATTTTCGCCCCTCTGTAGCAGACAGATTAATATTAAAGGCAAGGCAAAGGAGGCTCGCATGCCAAAAATAAAGACCCATCGGGGATTAGCGAAACGGGTGAAAGTCACCGCAACAGGCAAAATCAAGCGGGGAAAAGCATTCCACAGTCATCTGCTTTCTTCAAAAACACGGAAACAGAAGAGAAGGCTGGCAAAAACCGATACAGTCCATCCCAATGATGCAAAAAGAATCAAATCATTATTACCATATTCATAGAAAGCATAGAGGTATAGAAAAATGCCAAGAGTAAAACGAGGATTTAAAGCAAGAAGAAGAAGGAAAAAGGTTCTTAAGCTCGCAAGCGGTATGGTGGCCCGCAGGAAGAATGTTTACAGCGTGGCCAAACGGAGCGTATTTAAGGCGCTAAAAAACGCGTATAGCGGCAGAAAAGAGCGGAAAAGGGATTTCAGGGCGCTCTGGATTGTCAGAATTAACGCGGCCTGCAGATCATACGGCATATCGTACAGCCGGTTTATGAACGGATTAAAGACTGCCAACATTGCCCTGAACAGAAAATCGCTGGCGGAAATGGCTGTCAGTGATCCGAACGGATTTGAACAGGTTATCGGGAAGGTCAGAGAGGCAATAACCAAGTAGGGTGACCCTTGGATATCGGTGAACTGAAAAATAAGGTTAACAGCGAGATATCCTCAGTAAAAAACATCGAGGATATTAAAAAAGCCAGGGTGTTTCTTCTTGGAAGAAAGGGCCTCTTCGCAGAATTTCTCGACAAACTGAAAACCATTGATAAAGACCTGCGCAGGGACGCGGGTAAAGCGATTAATGAACTCAAAGTCTGGACTGAAAACAAGGTAAAAGAATTAGAAGATACCTTTGAGGAAGAGGCCAAAACAAAGAGGGAGGAAGCCGCATGGATCGATATTACCATGCCCGGCAAAATACCTCTTATCGGAAAAAAACATCCTGTCACCCAAACATTCGAAGAAATCATCAGGATTTTTGTGTCCTTGGGTTTCTCAGTTGCTGAAGGACCTGATATAGAACTTGAATACTACAACTTCGAAGCGCTCAATATCCCCGGCGACCATCCTGCGCGGGACATGCAGGATACCTTTTATATCGCGCCGGGTACAGTGCTCCGGACTCATACATCTCCGGTCCAGATTCGTACTATGGAATCACAACTCCCTCCCGTAAAAATTATTGCTCCCGGCGCCGTATACCGCTGCGATCACGATATATCCCACACCCCAATGTTTCATCAGGTGGAAGGGCTCATGGTGGATAAAAATGTCCGTTTTTCCGATTTAAAAGGAATCCTGAGCCTTTTTGTCAATGAAATGTTCGGGCAGGATACGCCTCTGAGATTCAGGCCAAGCTATTTCCCCTTCACCGAACCATCTGCAGAGGTCGATATTGGTTGTGTTATTTGCCACGGCAAGGGTTGCAGGCTTTGCAAGGACACCGGGTGGCTCGAAATCCTTGGTTCCGGTATGGTACATCCCCAAGTCTTCAGGAACGTGGGCTACGATCAGGAAGAGATTTCCGGGTTTGCCTTCGGCATGGGGGTAGAGAGGGTCGCCATGATAAAGTTTGGTATTGACGACATCCGGCAGTTTTATTATAACGATATACGATTTCTCTCACAATTTTGAGGCAATTTAAGTGAAAGTACCTTTTGAGTGGCTACAGGAATTTGTTGTTATTGACGTCGATCCCCATGAATTGGCAAAACGCCTCACCCTCAGGGGTCTGGAGGTGGAGTCCGTCGAGACCATTTTGCCTGCTTTTGACGGAATCATCGTTGGAAAGATTAAGAGCATCGATAAACACCCCAACGCGGAAAGCCTCTCTGTTTGTATAATCGACACAGGAAAAGAAGATTTTACTGTTGTCTGCGGCGCGCAGAATGTCAAAAAAGGCAATAAGGTGCCTCTCGCGACAGCAGGAGCGCGCCTTGGCAATTTCGTTATCGAACAGAAGAAATTAAGGGGAATTGAGTCCCAGGGCATGCTCTGCTCCGAAAAGGAACTGGGCCTTTCCGATGATCACAGCGGTATATTTATTCTCCCTGAAAACACGGAAATCGGCGCGAAACTTGCCGAGATGAATTGGATACGTGATACTGTCCTTGACATCAATACGGCCCCCAACAGAGGAGATTGTCTCAGTATTTTCGGTATTGCCAGAGAAACAGCAAGCATTCTCAATCAGAAAGCAAAATTGCCCCATTTCAAACTTGAAGAAGAAAAAGAAAATGTCACGGACTATATCGATCTCGATATAAAGAATACAGACGCATGTCCCCGGTATGTCCTGAAAATGATACAGGGCGCGTCAATCAGGGTTTCACCCTACTGGATGAGAAGCCGCCTGCACAAATGCGGGATGAGACCTATTAATTCCCTTGTGGATGTGACAAATTACATCATGCTTGAGATTGGCCAACCCCTCCATGCTTTTGATTATCATCGCATCCGCGATAAGAGGATTGAAGTGCGTCTGGCAGATAAAGCGTCGATCTTTCGCACCCTTGACAGCATGGATAGAAAACTCGAAGCGGGGGATATCCTCATCTGTGACGGTTCAGGTCCGGTGGCAATTGCCGGTATTATGGGCGGTGAGAATTCTGAAATAACTGAAACCACCCGTGATATGGCACTTGAAAGCGCCTTTTTTAATCCCCTTTTTATCAGAAAAACCGCGCGGAGACTGGGCATCAAATCTGAAGCTTCATTACGTTTTGAAAAAGGAATAGATATTGACAATGTCGGTTTCGCCGCCGACAGGGCGATCTACCTTATGCAGCAGATATCCGGAGGCACGGTACTCAAGGGAAAACGGGAAATATTCGAAAGGAAAAAATCGAAAACCTTTCTTGTCACATACAGCAATATCAACGGCCTCCTGGGAACACACATCAACCAGCAGGACATCTCACAGGCGCTACGTTCAATCGACATCCACATAAAAGAGGAAAGTGAAAGCGGCCTTCAGGTAGTCATACCCAATTTCAGACACGATATCAATGAGCCCGCAGATATCATCGAAGAGATATCACGGATACACGGTTATGAGCATATCCCTGCTACAAGCCCGGTTACAACGGTCCAGTCCCATAGAAAAACAAAAAAAGACATCCTCCTGGACAGGATGAAGAACTATTTCAGTGCCGCCGGGTTTTACGAAATTATCAATTTTGCCTTCTTCAGCACGAAAGATGTTGAAAACCTTTTTGTTCCCGATACAGATGAGCGCAGCCGTTACGTACCGATCATGAACCCCATATCAAGAGAGTACAGCCACATGAGGACCCTCATCGCGCCCGGTATGTTTAAATGTATCGCTTATAATCTCAACAGAGGGGGGAAAAATCTGAGGCTTTTCGAAAAGGGTAAGGTTTTTTTTCAGAATAGCGGCGGGCAACCAATTGAAAAAACCGCTATCTGTTTCGCAATAACAGGTAAAGAAAGAGAATTTTTCTGGAGAGATACATTTACTGATTATGATTTTTTTGATATAAAGGGTATTATGGAGGGATTAATGGACGCCTTTGGCACACAATTTTCCCTTGCAAGAAGCAGCGAGCCTTTCCTTCATCCCATGAGAGGGGCCGATATTTATATCGACGACACCAAAGCCGGGTGGATTGGTGAAATCAGGGAAGAAGTGCTTGAATTATTTGAAATTGAACAGAATATTTATTGTACTGAACTCCAATTTGATATAATCTTAGAGAAAGGGAATTTTGAGGTGAGCTACCAACCAATACCACGATATCCGCAGGTGACACGTGATTTTTCGTTCCACGTGGATGACAGTGTCCCCATCGCGTCTCTCGTCAGCACCATTAAGGGACTTTCGCCGCTTATCACATCAGTGGGCGTATTCGACATGTTTAGAAGGGAAACCCGCAGCGTGGCTTTCCGCGTTACCTTTCAGTCGCTTGAAGACACACTCAAAGAAGAAACAATAAACGGTTTGCAGGAAACGATTATACAAAAGCTTTCAAATACAGAAGGAATTTCCTTGAGGGTATAAGGAGGACACATGACCAAAATTGATATCGTAACAGACCTTTATGAAAAACTCGGCTTTTCAAAAAGAGAGTGTGCTCACATCGTTGACAGGTTCTTTGAAATTATCAAAGACACCCTTGCCGCCGATGAAAACGTGAAAATTTCCGGGTTCGGGAATTTTTTTGTGAGAAAGAAAAAGGCGCGACGGGGAAGAAACCCGCAAACCGGTCAGGAAATCAAGATTACTGAGAGAAAAGTGCTCAGCTTCAGGTTGAGCCAGGTCCTCAAGGACGACATTAACAGTGCAAAGAAAAATGAACAATAAAGAAATTCCTGACAGGGTATTTTACAGGATCAAAGAGGTTTGCAACCTGACCGGTTTAAAGCCCCACGTACTGAGGTATTGGGAACAGGAATTTAAGGATATCAAGCCTGTGAAAAGCCCGACAGGTCAGAGATTATACAAAAAGAAGGACCTCGACATTATATTCACCATTAAAAAACTGCTCCACGAAAAGAGGTTTACAATCGACGGAGCAAAGCAGTATATGGCAAACCACAAGCGTATTCTCTACGAGATCAGAGAAGATTTGACCGAGGTCGTTCAGTTGCTCAAGAAAGGAGACAAAAAATGAAAAAATGTTTTATTATGGTAATATTGCTGTTTACTTTCTGTTCCTGCGCCGCAGGACCCGTCTGGGTGGCGAAGAACGAATCTGAAAGCATAAAAAGCTCGTATCTGGATGGAAAATCTCAGGTGCTCTACAATAAAAACACGGACCTTTTCAGGGATATATATTCCCGCTATAATGCGTCACGCATCAATTTCTACAAAGAAGGGATCGGCGTCGCAACATTGAAAGATGAAAAGAATAATATGCATCATTATCTCATGGTCAACATCAGACCCTCAGAAATATTTTTTGATGGAAACACGACAAAACCTGAACAGCGCTTTTCCTACGCGCTCCTGGAAGTACCACGGTATATGAAACTTCTTAAAGACAGAGACCTGGACAGGGAAGGTTTTGAAGGACTTGCATTCGGTATTTACTGGCCTGTTAGAGACTTCTCGCAATGCCAGGATAACGGCGGTTTCATTGAATATCTTTACGTCTATTTTGGGAAAAATGACGCTCAGGAAATCCTCGCCGGGAGAAAAGATTACAAACAGGCTCTCGCTTTTGCGGAAGTTTTTACCAGTTTGGATCTTAAGCCGGCACAGAGTGTGAGGCCGGTGTTCTGAAAAAAGGCTAAAGAGTAAAGGTGTAAGGTAGAGGTTCTGTAAAGAAAACTTGCAGAAAAAAGCGTGAGTCCTTCGATTCACGCTTTTTTTATCCCT
>CAZXVZ010000152.1:0-6859 GCA_964644085.1 uncultured Syntrophus sp. | reverse complement strand
TATAACCACTTTACCGCCAGCTTTGTTTTTTGTCAAGCGAAAAGAGGCGGATTTTTATTTTGTAATGATATTACTCCATTACGAATGATTGATTGTCCCGGGAAAATTCCGGCTAAGTTTTTGATAATTTTGCCGATACCATTCTTGCATAACACCTCCCATAGGAATGGCATCCGGTCCCGATCCATGATTTATTATTCACCCGATATGCGATTTTCTCTGTTCATGCCATTCACCCGTCACTAATGGCTTTTCACTTTTTTGTCACTTACGGTTTTCGGCTCTGTTTCGCCAACCCGCGCTTACAGCAGCCGCAAGTGCCAGAAGTGCGATAAGAATAAAGTAATCTCCGTATCTCACATAAAAAGTCTTGGTATTCTTCATTGCAAACGAATCTTTCAGGACCTCCTCAGTGAAGATCGGCGTTTTTGACTTTATACGTCCCTTCGGATCGATAACAGCGCTGATCCCCGTATTTGCAGCCCTGAGCACATACCTGTCCGTTTCAATAGCCCTGAAGATATAAAATGTGAAATGCTGGAAGGCCGCTGACGTCCTGTCATACCATGCGTCATTCGTAACATTGACTAGTACCTGGGCTCCTTGCCGAACCGTTTTTCTCGCGATAGACGGGAACACGCCCTCATAACAAATAAGAACACCGATATTTCCTATATCCGTTTTAATAGGCACATATCCTTCACCGGGAATAAAATCACCTCCGGCAGCAGTTAATTTTTGGAGAAAAGGAAGATAGGACACAAGAGGTGTGTACTCCCCAAAAGGCACCAGATGAACTTTGTTATAGACGCCTGCTGTTTCACCGTTTTTTCCGATCACGTAGACGGAATTATAGTAACCACGTGGCATGCCTTTCGATATGGTACCGAAAAGAATATTAGTGTTCATTTCAACTGACAGTGATTTTATATATCTGTTTGCGTGTATTTCTTCGTCAAAAATAAAAGGCATGGCCGTCTCAGGCCAGACAATAAGATCGGCTGTTTTTCCCGAAACCGATGTCATCTGAGCGTATTTTTTAATAGTCATAACTTTAAATGTTTCATCCCATTTTACGTCCTGCCGGATATTTCCCTGTACAATTGACACACTTTTTTCACGTATTTCTTCTTTGCCTGCCAGCGAAACAAAACCGTACACAAGCGTCACTGTGCACAAAACTGCCACAATGAAAATATATACAAATGAAATCCTTTTTCTCCGCCAGAGGCTGAATAAAACAGCATTAACGGCAGCGATAAGAAAAGATAAGTAGTAGGTCCCTGTAATGGATACTATCTGAATAAAGGGAAGAAAATTATGTTGTGAATGCGCGAGAAAGGACCAGGGAAACCCGGACATGAAAAATCCCCGAACATACTCCAACAATATCCAGATGAGCGGAGCAGTAATCGGTACGGGAATAGAAAACCTTTTTTCAAGCCAGGCACAGGAAAGCGTGAATAGACCTGTATAGCAGGACAGATAGGCAACGAAGAGCAGCAGTATTAAGGCGCTCAGGGGAATACTGATACCGCCGTAATGATTCATGGCAATAATAACCCAGTAGATAAGCCCGAGATAGGAAACGATACCGGCCACATACCCTGACAGAAATGAGAAACGCAAATTATCTTTGTCGATTGAGGCAAGAAGGGGGATGAGCGCTAAGAAAGCTAGAGGATAGAGATTAACGGGAGGTTGAATGACGACGAGGAGAAGACCGGAAAGAAAGGGCAACCAGTAAACATAGCAAAGCCTGTGTAATTTATTTTTACCGGCCATCGTTTTAGCCATCACGCCGCGGGTCCATATTATGACTTCTTGCTTGTCAGCGCCTTGTAGGTGTCATCGGCTTCCACGAAGTTCATAAATCTTTTTTCCCTGCTCGCCATTTCCCTGCTTTTCTTTGCGTCATTCCCATGGTCATAGCCCATAATGTGTGCGAAACCATGAATAATCAAGGCGAAGAGCCGTTCGTAAAACTGCGTTCCTGCTGTTCGCGCTTCTTCGTCGGCTCTCTCCACAGAGATTATGATATCGCCAAGTACCTCGCACGGTAGACCATCCACATAGGAAAAAGATATGACATTGGTAGGCTTGTCTTTTCCGAAAAACTTTCTGTTCAATGTCGCTATCTTTTTGTTATCAACAAAGAGGATGCTTAAATCCTTATTTTGAAACCCCAAAAAGCCCAGCAATGCTTCGGTGATCTTTCTGATGCTTCTTGCGTTTATCTTTATCATCTTTTGGGAGTTTTTTATCAATACCGCCATTTGTCGTCCTCTCGGGATATTCTATTCTCTGATGGAATATACCATTAAATATTGTTATGAAACTCCTCTGGATCGCATGGAGGTCTTTCAACGTGAGTTCGCAATCATCAAGCTGCCCGTCTAGAAATATATTCTCTATGATATTCTGTACGTGGCTTTCAATCCTCTTTGGCGTGGGATCGTCGAGGGACCTCGACGCGGCCTCCACGGCATCGGCCAGCATAATAATACCAGCCTCCTTTGTCTGCGGTTTCGGGCCGGCGTAACGAAAATCTTTCTCCTCGATAATGTGGAGATCGGGGTCTTCCTGCTCCTTTGCTTTGCTATAGAAATAGCTTACGATGCTAGTGCCATGGTGCTGCTTGATGATTTCCGTGATTTTTGTTCCAAGCCGGTGCTCTTGTGCCAGTTCAACCCCTTCTTTGATGTGGGAAAGGATGATGAGCGCGCTCATGTTTGGGGTCAGTTCTTCATGGACATCTTCTGTGCCCGCCCGGTTCTCAATGAAATAGTGAGGCATTTTTAACTTCCCGATATCATGATAATAAGCGGCAACTCTAGCCAAAAACGGATGTGCTCCGATGCTTTCCGCGGCCGCCTTTGCGAGATTTCCCACGACGATGCTGTGGTGATATGTTCCGGGTGCGTTGATCATCATGTCTTCAAGGAGAGGATTTTCGAGATTTGCCAGTTCCAAAAGCTTTATGTCTGTCGTATAATCAAAAACACTCTCAATGACAGGGAGGATGCCAAGGGCGATGAAACTGCTTGCCAGGCCGCCCAGGATAAGAAAGCCGAATCGGGCTGGTATGTTCCCTAAAGCTCGGCCGAGAAATGTATCAAAAAAGATCGTCATGAAACCCATCACGATCGATGTATAGAGTCCGGCCTTGAGTATGACATTGCGGCTCTCACACTTACCTGAGAAGTAGGAAGCAAGAATGTTGCCGACAAAAACATAGAGAAATACGGCAAGGCTGTTTTCAAAAGAAAACCCGAGAATAATAGAGAAAATCACCGAAAAGATAATCGCCGCTTCAGAAAAGAGAACAATTCTGAAGACAATACCGAAAAGAAATACCGGTATAATGTAAAATAACTGTTCAAGGAGGTCGGGCGCGTAATACTGAAAAACAAGGAAACATGTTCTTACGAGAAGCGCGCAGAAAACTGTAAAAACCGTGCAGAAAAGCAGATCTCTCACGGAAAGGGAGAATTTCTTAATATTCTTTTCCGCGTACTCTATTATGATGACGGTAAATAAAAAGAGGAGTACAAAAAATGAAAGGATATTCTTAAAAGTAAACCCTGCGTCTTTTCCAAGGCCCTTCACGGCGGCGAGTTTTTTAAGGTGATCCTCCCTTATCCTTTCGCCTTCGCGGACAATAATCTCTCCTTTTTTTATTGCAACATCACTTCCAGGTACGTAAACGTCTGCCGGTGATTTTATATTTTTTCGGGCAATATCTCCTGATTGATATTCTTCATGAAAGGTAAAACTACCAATACCGATAATGGCTGAAAGCGCGATCGCAAAGAAAAAGAGAACGGTGAGTTTCCGGTAATCGATCCGCGACGGAGGTTTATCTTTACCGTTTGGCATCTTTTGCGCTCCCCGAGTTTAGGCTTCTTTCCTCGTAGGCTTTTATGATTTTTTGAACAAGTCGATGGCGGACAACATCTTTCCCGGTAAAATATACAAATTTGATACCTTTAATACCCGCGAGGATATGCCGGATTTCCACAAGACCGCTTGTCTTTTTATCGGCAAGATCAATCTGGGTGATATCGCCGGTAATGACAGTTTTTGAAGAAAAACCGAGTCTTGTGAGAAACATCTTCATCTGTTCCGACGCGGTATTCTGTGCTTCATCGAGAATGATAAAGGCATCATTCAATGTCCTCCCGCGCATGAAAGCAAGAGGCGCGATTTCAATAATACCTCTTTCAACAAGTCTCGCTGCCCTGTCCATATCGACCATGTCATAGAGCGCGTCATAGAGAGGTCTCAGGTAAGGATTTACTTTCTCGTACATGGTCCCCGGGAGATATCCGAGCTTTTCACCGGCCTCAATTGCCGGTCTTGTCAATACAATCCTGGAAACTTCTTTCCGGTAATAAGCGGAGAGCGCCATGGCCATGGCGAGGTATGTTTTACCTGTTCCGGCGGGGCCGATGCTTATCACCATATCGTGTTTCCGGATTGCATCGATATAGAGTTTCTGGTTACGGGTCTTCGGGGTGATGTTCTTTTTCGAAGCGGCTATGTATATCCTGTCATCCTGTGTTTCTCCCGCCTGATGCTGAGCGTGAGAAATAAAATGAACCGCGTGGTCTATGTCGGCATGGCGTATGGTGAAACCCTTTTTGACAATGCCCTGCAATTCATTGATAACTTTTCCTGCTTCTTCTATATCCTTTTTCGCGCCAAGGAGGGTGAGGTTCGTCCCTCGTATGCTTGTTTTAATATTGAAGTATCTTTTGAGATGTTTAATGTTCTCTTCACGGGGGCCGAAGAGATGTCTCGCCACATCTATTTCATCGAAGGATAACCGCAGGAATCCTTCTTCAGTTTTTTCTTCCAATAAACCTCTCTTCCCTTCTCTTAAACACTATTTAAATATATCACAAAAACTGTTTTTTTCAAAAATGTAATTCACGACTGCCGTTCTTCTGAGGTTATTGTAATCTCAGGGTATTTCGTATAAAATATTGCATAATGAACAAAGTTCTTATCATTGATGACGAAAGAAGCATCCTCGACACGCTCTCATCTATACTTGAAGATGAAGGTTTTGCTGTCCTGAAGGCAACGGACGGGAAAGAGGGGCTCGCTATCTTTGAGAAAGAGAAACCGGATATCACACTCCTTGATGTGTGGATGCCCGAAGTAGACGGTATTCAGGTCTTAAAAAAGATAAAGAAAAAGAACAAGGACGCCATCGTCATCGTCATATCAGGACACGGGACCATATCCACCGCCGTTGAAGCCGTGAAAGTGGGCGCATATGATTTTCTCGAAAAGCCTCTTTCAATCGAAAAGGTCCTCGAAGTTGTATCGAGAGGGCTCGGCACAGAATACAAACACACAGAAACCGTTAACAATTTCAAACTCAAAGGCACAAAAGGACTTAAAGAGTTTAAACAAAAAACAATAGGCAAAAGCATCGTTGTCTACGGCGTCGGTCTCTTTTCAGGTGTGAAGACGGGGATGATTCTCCTCCCCATGCCGGAAAACACGGGCATTGTATTTGAACACATACCCGATGGTGAGCGTATACCGGCCTACATCGATTACACTTTTTCTGTGGGTGGATTTACATCGGTGAAAGGCAAAAACTGCATGGTCCGAACCATTGAACACCTTCTCTCGGCATGCCACATGTACGGTATTACCAACCTGCTTATTAAAGTAAGCGAGGAGATACCCATCTTCGACGGTTCAGCCATTGAGATCTGTAATAAGATCGATGAAGCCGGAATTATAATACAAAAAGACGGAATAGAGCCGCTGAGAATCACCGAGAAAATCGATATACCCCAGCTGACAAACGGTAAATCCCTTTCCATCGAACCCTCGGAAACCTTTGAAATCGATTACACGCTGGAACAGGTACAGCCAATAGGCAGGCAGGAATATTCCTTTTCCGCCAAAAATAAAAATTATATTACCGAAATTGCCCCCGCACGCACATTCGGCTTTCTCAAAGATTTTGAACAACTCGGCAAAATGGGTCTCGGTTCGGGAGGCAGGATAAATAATTTCATTATCCTCAACGATGACGGCGTGATTAACACGCAGCTGAGGTTCCCCGATGAGTTTGTCCGTCACAAGGTGCTGGACCTTATCGGCGACACATATCTGCTCAACCGGCCGATCCTCGGCAAGATCACGGCGAAGCAGACCGGCCATTTGGAAGACATTGCCCTCGTCAAAGAATTACAGAAACGCTTTTTATAAACCATTTTTCCGGGCTTGTGAACGACAAAACAGTTTATTCAGATGACATTTTTTGGTATTTTGCCGCATTTTTTTGGTTGTGGACTCATGGTCTTTTCCATACCAAAAATTATTCCTCTGAAGAGAACCTGATATCCTCAGTAATATATGGATCAGAACGTTGGTGCTGCCTTTGCCAGCTACCAAAGCTTACTGATACGTCAATAACAGGAAGGTCCTTTTTTGAAGGCTTAAATATTTTGCAGGGTTTCACCCTTTTTCTTCGTACGATAAAATAATACCAACACGATGCAGACAAAACACGGCAGCGCAAAAAAGGTGAAAAACCGCTCCAATCCAAAATTCAGAACCTGAAGCGCGCCCCCCACGATAGGCCCGAGAATGGATCCGAGCTTACTGATTCCCTGTACCAGGCCCACGCCGGTGGAACGGATATTCGTCGGATAGGTCTCGCCGCAAACTACCAGCAGAGCGGTCGGCGCGGCAAGCACAAACACACCCGTAGCGGCGCCCACAATATAAAGTGAAGCCGGAGAAGACACAAATCCAAATAGCAGCACGGAAATCCCGCCCAGAAGATATGTCAAAGCGAGTCCCCATTTTCGGCCAAATATATCGAGCA
>CAZXVZ010000151.1:0-6881 GCA_964644085.1 uncultured Syntrophus sp. | reverse complement strand
AACTCTGAACATCTCTAAGAAATTCCCCAATCCTGTTCTGACAATCGGTAACTACGATGGCATTCATATCGGCCATAAAAAAATCATCGAGACGGTCGCGAAAAGGGCCAGGAAAATATCAGGCACCCCAATGCTCATGACGTTTAATCCTCATCCATTAAGCGTTTTAAAACCGGACACCTATACTCTCCTCATAACCCCTCTTCACTTAAAAAAGAAACTTATTGAAACACACGGTATTGAGGTAATGCTGCTCATTCCTTTCGATGCTTCATTTCAAAATATCACACCGGAAATATTCATCAAGGATATCCTTGTGGACAGGCTCGCTGTCAAAGAGATTTTTGTTGGATATGATTTCAAATTCGGCAAAGGCGGCACGGGGAATGTGGAAATGCTGAGACAATGCGCTGAGAAGTATGGCTTTTATTTTGAGGCCATAGACGCAATAACCATCGGCGGAGAAAGAGTTGGGAGTAATGCCATTAGAAAGCTCATCATAGATGGTAATGTGGAAAAAGCAACGCGTTTTCTCGGACGACCACACATGATAGAAGGTATAGTCGTCAAAGGTGAAAACAGGGGCAAATGGATGGGATTTCCCACAATAAATCTCGATACATTTTTTGAACTTGTGCCGAAAAATGGTGTCTACGTTACAGAAGTTGCGCTGAGAGACAAACGAAAAGCGGCGGTTACAAATATCGGTTTCAATCCTACATTCGATGGAAAAAAATTCTTAATGGAAACTCATATACTTGATTTTTCGGGTAATCTCTATGGAAAAGAAGTAGCTATTTATTTCCATAAACGTATACGGGATGAAATGAAATTCGGCGGTATTGAAGAGCTAAAAGAGCGGATAGCAAAAGATGCAGCCCTGGCACGAGAACATTTCCGGCAAATGTAATGCCGATTCATGTACCTTCAAAGAATTGGTCAGATAAAGTCAATTACACGCCTGTTGGACTTGATTCTTGAAGAATTAACTTTTGATGAATTTTGTGTCTCTGTAGACAACTTTGCCCCCCACCATAGTCAGGAGGTTCTTGCCTCTTAGCTTCCATCCATGAAAGGGTGTGTTTTTCCCTTTCGAAAGAAATGTGTCTTTATTGACGGTCCATTCCGTTGCGGGATTAAAGATGATGAGGTCTGCCGGCTTTCCAACTGAAAGATCTCCGGAAGGCAAACCCAGCAGCCTCGCGGGATTAAGACTCATTTTTTGTATGATTTCAGGAAAGGTGAGCACGTGGTCGTGAACCAGCCTCAAGGATAAAGCAAGGGCAGTTTCAAAACCTGAAATTCCTGACGTTGCAATATCAAATTCCACGTCTTTTGATGTAAACTCATGGGGCGCGTGATCAGTGGCGATAATATCAATGACGCCGTTTTTTAAACCTTCTAAAATGGCTTCTTTATCCTTTTTGGAGCGCAGGGGTGGATTGACTTTTGTGTTTGTATCGTATCCGAGTGTTGCTTCATCGGTAAGGGTAAAATAATGCGGGCAGGTATCGCAGGAAACCTTTCTAAACTTCTTTTTTGACCGTCCTATGATCTCCACGCTTCCTGCTGTCGATATATGGGTTAGATGCACAGTTGCGTCAACATACCGGGCAATCGCGATATCCCTTTCCACGATGATCTCTTCGGCAATTGATGGAGTCGCTTCAAGGCCACTCATTAATGAAGAAAGACCTTCGTGGACATACCCCTTGGCGAGTGTTTCATCTTCGCAGTGTGATATGACAGGGATACCGAAAATTTTTGAATACTCCATGGCTCTTCTCAAAACCCCGGCGTCCTTTACCGATTTACCGTCATCTGAGATAGCAACAATGCCTGCCTCATGCATCTCACCTATTTCGGCAAGATCTTCGCCCTTGAGCCCTTTCGTTATCGCCCCGCATGGCAGGACCCTGCACAGTCCCTCTGACTTTGCCTTTTCAATAATGAATTCTGTGATACTCTTATTGTCATTGACCGGTTGAGTATTTGCCATGCAGATGACTGTTGTGAAACCACCTTTTGACGCCGCCATTGTTCCCGTCTTGATCGTTTCCTTGTACTCGTAACCTGGTTCTCTCAAATGAGCATGGATATCAACAAACCCCGGCGCCACAATATGGCCGCTCGCGTCAATGATTTTTATTTTATCATCGGTTTCACGGATGTTTTTGTCGATCTTTTCGATAATGGTACCGTTTACAAGAACATCCAGCTTGTTATCAAGGTCGTTCCCGGGGTCAATAAGCCTGCCTCCACGGATAAGGATTTTCATATTTCCCTCCCGATAAGGAGATAGAGTATAGCCATACGGACGGCAACTCCGTTTTCAACCTGGTCGAGAATCACGGAGTACGGGCCGTCGGCAAGCTCATTGGTAATTTCAATTCCCCTGTTCATGGGTCCCGGATGCATGATAATAACGTCTTTTTTTGCCTTTTCAATATGCTCGGCCTTAAGACCAAACAGCGTTGAGTATTCCTTCGTGGAGGGAATCGCTGCTATGCCGCCCCGTTCTTTCTGAATGCGCAGCATCATAATCACATCGGCCCCGGAAATAGCTTTATTTATATTATATTCCTTCCTGACGCCCAGTGTCTCTATGTAAGGCGGGATCATCGTGGGAGGTCCCGAACAGACTATTTCAGTATCAAAATGCCTGAGAGCCAGTATATTCGACCGGGCTACCCTACTGTGGGCAATATCGCCCACAATGACGACCTTCAGTCCGTCAATGTGCCCTTTCTTTTCCCTCATGGTATATAAATCGAGGAGCGCCTGAGTAGGATGTTCATGGGCGCCATCACCCCCGTTTATGACCGAGGCCTCCATGATTCCCGCGAGCATGTAAGGAGCGCCCGGCATACTGTGACGGATCACAACGGCGTCAGGTCTCATAGACTCCAGATTCCGAGCGGTGTCCTTGAGGGTTTCACCTTTGACGTAGCTGCTTGTGCTGGCGGAGATATTTATCGTATCAGCGCTCAACCGTTTTGCCGCTATCTCAAATGATGTCCGCGTCCTCGTTGAAGGTTCATAAAATAAGGTGATCACGGTCTTACCACGCAATGTGGGAACTTTTTTAATATCTCTCCTCGATATTTCCTTGAAAGAATCGGCAGAATTGAGAATAAAAAGAACCTCTTCCCTGGTAAGTTCTCTGATGCCAAGGAGGTCTTTTTTATTCCATTTCATAGTGATTTCCCGACCACAACTTCATCTTTGCCATCAACTTCATTTAGTCTGACGAGCACTTCTTCCCGGGGATGCACCGTATAAACAAAACCCGCGTAATCGGGATGTATAGGAAGTTCTCTGTCGCCTCTGTCGACCAGTACCGCAAGCTGTATTTTTTTCGGCCGCCCGAGATCCATGATAGCATCAATTGCCGCGCGCGTCGTCCTTCCTGTGTGCATGACATCATCGACAAGAATAACAGTCATATTGTTAACATCAAAGGGTATCTCGGTTTTCTTAACTTCAGGTGACTTCATTTTAGATAGATCATCCCGGTACATGGTAATATCCAGGATCCCCAACGGAAGCGTTATGCCCTCTATACCTTTTATTTTACTCTGAATACGGTTCGCGAGATAAATGCCTCTTGTTCTGATTCCAATGAGGGAAAGCGCGGAGGACCCTTCGTTCTTTTCAAGGATTTCATGGGTCATCCTGTTGACAGTACGTTCTATGGCTTTTTTGTCAAGGAGTACTTTCGTTTTCATTAATCGTCCATCAGTATGGCTTTTTGAGGACAGGCATCAATACAGGCCCCGCATTCGATACAGTCTTCAGGTATTGCGACGTCAACGAAACCATTTTTATCCGATATAACTTCGTAAGGACATGCGGTCACGCATTCTCCGCAATCTGTACAAACGTCTCTGGAGATATACGGCCGCACTCTATGATACTACTATAAAAGGTTTATAAAAAAAAATCAACGAATATACTCTTTCAGGATGCTATTGATGTGCGGAGAAGGCACAGGATCACGAGATGCAATGGGTGTTAAAAAATCCTTTCGATCTTTTTTTCATTGCTCCCTTGCTTGCCGCTCTGTTCGATGGCCTCACCGGGCCTCCTCATGTGAGAATGACCGGCAAAAAGGGCGCCTTCCGATATGACGAGTTTTACCGTATATATATCTCCCCTGACGGTACCTGCGGGCTTGATTTCAACAATCTCTTCCGCTTGGATATTCCCTTCGACGTTCCCGTTCACTTCAACGCCATGCACGAAGATGTCACCCTTTACCGAGCCTGTTTTACCAATAATCAGGAAATCCGCTTGAACGTTCCCTTCGATGACACCGTCAACCCTCAATACCCTTTTTGAAACAATTTCACCTTTAAAAAGGGAATCATTTCCGATAAGCGTTTCCAGTGAAGATTGTTTTTTTCCAATCATCATAGCACATCCTTTAAATATTGGGCAGGATCCACCTGCTTATCATCCTTCCAAACCTCATAATGAACGTGGGGACCCGTTGAAACTCCTGTGGAACCGGATAGCGCAATCCGTTCACCTTTCTTGACCCGTTGACCGACGCTTACAAGATTTTCCTTATTATGAGCATAGGCAGTACTGAAACCATGGCCATGTTCGAGAACAACGATGTAACCACTCCCATTTTCCCAACCTGAAAAACTCACAATACCTGATGCGGTGGCGTTCACCACAGAGCCTACAGGCGTTCTAATGTCGATACCTGTGTGGTTTGCCATTTCGCCTGACAAAGGATGTCTCCGTAAACCAAAACCGGAGCTGATTTCCCCCTGGACAGGCCATCCTGTGGGTGTAGACAAATAGATATCTCTCTGCTCAGCGATAAACAGCTTTATGGCTGAGACAGATTCGATGGCTTCGTTGACCTGTTTTTTCAATGATTCTACGTTTAGCGAACCGGTATCCTTCAGCTCTGCTGACTTCAGTATATCACCTTTTGATTTCAGGGAAAGCAGCCTCGAAAGTTCATTGCTGGCTTCTTTCAGAGATGCGGTCGTCGATCGTATCTCTCTGAATTCTTTGCTAAAATAGGACAGTCTGTTTTTCATTACATGATAATCCAGTGTTTTTACCCCGATAGATACGACATAGATTGCCCCAACACATGAAAGCATAAGGCATGCCACTAATCCTGCCAGTGAAATCTTGATTTTTAAGAGGTTCGATCGTGTGTGAGGAACGATCATGATGGTAACGGGGGTCATGCACCTTTTTAAAAAAGGTTTTAACTTCATTTTCCGATCCTAATTTTGGACACTTTACACATAAATATGATGTCTTGTCAAGTTTTTGTATAACAATTTGTATGTAACCCGAAAAGTATTTAACAACCCTTAACAGTATGTTTCAGGCGAGCCATTGACATATTTTGGGATATACCTTGTTTAAAAACCCTTGCTTACAAGCCTGTTATTGACGATAAATATACTGATATGCGCTCCTGAGCCGCTGCCCGATAAGTCCTGCAAGGTGTTTGTAAATGATAAGCCCTTCCGCAGGATGATGTTTCACAGCTTCTTCTATCACATCCCTGGCGATCCGAACTACTTTTACATCTGTTACACACCGGGCTGTGGCTGTGTACACATAAGGCTCCACAAGCGCCGACCAGCCGAATATCTCGTTGGGACGCATTACTGAATAATGCATGTTGTCTTTTTCCGACACAACAATATCGACCGCCCCTTCGGCAAGCTCGTAGACAAAAGCCGCTTCCTCATCCAATCTGAATATTATGGAATCTTTTTCGAAAAACATTTCTTCACTTTTTTTCCCGATTTCACTAATTACACGCTGGCTTACTCCTTTAAAAAGGTCTGATTCTTTAGTAGGAGAGGCTTCCATGATGGACATATCATTACCTCCTTTATGTGCTCTTATTATTTGTATTAGCACAAAAAAAGAATATTTCAACCGGTCAGTTGGTCACGATACTGCAAGTTTCATTTACAAGAGGGGCACGAATATGGTAATAAATCATTGTAACTTTTTAACCGCAATGCGCCCATAGCTCAATTGGATAGAGTGTTGGACTACGAATCCAAAGGTTGCAAGTTCGATTCTTGCTGGGCGCATGTTTAATTTCAATAACTTACAAATCATCAAAAAACTTCTTAAAAATATACGGTTAACCTATAGTTAACATCAGGCCTTATATTAAACCTTTTCGGTTCTCGGGCAGGATGCCTGAAGCGGGTCTCAATGGTAGCTCTTGTGATGTCGCCAGCTGTTTCACGAAGACAATAGCAAACCGACAGAGTGCCACCCCCATTATCAGACATCCCATGCTGTTTCCTGCGCTCTATTGGTGGCATGGTGTGCTTTGACAGTAGAGATTCGCCTTATATACCCGATACCGGCAGCGGATAGTCTTTCACTTGGCCCCGGCTATTTAATGACAGGAGCAAATTCATTGAATCTGAAGACCAAGATGAAATATAATAGCCTACAGTATGGATGGAATACCCAGATCGATATGGAAATAGACATAAAACGGCTGTTGGAAGAAACAAATAGTTTATTCAAGAAATGGTATCTTGACCTTGAAAAAATTCTTCAAGACTGCCTCAATCCAAAACACCTTTACGGGATAGACCACGTTGGAACACCCACTCTTGTATTCAAAGCTATAACTGACATTATAAATGATCATTCGCTGAAGCCTTTATCATGGACAGACTTTAACAAACGATTCGCTACATTTCTAAAATCCTCAGTTGATGACAGGTACGTTGCTATCGAGGATTTTTTGTCATATTGGGAAGGTCCAGATGCGACTTCACCTATCATACCAAAAGAACAAAGGAAACGCCGGAAGGGACAGAAACAGGTTCGGGACCCCATTTATAAAGAGTATAAAAAAACTCTTA
>CAZXVZ010000150.1:5154-6886 GCA_964644085.1 uncultured Syntrophus sp. | reverse complement strand
AAGCGCTGCTTTTCAAATACTTAGGCGGTGTGGATGCCTTCCCGATCTGCCTGGACACAAAGGATGCCGATGAGATCATACGGACGGTGAAGATCATATCGCCTGTCTTTGGCGGCATCAACCTTGAGGACATAGAAAATCCCAAGTGTTTCTATGTACTGGAAAAACTCCGGGCCGAAGCCCCGATCCCCGTGTGGCACGACGACCAGCAGGGCACTGCGGCAGTGACCCTGGCAGGACTCATCAACGCCCTGAAGATTGTCAAAAAGAAGCTGAGTGAAGCTAAAATCACCATGATCGGCATCGGCGCCGCCAATGTCTGCATTGTGAGAATGCTCATCAAAGCAGGGGCAGACCCGAAAAAGCTCATCGTCGTCGACAGCAAGGGAATTCTCAACAGAAAGAGGGATGATATCAAACCTGTCAATAAGGAAAAGCGCGAATTCTGCCAGGTGACAAACGGAGAAAACAGGGATGGCGGCACTGCCGAAGCCATGAAGGGTCAGGATGTGGTCATCGCCCTCTCAAAACCCGGTCCTGACGTTATTGAAAAGGCATGGGTAAGCGCCATGGCCGATGACGCCATTGTCTTTGCCTGCGCCAATCCCGTTCCCGAAATGTGGCCCTGGGATGCGAAGGAGGCTGGAGCCAGGATTGTGGCTACCGGCAGGAGTGATTTCCCCAATCAGATCAACAACTCGGTTGGTTTCCCGGCCATATTCAGGGGTACCCTCGATGTGATGGCAAAAACCATCACCGATGAGATGTGCATCGCCGCCGCCTATGAATTGGCCAGATGTGCCGAGGACAGGGGTATCCACGAAGACTATCTCCTGCCCACCATGGATGAGTGGGAGGTCTTCCCCAGGGAGGCTGTGGCTGTCGCAAAAAAAGCAATGGAGCAGAACGTGGCGCGCCTCAATATTGACGAAAAAGAACTTTTCAGGATGGCCGAGCAGAAAATAGCGAAGGCGCGGGATGAAGTGGGGCTGCTCATGGAAAAGGGCATCATCGCGCCCTATGTGGAGTAGAGACGATATGCGGGAAGTACATATTGACACCATCATTTCTGCCTTGGAGAACCTCTTCATTGATGCCAACATCAATCTCTCTCAGAATCTCATGAATGCCATAGAAGATGCCGTTCTAAAAGAAGAATCCCCCGTGGGGAAAGAGGTCCTCCGGGAACTGATAAAGAACGCGCACATCGCCGCAACTGAAAGACTGCCTGTCTGTCAGGACACGGGTCTTGCTGTGACCTTTATAGAGATCGGCCAGGATGTCCATATTACCGGGGGAGACCTCACCGAAGCCATCTCTGAAGGGGTGAGGCGCGCCTATCAGAAGGGATACCTGAGGAAATCCTGCTGTCACCCCTTCACCCGGAAAAACACCGGTGATAATACACCGCCCATTATCCACCTGAAGATAGTCCCCGGCGATACTATCAGGATAATTGTTATGCCCAAAGGCGGCGGCAGCGAGAACTACGGTGAAGTAAGGATGCTCACCCCCTCACAGGGCAGGGAAGGGGTAAAGACATTCGTCCTCGAAATGGTGAAGAAGGGCGGCCCGAACCCCTGTCCGCCGATAATTGTCGGTGTGGGGATAGGGGGGAATCTGGAGACTTCAGCCCAATTGTCCAAGGAAGCCTTAATGGTGCCCCTGGGCGTAAGAAACAGTGACCCCGAGATTGCAGCTCTTGAGGCAGAACTCATCGATGAGATCAACA
>CAZXVZ010000150.1:0-5054 GCA_964644085.1 uncultured Syntrophus sp. | reverse complement strand
TTGAGCGGCTCCATCTACACTGCCCGTGATAGCGCTCATAAGAGGTTCATAGACACCCTGAATGCCGGCAAAGAACTGCCCTTTGACATACGAGATCAGATTATCTACTACTGTGGGCCCTCGCCGGCTTCCCCCGGGAAAGTCATCGGCGCCTGCGGTCCCACGACAAGCTCCCGGATGGATCTCTATACGCCGAAACTACTATCGCTCGGCTTGAAGGGCATGATCGGGAAAGGTAAAAGGTCTCCTGCCGTCAAAGAGGCAATGCGGCAGCATAAAGCGGTCTACTTTGGCGCCACGGGAGGCGCCGGCGCTCTCCTGTCTCAGTGCGTTGTTGCTTCAGAGGTGATTGCCTACGAAGACCTGGGCCCTGAAGCTGTTGTGAGACTTGAAGTAAGGGACATGCCGCTTTTTATTATTAATGACATCTACGGGAATGACATTTATGAATCAGGTGTGGAGCGTTACAGAAAGTGAGTTTATATTTTTTTTGACTTTTTAGAACAAATATTTTAAAAGAAAAAAAGTAGAGGATATAATGCGGGGAATTCGTGTTGCTGTTGTCGGTATTGGAAACTGTGCCAGTTCACTTATCCAGGGTATACAATATTATTCGGATAAACGAAGAGAAACCATAGGTCTCATGCACTATGAGATTTGTGGTTATGCACCAAAAGATATTAAAGTTGTCGCTGCTTTCGATATAGATAAAAGAAAGGTTGGAAGGCCTCTTGAAGAGGCGATATTTTCTCTACCGAACTGTACAAAAATAATTAAAAAGGAACTGGACCCGACAGATGTAGTTGTTTCCATGGGACATGTCCTCGATGGTGTTTCACCGCATATGAAGAAATATCCTGCTGAAAGGACTTTTGTCGTTTCAAAGCAAAAACCTTCAGATATAGTCAAAGTTCTTCGAAAAACGGGGGCTGACATACTTATAAACTATCTGCCCGTGGGTTCTGAAAAGGCGGCCGGGTATTATGCTCAGTGTTGTCTTGAAAGCGGGGTCAGTCTCATTAATTGCATTCCCGTTTTCATTGCTTCCGAAAACGAATGGGCGGAAAAATTCCGTAAGAAAAGAATTCCCATCATAGGTGATGATGTAAAATCGCAAATAGGGGCCACGATTATCCATAGAAATCTTGTAAAGTTGTTTCATGACCGTGGTGTGGCAATAGACAGAACATATCAGTTGAATACCGG
The DNA here is from genome assembly GCA_964644085.1 of uncultured Syntrophus sp. Classification (GTDB taxonomy): domain Bacteria; phylum Desulfobacterota; class Syntrophorhabdia; order Syntrophorhabdales; family Syntrophorhabdaceae; genus PNOF01. The sequence continues at coordinate 3,848 of CAZXVZ010000150.1, read as the reverse complement.
CGGGAATACTGACTTTCTCAATATGCTCAACAGGGAAAGGCTCATTTCAAAAAAGATTTCAAAAACGGAAGCTGTGCAATCAATGTTGGATGTACCTATACCGTCTGAGAATATCCACATTGGTCCATCAGATTATGTGCCGTGGCAAAAAGACAATAAAGTGTGTTTCATTCGTCTTGAAGGAAGGATATTCGGTGATGTGCCGATCAATCTCGAATTAAGGTTATCTGTGGAGGACTCGCCGAACAGCGGGGGATGCATAATCGATGCTATCCGCTGCTGCAAGGTAGCCCGTGACAGGAATGTCGGCGGTGTTCTTGAATCTATTTCTGCTTACACCATGAAACATCCTATCCAACAATATCCTGATGAAATAGCCCGGAGAATGGTGGAAGAATTTATACGGGGCGAGAGAGAAAGATAGGTTTATTGTGGTAAGTTCAAAAATAGGCCATTCTCTTGATCCATATCTCTTGAAAACTTACAGTCTTGTTTTTAAAAATAAATCTGTGAACCCCAATGTGCTAACTATTTCGGGGGCGTTTTTTGGACTCCTTGCTTCGGCATGTGTCGTTTTTAATCAATTCCTTCTTGCAGGCTTCTCTCTTTTTGTATCGGGTTTTTTTGATATGCTTGACGGAGCTGTGGCGCGCAGTTTGAAAAAGGCCACAGTCTTTGGCGGCTTTCTTGATTCTGTTCTTGACAGGTATACTGATCTTCTGGTTATGGGGGCTATTTTATTTTTTTATATGAAACAAAATTATCTTTGCTATGCCTCCGTAGCATTTGTGGCTGTTGTGGGGACCGCAATTATTCCCTATGCACGGGCGAGAGGTGAAGCTGCAGGCGTCCAATGCAGATCAGGTTTAATGGAGAGACCTGAGAGGACAGTTCTTTTACTCATAGGTCTTTTTGTCCCGCTTTTATTATCGTGGGTTATGCTTATACTTGCTTTTTTGACCCATATAACGGTCATTCAGCGCATTATTCACGTGAGACGCGCGATAAAAAATACATCGTTTGGTTGAACATATTGACAGAGAGTACTTCAATTAATCATGCTGTGGATTTCTTCTTTGAGGATGTTTCTTGCCAGTTCTTTCGGTATATCGGTTTTTATGACGTTTCCTTTTTTGAAAAGAATTGCCTTATGAGCACCGAAGGCAATTCCTATATCTGCCTCTTTGGCTTCACCGGGCCCATTCACTTCACACCCCATTATGGCAACATTCATATGAGCATCAACATCACTAACATCTTTTTCAAATTCCCCGACGATTTCCATGAGATTGGTTTTGCATCTCCCGCAGGTTGGGCAGGAGATAATGTTGATTCCTCTCTTCCTAAGCCCCATATCTCGCAGAATGTGATAGGCGGCTGCGACCTCATATACCGGATTTCCCGTAAGTGATACCCGTACGGTGTCACCGATCCCCTCGTATAATAGTATACCAATACCGACTGCTGATTTGATTGCGCCGGAAAATATAGGACCTGCTTCTGTAATTCCTATATGGAGAGGGTACTGTGATTTTTTTGAGAATTTTTTATACGCTTCAATAGTTTGAAAAACATCTGACGCTTTCAAAGAAACCTTCAATTCTGTCCATCCGGCATCTTCAAAAAGCTTCGTATAATAAAGGGCGCTTTCTACCATTGCATCGGCAGTGGGTTTCTTGAATTTTTTCAAAATTCGTTTTTCCACAGATCCGACGTTCATGCCGATCCTGATGGGTGTTTTGGTTTCACGGGCCATATTTGCTACTTCTTGTACCTTACGCACGTTATTGATGGTGCCGGGATTGATCCTCACGGCATTAATGCCGAACTCCATCGCTTTCAAAGCAATTTTATGGTTAAAATGAATATCACCAATTATAGGTATATCGACTTCCTTTCTGAGAAAAGGAATGATTTTACAAGTTTCTTCATGAGGAAGGGCGATTCGTACGAGTTCACAACCAGCTTTTTTCAATTCCCTTGTCTGGTTAAGCGTATCGCGAAAATTTTCAGGGTTAGTCTTCAGCATCGATTGAACGACTATGGGGTTATCGCCACCGATGGGTATGTTACCTATTGTGATTTTTTTTGTTTTTTTTCTTTTCATATTTTTTTGTTAAAAATAGGTGTACTTATAATATCCCGCGGTGCAATCGTTGTCAATGATAAGAAACAATTTTTATACGTTCATTTTTTTATTGACTTGTATTTGTAGAATAATTTTTTTAATAGAAAACCTCTAAAATAAATCTAGTTTGTTAAAGATTTCACTTGACTCTACCTCATGGGTGTTATAGTTAATTTGTTGTGAGTTTTGAATATTGAAATTCATTTTTATCATAAAGCTGCACAATTTATGAGGAGGTGGTTTGCATGATGGATAAGTGGACGTTTGGGCTGACGATGCTTGTTGTAGGGATGGGAGGAACAATTGCGACCCTTATAATATTCAGCCTTATCATGACAGCGCTCAAGAAAGTTTTTCCGTATCGTAAAGAAGATGAAGAGTAAAAAGGCATTCAAAAGAGCTGAATACTTTTTTAAGGAGGGAAAGAAATGGCTGATGCTTTTGTGAGTGGATTGATGGGTCTTATTGCTGGTTTTGGCGCTTTGCAATGGTCAAACGGGGTGATGATGATTATTGGAGGGCTCTTACTGTATCTCGGTATTAAAAAAGATTGCGAACCTTTACTTTTAGTCCCCATTGGTTTTGGATGTATCCTTGTAAATATACCCCTTGCAGGACTCATGGAAGGGCATGGCTTTTTAAAAATTCTCTATGACGCGGGTATTCTTACCGAGCTATTTCCTCTTCTGATATTCGTGGGAATAGGCGCAATGACCGATTTCGGGCCTGTGCTGGAGAATCCCTATACCTTTCTTCTCGGTGCCGCGGGCCAGTTCGGAATTTTCCTGACACTTCTCATTGCGCTTGCCGTTGGTTTTCCTTATAAGGATGCAGTAACGATCGGCATCATTGGCGCATGCGACGGTCCTACTGTTATCTACGTGGCGTCTCAGTACGCACAGCACCTCCTCGGACCTGTTTCCGTTGCCGCTTATTCATATATGTCTCTCGTTCCGGTTCTTCAGCCGCCTATAATGAAGATGCTGACGACAAAAAAAGAGCGTGAGACAGTTATGAAAACCCATCAGAAAACCGTTTCAAAAACGACTAAACTTCTTTTCCCGATAGTCATTACCATTGTGGGTGGTCTTATTGCACCCATGGGTCTACCTCTTCTGGCAACGATAATGCTGGGTAATCTCATGAAAGAATCAGGAGTGGTGCCAAGATTAGCCAATGCATCGCAAAACGAAATCGCGAATATTGTTACCCTCCTTCTTGGAATTTCTATTGGCGCGACTATGAGCGGCCCGGTATTTGTGCAACCAACAACATTAATAATCCTTATTCTTGGTCTTGTCGCAATCTGTCTCGATACGGTTTTTGGTGTTCTCTTTGGAAAAATCCTTTATCTGGTTACAGGCGGGAAGATAAATCCGCTTATAGGAGCAGCTGGTATTTCAGCGTTTCCCATGTCTGCACGTGTTGTCCAGAAAGTCGGACAGAAGTTCAACAAAAAGAGCTTCCTACTTATGCATGCCATGGGAGCAAACGCAGGCGGCCAGGTCGGATCTGTTATGGCGGCGGCAGTCATGCTTTCAGTGCTTAAGGGTATGGGAATAATATAGATTGGCAACAATACGGTTCACTTGAGAAGATAAAGGGCGGGCAAATACCCGCCCTTTTTTTAAACCATAATCATATGAGAAGCTCAACTACATTGTGATCAATATTGCTCAATAAACGAGGCAAAACAATATCAACCCACTCGGTAATTCAG
>CAZXVZ010000149.1:0-6910 GCA_964644085.1 uncultured Syntrophus sp. | reverse complement strand
CTCTTTCCCTACACGACGCTCTTCCGATCTGACCAGAAACCCACATATTCCAATTCATTGGCCTGCATAATTTCTCCTTTTTAGTTTAATGACTATTGTAAGGCCAAATCAGAGCCGGCCCCTGGCTCGGCGAGCAGCTTGAATGCTTGGTTAGTGCTTTATCAATTCTCTCAGCTCGCCACTTGTTTTCCAAGGTCTTGTATGATGAAGCATGCGATGACAATTTGTACTAACAATTGAAAGGTCTTCCACATTTAATATACAGCTGTCCATAATTTATTAAATTCTATTATATTGAGTTGATGAATGTCAAAGTTGTCGTATCTGTAGTTAAATCTAACAAAGCCTTGTTAATATTCTGTTATTCTTTTCCGGTATGCACAAATGCGACACCATCGCAAAGCTTTCTTTAAATATTGGTTTTCCGCAAAGTTCACAGTAATGATCTATTTCTTCCTGTATTTTTATTCCTTTGCCGAGACGCTTCAAACTCCAAGGACTTTTTTCTTTCTTAATTTCACCTACTTTTTTCTCACCTTTTTTTCTTTCCTTTGCCCCTTTTTTATATTCTCTTCCTAGACTATACATGCGCCCACCACAGAACCACAGCCAGGCATACCCCTTATGAATACCTAAATCTGTAACAGCTTTTCCCATATCCGACACGTAAGCGGTTAAATAGTTAATAAGTCTGATACTTGAACAATGTTGACCTGCTCTAAGTTTTCTTTTCCCTCTCAGTTCAGCTTCATATTTTTTCTTATCCATATAATCCACGCCTTGGGGCGGGCAATACGGCCATAATTTAGCGATTTCTCCTATCTTACCTATCCACTTACCCCGGAAGATCATATGAACGTGTGGGAAGCCCAATTTTAAGCCTTTATCAGAGTCTTGAAATTCAAGCACCCATCCCACAAATTCCCAAGGCATGCCCCGTATCTCTTGCCATTGTCTTAACCGTTTAAGAAATCCAGAAACCCATTTACCCATATGGACAATTGCCCATTCAATGGGAAGCATGTTCGTATTAGGAATCATAAATTCAAGAATCTCTTTTTCATGGGTTCCAAGAGTAAGCATAATAGCATCTGTGATTTCTCCTATACCCGCTTTAAATGCTTTTCTCAAATGTTTCGATCTTACACCCTTGTGATTACACCAACGGCCTGTATGAAGCTTTATTATTGCACCATCATTAATATTCACCAATTGTATTTCTTGATTCTGTTCATAAACGGTTTTTTCGAAACTTTGATATATTTCATCTCTGGTAATCAATCCCATATCAAACAATTCCAGCCTTCTCTTTGGAGATACACACCTTATAGTATCAATTCTCTTATAATCCCTTCTTTTAATCTTATGGAATAAGCCACCCTCAAAACCAACATTCTCTCCTAAAAGTGTATGTAAATTATCACTACCAACTATAAACCCATAAGAAGACTCGACGACATTCTCAATTTCATCCTCTTGTATTCCAAAATCCTTGACAGCTTTCTTGACAGTCTCCGAGTATTCTTTTCCTGTTAATGTCCTTTCTCTCCACTCAGGAACACAGAACAATTCTTTTGCATGCTCAAGGTATTCCGATAAAGACGGCGGGCAAGCGGGTTTGCTTTCGGGCGCGCGTTCTCGCGCGAGAGCGGCTTCCACTTCGCCCGGCAAACCGCCCGCAATAAGCGTTAGACCCTTATTAGACCTTTCTTTTCTTTTTTCTTTTGGTATAATAGACATAGCCCCCCTTCTTGTTTTTGGGCGAATAAAACAGAAAACCACCGAGACCCCTCCCAGAGATTCGGTGGTTTTTCTTATTCTTTGATAATATTCCCGTTACTTCTAAAACACTTCTACAACTCTTGTGGATTACTGTAAAATATAGACCTTTAGCGGGTTCAAATCCCGCCTTCGGCACCATGATTTTAGCACCAACATTACAAACTTTTGTTTTGCAGCCTGAAACCGGATATGATATCCGGTTTTTTTATTTTAATTGTTTGTAGTTTTTTGTTTTTTTTTATAAAGGCTTTTGTTATAATTTGTTAGTGCTTGAAAAAATGATCACAGGATCATGATGAAAAACATCAAGTTACACAGAATTTCTTCCTGGTTGTTAATTTGCAGTAGACCGCTTATAGAAATTGGAAAGAACTTTTTTAGGAACATTAATGGGAATAAATACATATGCCTGAAACTTCAAGAGTAAATCTCGGTATTTCAATAGACGAACAACACAGAGGGCTTAAAGACCTTGATTTTTTTGCTGATTACGCCAGTTCAATCAAGGACATGCAGTATATGCCCAAAATATCGTCAGAGATGGGCGCATTGTACTTAAGAACAGCCCTGACAAACATGAACTGTCCTGTTTGCAAAAAGCAGGTGAAACGGAATATTAAAAATCCGATAAAAGAATGGTTTTTCAAATTATCCGGTCGCAAGGTATTATACTGCACAAGTTGTGACTGGAAAAAAACCGTAAAAGAGGGCGGATGGCAGTGGGAGACTCTCATGCCCGCTCTCGTTGCTTTCCTTATTATTTGTTCCGCGACAATTTACTGGATACTGAGATAAAGTAGAGTTTTTATTTATCCTCGAAACGCTAAGGAGAATGGCTATGAAAGGGAAAGTTGTCTGCATACTATGTATCCTTTGTGTGTTCTATGGGTGCACTATCGTTGGTAGTAAAGCACCGGTGGGGGAAACTCCTGCTGTGGTTAAGGCAAAGGAATGGGATGGAACATGGTTTAATCCCGGTGGAGATTACTGCAGAATTAAAGTAAAAAGTGAAAATGATGGAATTCTCCGGATTGCCTGGATTGAAGAAGGAAAGGAATTAACATATAAATCAAGCGATATATTTATAAGGAGGTCGGGTTCCTGGTTGTTTGCGAGTATGAAAGACGAAGAGGATAAAACGGTTCCCGACGGCATGTATATGTGGGCTATTATTAAAAAAGAGAAAGAAATTATTTTAATATGGCTGCCGCAAAAAGACCGGTTCAAAACACTGATCGAAGAAAAAAAACTGCCCGGCGAGGTAAAAAAAGACTTGGTTTTGCTTGGAGACCTCAAACCGGAGCATATGAAGATTATCGCGTCAGAAGGGAGAAGCTTGCTTTTTGATTGGGAAGAGCCGCTTGTCCTTATAAAACTCAGCAATTAACGCCAAGCCAAATTCATTCATATACCTTTGTTGCCTTCGTCGTCATGAGTCCTCACGCACAATATGTACGCTCCGGCTCTTTCCTCTTAGCCGCCTCGCTCTATTTTTGAATTTAACTTGGCGAAATAGGATGTTAGGAAAAAAGCTTATTATTGGTTTTTTTTCAGTATCTGGCCATGTCACGTGGATGAAATAAGTCTTTTATCTTATGGAGTAGATGTATCTTTCGTTTCAGGATCGATATTGTATTTCAGGCGATTGTTTGCCAGAGTTAAAAGTCCTTTAATGAACATCTCTTCTATAATCGAATCAATTTCATTGGAACTCACTTTATCACGCAGCAGGGATTCAATGTGTTTTTTTAGCGTTGTCCGCGTCCGTGGCCTTTTCTGATTATTGATTTTTATAAGATTTGCCACGATGTTACTCGTGAAATTTGACGTGGGAAGTTGTTTTGTGCTGTCCGCAAGTTCCGCGGCATTTGCGATTCTTGAAGCGTGTCCTCCCGATTCATTGATATACTTAATTAACGAATCATACCCGCTGTCTTTGGACAATATAATCAACTCAACATCATTTTTATAGTGTTCGCAGAGGCGACCGAGTTCATAAGCGAGATGAAAGTCAAGATTATTTTTGCCGTCTCCGGCTATTTTGAGCCATCTTAAATGTTCACCCAATGTCTGCGCCTTTTCAACGAGTTGAAACGGTATTTTGCTCTGTGACCTGCCCACAAAAATCAGGATATCTGTATCCGTAGTGTCAATATGCTCAAAATCAAGTTTTTGTATATTTTCAAAATCAACAAGAATAACCCGTTTCATTCACGCACCTTCCTTCTTTATAATACACGTTTTGTATGTATTTAACAAGGCACAATCTCCGCAAAGCGCTGTTTTTTTGACATCTGACGTGCTATATTAATGTGCGATTTTAATAATGATAAGGACAGATTGACATGAGCAAGCTAATAGACACCTATGCAAGGACAATTAATTACGTCAGAATATCTGTGACGGACAGATGCAATCTGCGTTGTAAATATTGCGTGGACGGATCCTTCGGTTTTATCCCCCACGACGAAATACTTTCCTATGAAGAGATACTTCATTTTGTGAAAATTGTTGCCCGTCTTGGAGTCAAAAAAGTACGTTTGACCGGAGGAGAACCACTGGCGAGAAAAGGCATAAGCTATCTCTTAAAAGAAATAAATAATATCGAAGGAATTGAAGATGTCAGTCTCACCACGAACGGTGTATTTCTTGCCGATAAAATAGACGAACTGAAAGAAGCAGGCCTCAGGAGAATCAATATCAGCCTCGATACCATGAAAAAAGAAAAATTTGCTTATATCACCGGTGTCGATGCCTTCGATGACGTTATTAAAGGTATTGAAAAGGCAATTTACGCGGGGCTTGATCCCATTAAAGTCAATACGGTTATCATAAAGGGTTTTAATGATGACGAGATACTCAGCTTTGTGAAGGCGGCGAAGAAGTATAACCATCACGTGCGGTTCATTGAGTTTATGCCTTTCGGCGACTCGTCGCTCTGGAACAGCACGGAAATTATCACATCGCAACGGATAGAGGATGTGATAAGGACAGCTTTTGAACTGAAACCTTCCAATTATGAAGGCAAAGGACCGGCCCGCATGTTCGATATTGCAGGCGGTTCCGGCAAAGTGGGTTTCATCAGCCCCATGTCAACACATATATGCAGTGAGTGCAACAGAATCAGGCTCACCTCAGGGGGTATGATTCGGCCTTGTCTTTTCTCCGATACAGAGTATGATGTGAAAGCTTTACTGAGGGGTGGGAAAGGTGATGAAGAGATTAAGGAGTTTGTGAAAGAGGTTGTGAGGGTGAAGCCGGAGAAAAAGCTGGAAATGGGACAGATACGCAAATGCCAACGCAGTCTCCGCAGCATCGGTGGGTAATGTATGCAATTATGGCGTGGAATAATTTCCTTTTCCACGCCATAATTGCATAATCGGCCTGTTGGGCCTCGCTCTTTTCGCGTCTAATACCACCAACCGCGAGATCGCGCGATGCTCAACGTATTTATAAATACGCTTCCGCTCGGCGACCCTTAGTTGCCGGCATTATCCATCGAAAATAGCTTCGGCCAAGAAAAAATAACCCTTGGTACATTTTTTCTAAAAATGTCAGTTAACGCTTGTTCTTATTAGTCTGCAAGATAATGGGCGCATAAAATTCTAGTGCCTTGTTTGATTTCCCCACCCATTAAGCCAATTATTCTTCAACCGGTGTATTTGCATCTTATTCTACATTTTGTAGCTTGTTTACAAGTTCTTTCCCCGATATTGGCGAGGGAAGGGGTTTTCCATCTTCTTTGTAAAGTGCCACAGTTTCTTCGATGATTTCGCAAAGCTCATTAAATACTTCCCGCTCATCAACTCCATGACATCCACCATAGAAAAGTTCAGGACAACTCCCAATGAAACAACTATCAATATCCGACCATTCAATAATCTTGACGTACTTTGAACCAGTAGTCATTTTTGTACCTCCTGAATAGCGGTTAAAGCCGCTCTTTCTTAATAATGCTTTGCATCGTCACCTGCATTACCTGAAATTGTTATCGTTTTTGTCAGTTTCGGATGCACAAAGTTTCTGTGACTTCCCTTGCCTCCTCTATTTATAAAACCTGCTTTCTCCAAATCCTTAATCAAGTCCCTTATTTTCTTTGGCATATTGATTTTATTAATTATATCATAGAAATGATTACGCTGTATATATGTTTGCTTCTTGGCTGATTGAACATACATAGAAGGTTTAAACGAAACGGTCGTAAACGTGTTTGACTAGTTTAAAAACTTGCCGATTCGCCATTTCTCAGATTCGCCCATCCATAACTTTACTTGTTTTCCCCTTTACTCATTCATAACGTATCCACATTCGGATAACTTCGACGGTCTTGATATCGTCGAGAATCTGGTATATTAACCGGTGCTGAATGTTTATCCTCCGGGAGAAAGCACCGGATAGGTCTCCAACAAGTTTTTCGTATGGTGGTGGATTTTGATAAGGATTATTTCGGAGGATTTCGAGTAACTGTGAAGCTTGTGTTTTGAGAGCGGACTTTGCTATCTTCTTTGCGTCTTTTTGGGCCTGTTTGGTAAATACGAGGCGCCAGCTCACCAGCCGCGTTCCTCCTGGCATTTTTCGACAGGTGTTTTGAGACCTTTTTTCATTGATTCACGCATACCCGGTATGGAAACAAGATAGAGTGTTTCTTCAATTGCGTGCCAGTCTTCTTCGGAGATGAGTATCGCCGAATTTCTCTTACCGACAATCTGTACGGGTTTGTGTGTTTCTTTTACTTTGTCTACAAGGTTGTATAGACGTTTTCTTGCTTCTGATGCTGATAACGTTGTCATTTCGTATTGCCTCCTATCGTACCGCATATAGTACGTAATTATCGCATGAATGTCAAGTCAACTTATCTAAGAGGTCATTGACATAAAAGATTGAAATGTGTAGATTAGTCCTCGGAGGTAAAATAGCATGGCGAAGTTGACGCATTTGGACAGCAAAGGTAATGCCCGGATGGTTGATATTTCTGAAAAGAAGGACACGAAGCGAGAGGCAATTGCGGCTGGAAAAGTAAAAATGTCAAAGGCGACGTACGAGCTTATTAGAAAAGGTCGGGGTCCCAAGGGCGACATCTTTAAGATCGGAAGAGCGTCGTGTAGGGAAAGAGTGTAGGATAGGGTGT
>CAZXVZ010000148.1:0-7063 GCA_964644085.1 uncultured Syntrophus sp. | reverse complement strand
CTTGAAACAAGTACATCGAAAACCTTTATATATTATACACACATTCTTTTACGGACGTTAACAATAGAGTGAGGACGGACGCAATATGGATGGATTTGGATCAGTCGAGGAATGGGGTGAACCATCAATCATCAATTGAAAATCTTCAATTGCAGTTCGCGGATGGGCAGAACCTTTGAGTCCCGGTGAAGCTTCGCTAATGAGAGACTAACAATGCACAATGAACTACTGACACCTCTTTAATTTTACACTCTTAATTTCGCATTTCACATTCCTTCCTACGCTTACTGCCTGCAATTTCTGCTGAATCTTTATATTGTTTTTACGTAATTAATGTTGCTCTACATTCACTTTATTTGGGTTTTGAGTGATTATCGAGAAATCTCCTATCGCTGCAGGTAGATTCAGTATTTAAAAAAAAGGAGTTATGCTAAGGGATCGGTTGCATTTTCTTTGAGATTGTCGGATGATATAGCGTTAATGTTCAAATAAGCTTTGATAAGGGAGATAAAACATCATGAAAGGTATCATTGTATATTTTTCCCTCACGGGGAGTACCAAAAAAGTGGCACAGGCTATACAAAAAGGCATAAACCCGCTTTTTGAGTCGTGTGATCTCGTGAAATTGAAAGATGCTGATAGCGGTAGCCTTCAGCACTACGATCTTATCGGCATTGGGAGTGCGGTCTGGGGCGGACCTCCAAAACATCTCGAATGGTTCATTGATAGTCTGCCTGATTTGAGCGGAAAATACCTCTTTGCTTTCTGCACTCATGGAGCTACGGGCGGAAGGTTCTTTCCAATCCTTTTGAAACTCCTGAAGAAAAAGAGGCCAGAGGTTATTGGAATCCGTGACTGGTACGGGACCGTATTTCTTCCCATGATGCCCAAACCATATTTCACCGAAGGGCACCCTGATGATATCGATCTTGCGGAGGCGCAGGCTTTTGGTAAAGAAATGGCAGAATTACGGTTGCGCATAAAAACTGAAGGGCCGGCTGCTGTGCCGCCGCTCCCGAAACTGCCGCCAATACCTCGCCGAACCAGGCTCAAAAGACCCAGGCCTGTATATGATGCAAAAAAATGCGTATATCCGGCATGTACCCTCTGCATGGACCACTGTCCTGTTAACGGTATTGATCTGAAGGTGAGTCCGATAGTCTTTGGCAGAGACTGCCATACCTGTCACTTCTGCGAGATGATTTGTCCGGAAGGAGCAATATCTGTGAATTATGATTCTTTTGTAAAAAAAGGCCACAGACGAGGAAAGTTAATATACGTAAATAACCTCATACAAGCCGCGGCTGAGGGAACTTTCAGACCGCTCGTGCCAATTGAGAGTGTGCGCTGGGACCTGCCGTATTATAAGATCTTTGCCAAGCACCCCCGGTACATCATTCGCGACGAAGACTAAGAAAGGTTAACCGTTCCGCGCCGATTGTGCGGTTTGAAGTCCGAAAGTGAAAAGGCTGAAATTCGGATGTTAAGAAAGGAAAATTATCCCGTAAATAATACCTATCGGCATTCAATATTCCATCATAGGGAATCTATTTTCTTTTGCTCCCACTCCGGGGAGACTGCCTTTGCAGCGGTTAAGCCCTCAACCTGCCCTGGGCTTCAGACAGCCCGGGGTGGGCAGGACATATGCCGGTCGCCGGCACGCTTCAGTTCGTCAGCACACATTGCGGATTATCTGCGTTGACGGCAGGTCGTACATGTCTTCACTCGATGTTCGCAAGAGGAAAATGGCTTGCCTCACAGGCACCTTTTTTGAACGCCAATTGTTCTAAGAGGAATGTAGAGCCTGATTTCTATTCGTTAGATACAGGATCAAACAATCGCGGATGACTAACACCATCAAGAGACAGCGGTGCGATTGCCGCAAGAAGTTCTTCACTGCGATCCAGCAATTTGAGCGCTTCGATGTCTTCTTCCAGGTCTGACGCGCGGGTTACGCCGATTAATGCTGTTGCCGTTGCTTTATTGGTAAGCACTGCGGCAATTGCGATTTGAGCAGGCGTCGCGTTGAAGTGATCGGCGATCTCTTTCAGGAGGGGATAGTTGACGCGTATACGTTCACGGATACCGCCCGCATCCCGGGCTATATTTCGATCAACAGGAACTTTTCCCTGTGCCGCCGCACTGGGATCAACGCGGTCACGGTCGAGATGGCCGGCAAGAATTCCGCCTTCCATGGTATGCGCGGCACACAAACGTACATCGGTTTCAGCGAACAGCCGCGAATATTCCGGGCCCTCGACAACTGCGCGTCGCGCCAGATTATATTGCAACTGAACCAGTAATGGCTTCGCCTTGCCCCGTTCACCGAGGTAGTCGTAGGCCCGCCTTATCAGTTCCGGCTCCCAATTTGTTACACCCCAACTGTGTGTCAGGCCAAGATCGACCAGAGCGGCAATTTCCTCGCAGAATTTTTTAAAATCGGTCTCCGGCGTGGGCCGTGATACCATCACGAGGTCCACGAAATCGAGCGAGAGCCTCACCAACGCTTGCTGTAATTGGGTTTTGAACGATTGGGCGGGGTAATCCCAGAGCCATAGTTTTTCGGCTATCACGCAAGATTCGCGAGGTGGCGCCAGGACCTGTAAAATGCGCCCGAAAATGATCTCGGTATGCGGCTTATCCCAGTAGTAGCCGACATCAAAGAAATTGATACCGAGGTCGAGCGCCTTTTTGACGAGTTCCATACCGTCCTCGAATTTGAGTCGTGAGAATGTGTTCCACGAACCAAGGGAAACGTGCGATATTTCTTGTAGAGGTTTTGCCAACTCTGTATAGGTCATCATAGATTGAACTCCGTAAAAGTATTATATAACAATATTGACTTGAATTACAAAAATTGGTGGAGAGAGAAAAAAACCGGGAAACGATAAGGGTGCCCTGATGGCAGTGGATATGTTGATAATGAATGGTGAATTTCGATAGGGTCATAAATTTCACTCGCATATGATCCGTCAAAAGTTGCCTTTCGTGTGGTTTCCACGTAAACAGAAATAAGTTGTGGAAAGCAGGAATAGGTTGGTAAAATACAGTCTGTGTGTTCCAGAGACTGGAATTATTTTCAAAGAGGAGGTTAGATTATTATGGAAATTCAATGGGAAAAATTATCTGCAGAAGAAAAACGAGTACAGCGATTTCAGAAGTGGCTTAATCCGCAGGGCGTGTCTTTTGTAAACCGTGCCGCGGAGGAGGCATATAAAGAAAGAGTAAAACGCCTGATAGACGTGTACAATTTAGAGGAGCCTGACCGGGTTCCCGTAATCATAAGAACAGGGTCCATGGCCGCATATCAATATGGTTCGAATTACAAAACGGTGAGTTACGATTATGATAAGGCGGCCGAAGTATTCGACCGTTTTAACGAAGAGTTCGCGGCCGATCTCGACAGTTACGCGATCCCTCAGGCAATTTCTCCGGGGAGGGTTCTCGATATACTGGACCATAAACTCTATAACTGGCCTGGTCATGGCCTTCCTGATGACGCACGCGGTTATCAATATGTCGAGGGAGAATACATGAAAACTGACGAATACGATGCTTTCTTGAGAGATCCGTCAGATTTCTGGTTACGAACGTATCTTCCTCGCGTCTTCGGAATCCTGGAGCCTTTTCGATTAATGAAGCCGCTGACACATATTGTTGAACTCCCTATGACGGACTTTTCAATCCTGGCCAAGCCCGGTATTCAGGCTGCTTTTCAGGCGCTTATAGAAGCAGGGAAGGAGTTCGGCAGATACGCAGAAATGGCCGTACAATTTGCCAGAAAGATGCTCTCCGCCGGGTATCCTGCAACTGCCGGCGCATATTGCAAGGCCCCCTTTGATACGTTGGGAGATACACTTCGTGGAACTAAAGGGGTACTCATGGATATATATCGCAGACCGGAAAAGGTCCTTGAAGCCGTCGAGAAGATCACCGAATTGACCATCGGTACCACCATAGAAAAGGCAAATGCCGCAAATAATACGCTTGTAATGTTCCCCTTACACAAGGGCGCTGACGGTTGGATGAACCAAAAGCAATTCGAGAAATTTTATTGGCCATCCCTCAAAAAAGTTGTAAACGCTCTTGTCAACGAAGGTTTTGTGGTGATGCTTTTTGCTGAGGGAAGCTACAACAGTCGACTGGAATCAGTCAATGAGTTTCCAAAAGGTTCCGTTGTCTGGTGGTTTGATCAGACCGATATAGCACGAGCCAAGGCAGTCCTGGGTGATAAGTGTTGTATCTGTGGAAACCTGCCGTCTTCTCTTCTCGTCACGGGAACGCCACAGCAGGTAAAGGATACGTGTAAAAAACTCATAAACGTTGCAGGACAAGGGGGCGGTTACATTTTAAGTCCAGGTGCGATGACAGATGAGGCAAAAATCGAAAACCTGAAAGCCATGGTTGATGCCGCGAAGGAGTATGGAGTATATCGTTAAAAAGATAAAAGATTGTTAAACGGTGGCTGGTCAGGTAGGATAGTGTCTGCTCCTCACCTGATAGATTGGGCAGGTTAGACGTGATGGGACGGATTAAGGAATTCTTTCCCCTCCTTGTATCTGAGTATTTGAAAAGAGATGTACAGCAGCAACAGCTGTTTGCTATTTTTCAAGTCAACATTCGTAATTGTCTTAATCTTATTCATCCGGTACTTCAGGGTGTTTCGGTGTATGTTCAGAGCTGAAATAACCCCGCGGGGATTATTTATGTTTTCAAGATATTGATAGAGAAATGCCAGATAATTTGTGTTGTTTTTTCTGTCATGTTCCCGGAGGGTAAAAATGGAAGAATGGCAGAATTGGTACAATTCCTGCTGTTCCGAACAAATTGAAAGAATATGTTCAAATAGATAATTTTCGTAATAATGAAGAGTCTTCTCTCTGTTCACATGTCTGCCCAGTTCAATTGCCTTCAGTGACTGGTTGTAGAATTTGTCCATTTCTTTCGGTGCTGAAAAAACGCTGCTCAGGCCAGCCTTCATGCGGTTTTCTGTGAGGAATTCGATAAGTTTCTCTTCTATTTCATGTGAAAAAGGTTTGTCCCTAGTATGGCTCATGATGACTACAATGTGGTCTTTGTAAACCAGAGCAGTACTGTCAGGGATCATTCGGTTTAAATGTTCTTTCATAAAGAACTTCGGCATGTTTGAATATTCATCGTCACTGAATATAGCCGTCAATATATAGAGTCTGTTCGTAAATTTGCAGTCAAGGTATTGTAACCTTTCTTGGATTTCCTCCTGATCCTGCAGTTTTCCCGATAGAAGATCTTTGATAAAACCTTCATTTTTCAATCCATTGTAAAAATTACCATCCTTGCGCATCTCAAGCGAAATTGCATTCGAGATAAGCTGAATAATTTCCATGTCCTCATGGGAAAATTCCTTTTTATATCCGAGCACAACGAGATGACCCACTGCTGTCTCGTCGATACGAATTTTTGACCATACCCGCGAAATTCGTGGCTTTCGGGTGCTCTTAATCAGTATCGGAGTCTTGCTTTTGTTGAGCTGTTCGAAAGCCCTGACTCTCATCATTTTTTTGACATCTTCGTAAGGATGATAACCCTTTTTCACAACGTTATTCCAAGCCCCGTCATCAATTTCCACATTTTTTGTATGGGCGAGCAATTTAAAACTGGTATCTCTAACGAACATTGGTTTATCGATCAATATTGAACCAATATCAACTACGTTCTGTATTCCCTTGCCCTGGAAGAGTGATTCAAGCAATCTTGCAGAACTGGAGAGATATCTGGTTTCCGAAGATAAGATATCCTGAACCGAGTTCAACAGGGATGCCATTGTTATGCCTCTTACCAATAGGATATTATGCTTCCTGATTCGCGCCGGCAGGCAAGCGCTGGAAGAATTAACCAGTAGCGCAAAGCTGGACTTGTCCGGTGTTTTGCCATTTGCAGGGAAGTCAGAGATTCTTCCTATGTAAATTACACCAGGTTCAAAGGATGCTGTCTCCCTCTGGAGTAGCTTGGCGCGGCTTATTTCCATGTCCTCAAAGGGGCCTTTATAAACCAGGGTGCACTGGTGCTCAAGTTTTTCCGCAATCATATCAAGTCTGAATCCCATGCTCTGGACCGTAGAAATATGTCAATTTGCACAAATGATGATCGGTGCATTTGTGCACCTTTACACTTGTATCATATAGGATATTTAGATAACTTTCTATAACAATCTTAATGGAAGCGTTTTTTTGCAGAGAAGCAGCAGCGATACTTTTGTCAAAAATGGTTGCTGACTGATACGTATGTACTTCTTTCAATGAAATGCGTAGGCTGAAGGCGAAAAGGAGGTGAGAATCCGATTTTATATCAGTTTGGTTAAGAAATAAATATTCATGATAGCAGCGCTTAGTGAAGTATCTGGAAAAGGTTGCTGACTAAAAAAAGGAGGACAAAGCATGAGAAGAAAAATCATTTGCGTCGTATTATTTTCCACAGTCTTATTGGCTTTTTTAGGTTCCGCGGTGGCTTATGAGGCCCTGAACGGCCCAACGGGGGTACTCAAATATGACAAGGCCAAGACCTATGACGGCTATACCCTGTTTTCACCTTCGAGCAACTGCAAAACAGCCTATCTCATCGACATGGAAGGGAACGTGGTCCACAAATGGGAGACCCAGTACCTGCCCTGGACCGCGATGTTGCTCGAAAATGGTAATCTTCTTAGAAGTGGAAGGTTATCGGAGCCTCCTGTCAATATGGGAGGGGTCGGAGGTATTGTCCAGGAGATCGACTGGGACGGCAAGGTAGTCTGGGAATATAAGATGTTTTCACCGACGGAGGCGCAACATCACTGTTTTGATCGTATGCCTAATGGCAATACCCTGATACTGGGTTGGGAGTACAAGAGCATTGAAGATGCCATTGCCAAGGGCAGGGATCCGAAGACAATCCCTTCAGCCGTCTTCGCGGGAGGAAAATGGATTTATGGCTTCTGGCCTGACTTTGTTCGAGAAGTGGACAAGGCTGGAAAGACCGTGTGGGAATGGCATACCTGGGACCATATCGGCAAGGGCCCCACGAAGCTGGATATCAACTATAAACT
>CAZXVZ010000147.1:0-7161 GCA_964644085.1 uncultured Syntrophus sp. | reverse complement strand
CATGCCGGAGTGGTGGAATTGGCAGACGCGCCGGACTCAAAATCCGGTGGTACTTGGTACTGTGCGGGTTCAAGCCCCGCCTC
Organism: uncultured Syntrophus sp.; assembly: GCA_964644085.1. Taxonomy (GTDB): domain Bacteria; phylum Desulfobacterota; class Syntrophorhabdia; order Syntrophorhabdales; family Syntrophorhabdaceae; genus PNOF01. The sequence continues at coordinate 7,078 of CAZXVZ010000147.1, read as the reverse complement.
CGGCACCATCACTATTAAAAACAAAAAGAACGATTTAGTATCTTTTATTGTTTTTATACTCTACTATTAGCCCGTTTTAGAATATCTTGTTTAATTTGTTTGAAGGCCGGTTCATTAGGTCGTAACTGAATAAGCTTATCCACAGCGGTTATTGCTTCATCATATTTTTTTAGTTCGTAGAGCGCCCCCGTTTTGTAGAACCAGGCTTCCACAAAATCTGGTTTCAAAGCGGTTGCCCGTTCCAGAGAGGTAAGGGCCTCTTCGTATCTTTTCAGCTTTATCAGCAAGTATCCTTTTTCTGCCCAAAACTCAGCATGTTTTGGGTATTCTTTGATTTTATTTTCGATCATTGCTAACCTTGTTGTTTCTGTTCCCGGTTTGATCATGCCGGTAGACACTTCTTTACCAGAAGCCCCATCTATAACAAACATGCGAGACATACCGGGGGAAGACGTGTGTATCACTTTATCAACCAAGTAACTATGGCCAGCCTCCGCTGTGAACATGAGCACCATAGTTCCTTCTGAATAATAACCCTCGGACTTTATTTCTGAATAGGATGCTTCTAACGTGTGTTTGCCCGGGAGGACGATTACGGTCGTGGAATTTACTTGCACCCCGTCGCAACCTACAATATTTATCGACGTATCTGTGCCTTTGATAAGCACAGTCTCACTTGCAGGTCGCTCAGGTCCCGAATACGCCTTCATAGGAGCAGTTGAACATGATCCCCCTAAAGAGGCTATTATTATAACAGCCAGTAACTTCACACTGCAAAAAAACTTCCCCCTTGTTTTGAACATGGTTGTACCCCCCCTTAGCCTTTTGTTTTTTTGATAATGAATTTATCTATTCTATCACACTCAAAAAAGAAGTAAAATGAAAAAACTGACATCAGACAAATAAATAATTACAGCTGTTTTTCTGGAAATGAGCGCAAAGAAACATCGTCAACGTAATGATATTGCATTATCTCATAGATAAAGAAGCAGTTTTTTGATTGTTTAATCAATAAAATCAATTTAAACTATGGAAGTAGGAGTTGCATATGAAAAAGGTCATTGTAATACCGGCACGATACGGATCAACAAGACTGCCTGCCAAGCCGCTCGTCGAAATAAACGGAAAACCCATTATCAGGTGGGTTTATGAGAAGGCTTCCGCGTCTAAGCTGAAGGACAGGATTATCATTGCCACCGACGATGAGAGGATCCGGAAGGTTGCCCTTGACTTTGGCGCTGAGGCCGTCCTGACAAACCCCGCATGTAAAAGCGGGACAGACAGGGTCTATGAAGCGATGGAAGGTCAGGAGGGGGATATCGTCGTCAACCTCCAGGGAGACGAACCATTTATCAGGGCCGACATGATAGACACACTCTTTTCCGCTATTGAACGGGAAAACCTCAACATGGCGACACTCTGCTGCCCCTTAAAAGATGATGATGAACTTAATGACCCCAACACGGTAAAGGTTGTCATCGACAAGGACAGCTTCGCGCTCTATTTTTCACGGTCTCCTATCCCCTTTATCAGGGGGCAGAGGAGGGCGCCCCTTTATAAACATATAGGTATTTATGGCTTCGAAAGGTCCTTTCTTGAGCAGTTTGTCTTTCTCGGAAAGAGCCGTCTTGAAGACACAGAATCTCTGGAACAACTCCGCGTTCTCGAAAATGGATACAAGATTAAAGTCCTCACCACGCAATACGGCGGATTCGGCATCGACACCGAAGCTGATCTTGAGCGGGCGCGGAAGGCTCTCAGCATCGTTAATTAGATCCATTTCACATCAATATGATTAATACCAACATCATTTCTTTTCCGAAATCTTCATTTACCGATGTTTTTGTCAGAGAAAACGGATTGAACAGAAAAGGATTTACCAAGTGGTTTTTCTATCCCGGTATGGAACATGGGGCGCGAAACACCTGGTGGGGAGAGAAAAGAACACGGACAAGACCACATGAGGGAATCGACCTTCGATTTTATCATGGTGTTGACGGCAAAATATTTTCCATTGATGACAAAACGAAAATACCGGCCATGTATGACGGTATCATTGCGAAGATCATGGCAGATTTTCTCGGAAAGACAATTATCATGGAGCATTCGTTTCCGGATGTCGGCCAGGGTATATTTCTGACACTGTGCGGGCATACAACACCCGCGATAAATTTTGAAATTGGCCAAAGCGTGAAGGAGGGTGACACTCTAGCCACATTGTCATTATCCAAAAGATTAAAAGCCCCACCGCCGCACCTTCATCTGACCCTTGCCTGGAGCCCAACGCCAGTTCGCTATGATATTCTCGACTGGACAAACATTGGAAACCCGGACATCGTTCGCCTTGTCGATCCCATGCTCGCACTTGATGCGTCGAAGCAATAAAGTAGTACCACAAATTGAATGGTGGATTGTTTAGATTACTTCGTAATAGTCTTATACTTGTTAGCATTCAACGCTAAAGTCCCTGACAGGAAACCACATTCTTATTATAAACATCGAGGACGGATTGGAAACCCTGTCGACGAACAGAAGCGTGCCTGTGGTCAGGCCGCGTTCGGGCCAATGTTGCTCGATACTTCACTCGCAATGAAACCGTACTCGCTATTTGAGCGTCAGAGCGAGTTCGAGAATTGAACTTCATCGAGTTGCTGCAAGCGTAATCTGCCCGCAGTGGGAGCAAAAAAATATGGTTTCCCTGTGGTATGTTACGTGTGAGTCGGTATAAGGTGTTCCGGCCGAGTGCAGGTGCATGAACACGATCCACCCAGCCGGTTCAAATATATTTATTCTTTTGTGCTGCCTATGAAACGATAAATCATGGCTCCCAGAATACCACCGACGATGGGGGCGATCCAAAAGAGCCACAGTTGCTGAATAGCCCAGCCGCCCGCGAATAGAGCGACACCGGTACTCCGCGCGGGATTAACCGATGTATTGGTAACGGGAATACTGATCAAGTGGATAAGGGTAAGGCAAAGACCTATGGCTATCGGGGCAAAACCCTGAGGAGCGCGTTTATCTGTCGCGCCGAGAATGACAAGCAGGAACATCATGGTCATGACAATTTCAGTGACGCAGGCCGAAAGCAGGGAATACTTGCCGGGTGAATGCTCACCGTAGCCGTTTGAAGCAAAGCCAGCGGTAACATCAAAACCAGCCTTACCGCTGGCGATGAGGTAGAGAATCGCGCCCGCAACTATTCCACCCAGGACCTGGGCGATGATGTAGGGAAGCAGGTCTTTTCCCGGAAAACGCCCGCCGGCCCAAAGCCCGAAAGAAACCGCCGGATTGAGGTGACAACCGGAGATATGTCCGATGGCGAAAGCCATAGTCAGTACCGTCAGACCGAAGGCCAGCGCAACGCCAGCGAAACCAATGCCCAGTTCGGGGAAAGCAGCGGCAAGGACCGCGCTGCCGCATCCGCCGAGGACCAGCCAAAATGTCCCGAAAAACTCCGCGCCATACTTTTTCATGTTCTCCTCCTTCAATCGATAATGTGGTGCCTAAATAAAAACGGATCTCACGAATATTCCGACTCTCCTACATACTATACCATTGTTGCTAAATAGCAAGAAAAAACAGCTTGTGTTTTGTCACTCCCACAACATCGTCCCATGAATTAATAGTTTCAATCATGTTTTCCTTGGCGGCAATCTCTTTTCCGGAGAGATGAGGATCACTCAGTATAACGAAATGATGATAGGTGTTCTTTTATCTGTGATTGTTATTTCTTCGCAGCAGACCCGCACCCCATCGCAACAAACGCGACAAATAGAACAATCACAACTAAATTTATTAACCGTTTCACGAAATGCGTACCCCTCTTTCTTACCGGATGCACACTTCTCAATATCCAGCGGTTATTGAAATATTGGATGTCTTAACTTATTTAATAAACACTATGTTCTAAATTTGAAAGCTACCATCCACATTTCAGCCCCGGGTACATCAGACCTATGCACCAAATCTCGTTTTGAATAATATTTTATCTTAGCCATTTTGCTATGCGTTTCTGAACCGTTTCAATAGATTATCGTAATCTCCATGAGAGCCGATCCAAAACCATATTATCTGTTTGTCTTGCTGTATTCCCACAGCACGATAATCTTTTGTGATGCGAAGAGAGAAGATTGGTCGTGTTGAATGAACTCGCTTGAAATGCAGGCTGGGGTAATAAGGGTCTTTCTTAAAGATTTGATAGGCATTCTTAGCTTCTTTTCTTATTTGTTCAGGCAATGCCACATAACATTTCCAGAAACTGTCTGTGGTTCGGGAGGTCATAGTGATTTGATATTCAACGGTTTTGTTTTTCCCTGCTTGTGTGTGGCAAGTGCCTCGTCAGCAAGCTTGTCCAAAACATCTTCGGATCCGGCAAACGCCTTCTCCCATCTATTTTCTGCTTCTAATTCTTCCATCACCCATTTAGCGAGCTTATTCTGCTCGACCTCGGGGAGTTTAGATGCTTTTTTAAATGCTCTTTCCAAAAGTCTCGTCATATTTCACCTCTTTGACAACATTGATAAATCATATTTTACCACACAGGTATAAAACAACAATATGAAATTTGCAAACAGCCAATTCCATTTTTACCTAACAATTAATCTACCGCAAACAGTAATTTCTTCAATATTAGTATTTAACGTAAAGCATGTCAATAACAATGTTGGAGGGTTATGCGGCACTAACATTTTGAAATCCAAACAGGTAGTATTTATTGTATCCCAATGTTGGCAATGTTTTCTGGGTCAATGTTTTATTTTTCAGGCCGAAGCGATTTTCGATGGATAACGCGAAAAGCAAGGGCCGGGATTCGCAGGCGTACTAACAGTACGTCGAAGAATCACGGCCCGCAGACTGACAAAGTTAGGCGCGAAAAGAGCTTTGGCCTTATCAACATATATCAAAATAAATGCCTCATGTCCTGTATGACGCATTTATTTTGATATAATCGAACGTAAGATCAGTCGTGTATATATCAAAGGAGTATTTGCCGTCATTCAGATTGACGGCAACGCTTATCTCCTTCTTATTCATTAGCCCCTTCAGTTTCTGTTCGTCAAACGGTATCTCCATCCCGCCCTTTACAATCTGTTCTCCCTGAAGCGTGATGTCCACTTTTGACGGTTCAACTGGTACACCTGCGTCTCCTGCCGCGCAGATAATGCGACCCCAGTTCGGGTCACAACCAAAAAAGGCTGTCTTTGTGAGCGGAGAGATGGCGATCCTGCGGGCAATCTTTTCCGCAGTATCCTTTTTCTTCGCTCCGTTGACTACGATATGAGCGATTTTTGTGGCGCCTTCACCGTCCCGGACAACCATCATTGCAAGGTCTTTCATGATGGAAGATAATTTTGTCTTGAATTCATCGAGCCCCTTCAAGTCTTCAGGACCTTTCTTCGTAAAAAGGGCAATCGTGTCATTGGTGCTGCATTCACCGTCAACGGTTATCTTTTCAAAGCTCTCCCGCGCGGCATTGCGGAATGTTATTTTTATTTTCTCCGGTGAAACCGGATAGTCGGTAAATATGAAGGCGAGCATTGTCGCGAAAAGGGGATTTATCATTCCAGAACCTTTGGCAACGCCGATGATAGTATATTCCTTTTTCCCTCTAATCGTCTCCTGAACAAGCTTCTGATGAGTGTCGGTGGTCATGATCGCCTTGGCGAAATCTTCTGCGTGTGTTTCTTTAAGGTCTTTAATGGCCAACGGCAGCGCCCGTGTTATTGTGTCCACAGGCAGTCTTTTTCCGATAACGCCAGTTGAAGCAAAGAGTATTTTATTCCGGTTTATCTTAACGAGTTTCGCGAGTGTCCCGCTAATGTCGGCCAGATCCGATATGCCTTCTTTTCCCGTGCAGGCATTGGCGCAGCCGCTATTGACGAGGAGAGCCCTGACGGGTGCGTGGTCGATCTTCTTATTATAGAGAATGTGGGCCGCTTTTACTTTGTTGTTCGTATAAAGCGTGAGGACATTTGTTCCTCCCTGAAAATAGACAAGTCCCAGATCAAGCCCTGACGGTTTAATACCCGAAGCAATGCCTGAAAATTCTATACCCTTAATCATATTTCACCTCAAAAAAGTGAGTAGTCGTTAGTGAACAGCAATCAAAAGAAAGTGAATAGTCGTTAGCGGACAGTGAATAGGAAAATATTTGTCTAAAGATTTTCCTTTGTTTTTTACTATTCACTAAATACTATTCACTATTCACTGCTTTTCATGCACCGCAGCATTTTTTGTATTTCTTTCCGCTGCCGCAGGGGCAGGGGTCATTGCGCCCGACTTTTTTGTCCTTCTTTTCTTTTTGTGCCGGTTGACTTCCGTCACCGCCAAGATTCAAAAACATTGTCGGTTCCTTGTATTCTATTTCTTCCTTGGCGGGCTGGACGGCGAAAAGTTTCTGTATAGTATCGTATTTAACGCGATCAAGCATGTCGATAAAAAGATCGAAACTCTCACGTTGATATTCCCTGAGAGGATCTTTCTGCGCGTAGCCTCTCAGCCCGATACCTTCTTTCAGATGGTCAAGGGAGAGAAGGTGTTCTTTCCAGAAGGTGTCGAGAGAATTGAGAACGATGAACCGTTCAATAGAACGCATTTCACCCTCACCGAATTTCTTTTCTTTGTTTTCGTAAAAATCTTTTACCCGCGTGAGGACGGTATCAAGGAGGCCCTGCCGGGTCATCTCCTTCAGATTGAGGGAATCAAGGTCGAGGTGGAGAAAAAATGTTTCGTAAATTCTGCTTTTGAGAGAAACGAGGTCCCATTCTTCGGGGTATACCTTTTCCGGGGCACACGCGAAAACAATATCTTCACATATCTCATCAATCATATCCTGAACGCGCTCTTTCGCGTCACCTTCCTCAATGATCTCCCGCCGCATTCCGTAGATAGTCTCTCTCTGCTTGTTCATGACGTTGTCATATTCAAGGAGGTACTTACGGATTTCAAAATTGTGCCCCTCTACCTTTGTCTGGGCGTTTTCTATTGCTTTGGAAATAAAAGGATGTTCTATGGACATATCTTCCGTCATGCCCAGTTTTGCCAGGATAGGACCCACTCTGTCGGAACCGTAGAT
>CAZXVZ010000146.1:0-7172 GCA_964644085.1 uncultured Syntrophus sp. | reverse complement strand
CAATATTATTAATACGGTCCATAACTGCCACTGTTTCATTGATGATTGCTTCACCGGCAATAGCCGCATTGTTTGCCTGTTCAGAGCTTTTCGCTGCTGAAACACAATTTTGCGCTATTTCCGAGGACGTCATGGACATCTCCTCGCTGGCAGATGCCACCGAATTCACCTGGACTACCGCCTGTTCCATACCGGACGTCATCTGCTTGGCGGCGTTATCAAGCAGAGTAGCCGAACCGGAGGCGACAATACTGCCTTTTGAAAATTGTATCATGATATTCCACAGTTTTTCTGTAAAAGCATTGAGGTGGTTGGCTATGTCCCCTATTTCATCCTTCCAGGCCACATCAATACGCCTGGTCAGGTCGCCTTTTGACATAACCTCAATTGATTCAGCAATCTTTTTAATAGACGATAGTATCGTCTTTGCCGTACCCTCAGCAAACAGAAAGGACAATACGACTGCAACTATCAGGATTCCAATCGATATCGGGAGGGACGTAACAAATGACCCAGCCACATAGGCACACATAAGAAAAACAATCGTAACCAGAGTAATGAATAAAATTCTCTTTGATATCGAAATATTAGACATGAATTGCATCATTATTCGGTCTCCTTTTTAGCCCGTGCATGGGAAAAATAGAAGCATGTATAAGTATTATCGAATGATTTTCAATATTATTAAGTTGATATTATAAAGGGTCACATGTATGTCCATATCGTTCAAGGTATTGATTTCCGTTATTTTCAAGTTTACAAAAACATTATCGGTTTTTTCAGGGTAATACATTAGCCTGGTATGAGACCCATAGCTCTCCAGTAGAAGAAACTGATAAATATACCGACCAGAACAGCAATCCCATAGAGCGCTCCTCCAAGGGCCACATGGCTATTATTCCACCCTTTTGACTGGGTCATGGAATCGCCGATCATGATAAAGGGCTGTTGATAGGCAAGGAAAAAAGAGTTGCCGGCCGCGATTAGGGCAACACTGACAAGAACGGGATGAAGCCCCATCCTTTCGTGAAGGGGAATCAGGATAGGAGAAAAAAAGGCAATTGCCGTATAACCCCAGGGAACATCAATAAAGCGTATAGCCCAGAATAAGATCGTCATAATTATGAGGAACGAAAGGGGATAAACTGCAAGCGAAAGTATGCCCGGTTCCAGAAGAGGTCGCGCCCACTTTGTAATACCTGCTGTCGCGAAAACCGACGTGAGGCTCATTGCAATAGCAATGAAGTTAACTATATCCCAGTTGATGCCTGTTGATATATCAGGGCCTTTGATAATACCGGAGATGATAAGAGCTGCAAAAGCCATAAGGGCTGTCTGAACACTCGTGATCCCGGTCCATTTTTCCGTGGAAAAGAGAATCAGGGCGCAGACAAGAATAATACCGCAGATGATTTCCTGCCGGGTCATCCTGCCGAGGGTTTTGTATTGCTCCTCAAAGATTTCCCGTTTCAGTTGAAGAGGTTCTTTCGGCTTAAAAAAAACATAGAGGAGACTGAGAAAAATGAGGGTAATAAGAAGCCAAGGCACTGCCATGTATCGGAACCAGACATCTGCGGTGGCAAGAGCTTTTAATTGGGCCGGGTAAAAACCGGGAATAATGATACCCCAGAGAGAACCCGTCTGCCAGCCAATACCCGGCATGAGCGCTGCTGCCCAGGCAGTGAAACAAATGAGGGCGGAGCCACGGGACCTTTCTCGAATGTTACATACCTTGATAAAACTGGCAGCGATTGGCATAACAATGGACAATCTTACCGTTACGGAGGGTGTGAGCGCCGACAGTATAAGCCCGATAATAAACCAACTGATACAGACGGTTACATAATCCGGTTCAAAGGTCTTAAGAACAAAATAGGCAATGCGCTTACCCAAACCGGTTTTCAAGAGGGCTAAACCAAAGAAAAGGGCCGGAATCAGGACCCATATGGCAGAGCTTGTATATCCCTTTGTAACCTCAGAAAGCGGCAATTTAAAAATAAGGCATCCCGAGAGAAAGATTGCGGTGCCGGCAAGATACGGTATACTGTCTGTTTTAAAAATCCACAACGCGAGACTGACAAGCGTCACCGCAATAACATAATGGCCCTGAGGAGAAAGACCAAAAAACGGTTTCGTCATAACAATAGCAACGGCGCATATAACAAATACCAGGATTCCAGATTTTCTTACCTTATTCACGCACAGACCTCCCTCCTATTCAAACCGGTTTCCTTTTCACATTATTTCAACGTCCATATTTTCATGTGAAGGAATCCACATACCGGCAATCTGGGGATGGGACCGCTCATTTACGGACCCTGTGCATCAGGCGAGCAAGTATACAGGTATTAAATGATGTATGAAAGAGATAAAAAAATCAAGCAAAAATAAAAAATTACATCCCATACCCTCCTCGCACCTTTTATCAGTTCCTCAGACTCCTTTGACATGAAGGGGCCGCTATGTTATAGAGTAAACAGATTATATATTGTTGAATGATTGATTTGCGTTCAAACGCATAGGGTCTGGATGACTTAAATTGTGAATAGAAAGACAAATAATGTATAAAGGAGAACCGGCGATGACACAGGACGAATTCAAAAAAATTATTTCGCGGGCGATTGAAGGAGAGAAAGAAGCTTACATATTTTATAACTCGGTATCTGAAAAATCAAAAGACAAAAGCATCAAAGACCTTTTCAGAGACCTTGCGGAAGAAGAAGCAAAACACAAAATCACTTTAGAGGGGTTTCTCACAAAAGCACCTGAGAAATTGCATTTTGCCGAGTCAAAAGATTATAAAGTTGTTGACGCACTCCCTTCGCCTCCGTTAACATCTGATCTCAAACCCATCGACGGGATTGTCCTTGCTATTAAAAAAGAACTGGAGGCCATGCAGATGTATACTCAACTCGCAAACGTCAGTTCCGATGAAGGCCAGAAAAACACTTTTCTCGAACTCGCTTCAATGGAACGGGGACACAAGAGCAGGCTTGAGGACATCTATACAAATATGGCATTCCCTGAGACCTGGTAAGATAGAATAATGAGTATTAAAAAACCGTATTGTTTTTTCAACGATACGGTTTTTTTCTATAACAGCTTACTATCTACGCGGATTGCTGATGTTCGGTGCGCATGATAATCTCATCCTGAACCGGCTTGGTAAGCGCCACAAAATACGCGCTGTAGCCCGCAACACGAACGATGAGGTCGCGATGTTTTTCCGGCTCTTTCTGGCCTTCCAACAAAATTGCTTTATCGACTACGTTAAACTGGACATGTTTTCCGCCGGCCATGAAGTAGGTCTTAATGAGGGATGCAAGTTTCTTCATGTCTTCTTCCGTCTTCAACGCTGACGGGTGGAATTTCATGTTCAGAAGGGTTGCCTGAAATGGAATCTGATCTATTGCCATTGCGCTTCGCAGCACTGCAGTCGGTCCGTTTACGTCTTTACCCTGTGCGGGCGACAACGTGCCATCTGCCAGAGTTTCACCGGCAAGCCTGCCGTCAGGCGTCGCCCCGGTGAGTGCACCGCCTGGAGCGTGAGCTGTAATTGAAATTCCCGTAGGCTTCGTTGTCCCGCCCCACGCTGTCGGGAATGTCTTGGTCGTTACTGCCCAGAATTTATAAAGGTCGGCAGCAATGGTATCAACATACGGATCACCGTTACCGAATTTTGGTGCGTCAAGGCACATCTTCCGTATATCTGCATAGCCGTTGCCTTGCCAGTTCGCGTCAAGTGCTGCCTTCAGTTCCTTCATGGTCACTTTCTTCTCATCGAAGACAAGTTTCTTGACCGCCGCCAAGGAGTCGGCCACGTTGACCATCCCCACGAGATTCAGAACCGAGCCGTTTTCAAACGGCATAACACGGTCAAGTACATCCCTCCCGACCTTTATTGCCTCGTGCATCAGGGCAGAATGGACTACATCGGGGAAAAGATCCGTATGGGCTTTCAACAGAATATTATGTTCTTCAGCGGCAAGTCCCATAAAATATTTGAGCTGTGTCTTAAAGGCACTCAAGAATTCATCAAAGGTTTTAAAACTCTCGAATTCACCGGTTTTCGGGCCGATCTGTATACCCAGTCTCGGATCAAAACCATTGTGGATTGCAATCTCGAGGACCTTTGGCACAATGAACATACCAATGGCAGAGGTCCTTGATTTACCGGGAAGGTTGACGTCGAGACAGCCGGACAGCGTGTAGTTCCTTGCGTCTTTCAACGGGACACCTTCGCCGATCAAGTAGCCAATATAAGAAGGATCCCCGATAAAGGCAGGCATACCCATGCCGGTCTTGACCACTTCAAGCCCCTTCATGAGAAGTTTCTCAGGTGTACCCTCATGGACCCTGATAGTTATCGTATGATGCGGTGTCTGCACGTCTTTCGCAGCCTCAAGAATGAGATAGCTCAACTCGTTTGTCGCGTCATTTCCCTCTTCATCTACACCACCGATGACAAGGTTATTCCACCGTGCCATGCCGGACCACTTGGCGCGTTGCAGTTTCCCACCGCCGACATAATTGTATTGCATGACCTTGACGCGGAGACATTCCAGTATCTCCAATACTTCTTCGTCTGAAATCCGACCTTCCTCCTTGTCCTTCTTGTAGAAAGGATAGAGGAATTGATCAGCGCGGCCGAGCGGCGTTGCGCCGCCGAGAATCATGAGCCAGATAAACCAGAAAGACTGCATGGCTTCCCGGAACGTCCGTGCCGGCTCACCGGGCACCCGATAACAGGACTCGGCAATGGTTTGCAATTCTTTCTTCCGCTTCGGATCGTTTTCTTTCTTCGCAAGTTCCGTGGCAAGGTCGCCGTAACGCTTTGCGATACGGACTATTGAAGGCAGCGCGATTATGACAGATTGGAGGAAATAACCTTTTGTAACATCGTCAGCGCTGAAGAACCTCAGATTTCTTAATTCCTCCTCAGCATCCTTCACGATTTTATTGAGTCCTTCATTGAGCACCTTCTCGAATTCGATCACAATAAGAGTGTACTGGAGACCTAAACCCCAGCCGAAACCGGCGCTCCCCTGCCCCCGGCCTTCATTCTTTTTCGTCCAGGGCGGGCACAGAATTCCTGATTTGATGAAGGGCCACATCCGTTCTTCGTCATAGAACGTTCCCTGTCTTTCATCAAGAGTCCTTCCCTTATTCAAGTAAAAATCATCGAGAGACCGGAGGAGTTGTTCATCTTCTTGAGAAATGGCGAGGCCTGCCTTCCTCAATTCTTCCATATCTTCCGACGGCCATGCAGGTCCCGACGAACCCGCTTCCATACCCATCGGCTTCTGCGCAATATTCCCTACGATCAATTCATCATCTTCGATAAAGATAGTCCTGTTATCAAGAAAATGGGCTGTGGCTTTTGCCCGCCTCACGATCAAAGGCTCTCCCTCTGTCTGCCTCATCGATTCAGTAACCAGGCGGACTTTTTCTGTACAAATGGGAAATTCGCCCACTTTCAGACACTGCATTAACTTCTGTACTCGTTCGTTCATCGCTTCCTCCGGGTTATACCTGCGATGGATTCATATCCATCTTTCTTTGGTCCATTAAATATGTACTCATTGTGCCGCTTTGTTCTGTTTTTATCGACTAGATCAAATTGATCTTTACATCGATTAATGTCTTCATTGAGGTTCTTAATGCCGGATTATTTGCTGCTGGTAAATACAAGCCACCCTCCTTTGGCAAAGCCAACAGAGTATATTTGTATACTAATATAGTATACAACCTACTATGTTGTGTGTCAATAGCTCGTTAATATTGGAGGTCTTTCCAGATAAAAACGGCCTGTAAACGATGAGATTTACAGGCCGTTCAATATATCCCCTTTAGAGCTTTAGGAATATTTATCTTCCCAGAATCGCCCGTGTTTCTTTCAGGGCTTCTTCAAGTTCCTTATTATTGCCGACGAGCTGGGGCCACATCTCTTTCATGCCGTCTTTCCACATGGCCAGTTCCTTCGCGTTCGGCGTATAGAGCCCTTTCATCTTCGTTTTCAGATCGGCCATAGCCGTTTTAAGCTCTGCCATAGTCAGCTCTTTTGATTTCTTTTCCATTGTGGCGCTTGCATCAAGAAGTGCCTTCTGCTGTTTCGGGTTTAACTTATTAAAAAAATCCTTATTAACAGCATAGTAAGCCTGAGCACCTGCTATAGGCAGGAAGATAGCATAAGGGGCAACTTCATACCGCTTCAGGTCTATCTGAAGCATGACTGAACCGATGGCGCCCTGAATGGTACCGCGCTGGAGCGCCGGATAGACGTCCATACCCGGAATCATAGATCCTGTGCCGCCCCATTTTGCCACAACTTTCGCGTCATCAGGACCGGCAACGCGGATGGCCATACCCTTGAGATCAGAGGGAACTTTTACCGGTTTTGTTGTTGCAATAAGCTGATCTTCAGGGGAAGGGTGAACCATAAGGCCCATCAGCTTAACACCTTTTTTCTCCGCAGTTGCTTTCCACCCATCACCTACTTTTGAGTGATAAATCTTTGCCATCTCATCTACATTCTGGAATAGAAAAGGCATCTGAAAAACCCTGAATGCCGGAACGAGGGTTGGTCCGGCATAGACACTTGCCAGCAAACCGCCTTCGACAGCACCGGTTGCAACTGCTTTTGCCAGATCAGGGTCTTTATAAAGCTGCGCAGAATCATAAACTTCTACTTTTAATTCGCCGCCTGAATAGCTTTCCACGTACCCCGCCCACATCAATGCCTGTTTCGTCATAAAATTATGCTTCGGCATGGAGCAACTGAATTTCATGGTTACCGGGGCCGCGAAAATCTGACTGAAAACGCCCGTCAAACAAAATAATGAGACTATTGTTACAATTACAAATACCTTCTTCATCTCCTACCTCCTTGTTTTTTGTTCTTTCTTTCTATATTTAACCGTCGTTTTTATTGTTTCATTTAACGACAGACGGCAGCCACAACGTTAGAGGCGACCAGAGCAGCACTATTGCAAGAAATCCTGCCATAATTGCCAGATAAGGTAATACAGCTTTCCACACTTCCGTCGATGTGCCTCCCGACATCTGCTGCAGGACAAAGAGGTTCATCCCTTCAGGAGGTGAGATAATTGCCAGTTCCGTATTGATGACCATTGCCACACCGAACCAGACACCGTCATACCCAAAGGATCGCA
>CAZXVZ010000145.1:0-7174 GCA_964644085.1 uncultured Syntrophus sp. | reverse complement strand
CCCATGTCCGGCCAATTGTTTCAGAAGTCTCAAAATAACCGTTATCCGAATCAGAAAAAAATAGAGATCATATGTGCCCTCAAGAAGAAAAATGCTGTAGAATTTTACAGGTGCGTATAAGATTTTTTTTACTACAACTTCCCGTTTGCTGAATTTATCTGACAGAACTACAAGCAGCACAGGCCCCTTGTACTCTTTTTTGAATATAATTTCTCCACTAAGAAAACATGTGTCCCGCGGCTTGAGTTGCATTTCCTTCGCCACAGTGGGATTCTCTTCAAACTCATCTCTCAGAGATTTATATGCGTCCGTGTATCTCACATAATTCAGCATGACACATCCGCTTGTCGTTAAAACTGCCAAAGTAACGATGACCAAGAATAAAACGAATACCGCTTGTCTTCCGGAGCACATAAAAATCACCCCCCCCTTCTTCGTAGCGGTTTGCCACCACGTTCCTCTTTCGTTACCCCCGCGAGGACCTTTTATCTGGCATGAACACTTTTTGTTGAATAACGGCCCACTCATAAATCAATTTATGAAATGGCTCTTTGCCGAAGAAACCAAGACATTTTTAATATATCAACCGATCCGGAAGACCAAAAAGTCTCTCCGAGGACAGTCCTTTAGAGTTGCTGAAAAAAGATTTTTGAGCGATAGATACCACCATACTGAGCTCTGCAGACTATCTCGATATTTATAAGCGAATTATATCAAGAAGTGCTTTTAAGTCAACGATGTTTTTGGTTGTGTTGTCAATGTCTTCAAGGAAAATTTTGACCGATTAATGGAATAAGTACTGGGAGCACAGTCATCTTATTTGGATTCCGGTTCACGGGGATTGCCGAATAAGCGTCTTATGCCGTACACGACAAATCCGGCAACCATGAGTGCAGCGCCGACAATGGCAGGAGTCCAGTAATATGGGACATCAAACTCTTTAAACAATATGATCGCCAGTCCAATCAGAAAAACAATGGCGCCCGCGCAGATTAGTCTCAATCCGGATTGATCTCCCCTACCTTTTTCTTCCATATCGTTCCTCCGCCAGATTGGATTTATTCTGCACGAATTATATCTGTTTTGAATGGCATAAGCAAACCCCTGCAGTTTTTACGGTCTGAAACATGTGTTATAAGCAACAAGGTCCGCATCACATTCTCCCTTTGTATTTATCTCTTTTCTTCAGGACAGGAGTTTCGTTGCTTTGCTTGAGTAAAGATATGAAAACCTCTCACATTTACAGGAATTGCCAGTCGGTTTATTAATCAAGTTTTCCCGCCAGATGTTTTACCTGGGCCCTGAGGTTAATGAGGTATGGAACTTCAGGCTGCTTGATGCCTTTGTTTGTATCGTACTGTTCAGCTTTTATCTGTAAAACCACATCCTCTAAGGACCCACCCTTCTCATCAAGCAAGTCTACCACACGTTCCCTGAATGCTGTGGTGGCACTGATAGATTTGTCAAAAAAGGCCTGAACCTCATTTTTTCCCACAAACACAAGCCGGTGT
Source organism: uncultured Syntrophus sp. (assembly GCA_964644085.1). Taxonomy (GTDB): domain Bacteria; phylum Desulfobacterota; class Syntrophorhabdia; order Syntrophorhabdales; family Syntrophorhabdaceae; genus PNOF01. Next base: position 5,663 of record CAZXVZ010000145.1, on the reverse strand, counting down.
CCCTGGCAGAGTATCTCAACGGATAAACCAGCCATCCTCCTGAGAGACGAGAGATACAGATCATAATCTGCGAGAAACTCCACTATAACCGTGCCCGCACCATCAAGACAACCGCATGACTCCGACGCGATAAGTATCTTCTTTTCTGGAATGTAAAAACTTATGTTATCTCTTGTGTGCCCGGGAGTCGATAAAACTTGAACGGTTACACCCTCATGCAATTTGAACATCTGTCCGTCTTTTAACTCTATATCTGGTTTAAAAGACTGAAAGGTATCATCTATGACTTTTGCGGGATCAACCCCAGGAAGCGCCTTCACAATAGGTTTTGCTACCACGTTCAGGCGTTCAATTTCCTGAACCGCGTTTCTCCTTTTAAGAATTTCCGCCGCTTTTGAAGATAAGGCAATTTTCATGGACGGAAACGCATTCTTCAAGTAGGCTACAGCGCCGCAGTGATCCCAATGGACATGCGTGATAAAAAGCATTTCCGGGTTCCTATTGCCGAGCACCTCCCGGATTGCATCAGCATAGAAACGACCGGCACACGTAACACCTCCATCGAAGAGCACAGGCATTTTTCCGTCAAGCAGTTCTATCGGATAAACACTCAGACCTGAGACATAGAAATCATCCTTCACCATACCTGCTGTATTTATGATCATGATATTTTTCTGCTCCTTGAAGCAACTAAAAATGGTATCGTATCAGTATACACCAGACAGTTTGTGAAAAAAAACAGAGAATCAAGAAACTAAGCTCTGCGATTATATCGAGGAACTAAGTTGTGAACACGCTTCGAATATCCTCTTGTATTTCTCGTGAATCATTCTACGGTCAAATTCCCAGAATTCGGCGAGCAGCTTTTCCTGCTCTTCAAGCATAAAATAATCCTGGCATGAGTGAAACAAGTGCTTGTCTTCCTTTTCGATGTGCCTGGGATGAAAGTTGCCCAGTTCACGGGCAATGAAAATGATCTGTGAACGTTTTGACGAATCACCCTGCAGATGTTTACCTTTAGCATCAACAAGCGACGCCGTCGGTTTCCTTCCCCGGACATGTTCGTCGAGCAATTCCTGCGTGGTTTTGTTCAATTGCGGAACAATGTTTTTCCTCGCCAAATCCCGAAGGAATATCTCTTCTTCACTGCCTCAGAACCAGCACAACACCTTATGGCGCCCTCGAAGAGAGAGGGGTGTGCGGCGCCGCGCAGAGCACGCACTTCGGGCCCAATCCCGCGGCGTTATATCCGGTCATTCCCCCGGCTACATTGAGAACATCTCCAAAGCCGTGCTGTTTGAGAAGACTAGCTCCAAGACTCGATCGAATGCCCGTACTGCAGATAAGTACGATAGTTTTTTTTCTATCAAGTTCTGTAAACTTTCTTCTCAAGTCTGCAACAGGGATGTTAATGGCCCCTTCAATGTGACCGGCTTCATATTCGGTTTTAGCCCTCACGTCGACAAGAGCCAGAGGAGAACCGTCAGCCATTCTCTTATGAAGTTCCAGGGTGGAAAGTTGGTTCACATGCCCTGCGGGCAGACCGAATTTTGCCCATTCAAACATGCCACCGTCAAGATAACCGACGGTCCGGTCAAGCCCAACACGTCTCAAGGCGATAACCGCCTCCTGTGCCTGTTCACGGGTTATCGAAACGATAACAAGATCATTCTCGTGAGGCAATACCCATCCCGAATAGGTAGAAAAGTTACCTGTCGCGTCAATATGATAGGAGCCGGCGATATGTTGTCCACCAAATGCGTCATAGTTTCTGATATCAAGAACTGATGTCTGCCCGTTTCCCGCCTTCGCAACAAAAGAGGAAGGATTTAAAGGCACCATTGCGGGCAGTTCTTCGACAAGATGAGGCCCTTTTCTATTGATTTCGCTGCAACGACCAAAGTGGTCGGGGGCTTCAGGCATGTCAGTCGTAAACAGGGAAACGAACTGTTCCTGGTCTTTTGTCGATAAAGCGTAATTATACTTCTTCTCATATCCGATAGTACTTGTTCTTTTAGCTGCCATCGCTCTGCCGCATAGAGAACCTGCTCCGTGAGCAGGGTAAATTTCACAAAAATCGGGTAATCCTGACAATTTCTCATGAAGACTGTGAAAAAGCTGAGTAGCAAGATCTCGGGCAATGCCGGGGAAAATATCGGGCCTCCCCGCGTCTCCAACAAACAACGTGTCACCGGTAAAAACAGCGGTTGGCTCATTGCCTCTCGAATGGTCAATGACGACGTAGCTTATATGCTCCGGAGTGTGCCCCGGCGTCTCAAGGACTCTTATCTCAATATCCTCGATGTAAAAGGCATCCCCTTCAGCCAAAGCAACATGATTGAAAGAACAATTTCCCGCCTTCGGAGCGTAGATTTTTGCGCCTGTTGTTTTAGCCAGATCGAGATGACCTGATATAAAGTCCGCGTGGAGATGCGTTTCCAGGATGTGCGTAATCTGCCATCCGAAACCTTTCGAGATATCCAGATAAATCTGAATATCTCTACGGGGGTCAACAACGGCACAGATTTTTTGTCCCCCAAGGATATAAGAGCTATGTGCCAGTCCATCGGTAAAAATCTGCCGGATAATCATGAGTACACCCCCTTCTGAGTTCTCTCCCTTATGAACTTACATATGAAATAACCTAAGCAATATAGACTTACGCGCTCATGTTGTCAATATTACCGGGCAGATTTATCTCAAATCCGTTACATCAAGAAAATGAAAATGGAATATACAATATGCTGATAAGAGTAAACGCGGCATTTATTTTCGCTTAGTCTTTTCCATCGCCGCACTATGAACCTTGACGAGATAGAAATCATGCACATATTATTACTGCGAGACATGGAACTAATATGAGGTCACATGCGTCAAACAAACCGTATCGTTTTTTTATCCTTTCTTTTTTTCCTGCTTTTTGTTCCGATGATTCCAACCGCGAAGGCAGAAATTCGTCTTCACACTATTAAACTCCCCCAGGGATTCAGTATCGAAGTATACGCACAGAAAATTGAAGGTGCCCGTTCGCTGGCCCTCGGACCGAAAGGGGTCGTGTTCGTCGGGAGCCGTTCGCAAGGCAAGGTTTACGCCCTGATCGATAAAAATTCAAATCATCGGGCAGATGAAGTTCTGGTTATCGCCAGGGGATTAAATTCACCGAACGGTGTTGCCTATCACAATGGATCGCTCTACGTCGCGGAAATATCCCGGGTTATCAGATTTGACGAAATCGGAAAACGCCTCCGTAATCCCCCCCAACCTGTCGTAATAAATGATACCTTTCCAAAAGATACCCATCATGGCTGGAAATTCATTCGCTTCGGCCCTGATGGAAAGCTTTACACCCCGGTTGGCGCTCCCTGTAATGTTTGTCTTCGTGATGATCCACGCTACGCTTCTATGATGAGAATGAATGCTGACGGATCAAACCTTGAAATATTTGCCTCTGGTGTCCGCAACACTGTTGGCTTTGACTGGCACCCAGTTACAAAAGAACTCTGGTTTACCGATAACGGCCGTGACTGGATGGGCAGCGATATACCTCCCGATGAACTCAATCACGCGCCTCAGAAAGGCATGCATTTCGGTTTTCCCTATTGCCACGGTGGTGATATACCAGATCCCGAATATGGTGACAAGAGAGCATGTAAAGAGTTTATCTCGCCCAGACAGAAACTGGGTCCTCATGTGGCTGCTCTCGGAATGAGATTTTATACGGGTTCCATGTTTCCGGTCAAATACAGGGGCTCGATAATCATCGCTGAACATGGCTCGTGGAACAGACTGGTGCCTATCGGTTACAGAATAACACTTGTGACCCTTGAGGACGATAAACCAACAGGATATGAAACATTCGCGGAAGGATGGCTTGACACCCTGCTTTCATGGGGACGTCCCGTTGATGTTCTGGTCATGCCTGACGGCGCACTCCTCATTTCCGATGATAAGGCCGACGCAGTCTATCGGATATCTTACAAAAATCCTTGAGTTCTTCATCAATTAAAATAGTTGTCAGCCAGGCTGAGATCCGCTGCAGGAACAGAATATTTCAAGATATCTCACAGTAGATGGGTTACCAAATTCGGATCTTACCACGCCGCACTGACGTCCTTTCCTGCAACCCGCTTCAACAGCTATTTAAATTTTTTTTGGATGTCCCTGTTCGACCTTCCCGGTGACGAAAATCTGTTTTCTTATTTACCCCGCTCCCTTCAGATCAGGCCTCTCTCTTGTTCCCAGTTCGTTTGAAATTATCCTGTAATGAAGGTATATGACTTTTCATGAAGTTCTTTCCATTTTTTTGGATAATCAGTTTTGGGGATAGTGACTTTTCCGCTCTCGTCAGTCAATCCTCCAATGGGACCGTCCAGTAGAAGGTGCCTTTTAATCTATTCGTTTTCATGCTTAAAAAAGTTGAAATCCATGTAAAAATATTCGTATCAAGCCTCATATGCCAGAAACATTCAATCGTTACTTATAATTTTATCGGCGTATATGCCTTGGTTTCGCGGATAAATCTATTTTTTAGAATATTCTATACCTTATCTTTCTTAATATAGTTATATTGTCCGGACGTCACCGTCGAAAAGTGAAATATAGGCCTGTCCACACGGCGTATCACCAGGGGACAGTGCGCCAGTCCGCCGGGAACGAAAATCATGGATGATCTCGTAAGAATGTGCTGTTCATCCTCGATCCAGAATTCGATCTCGCCACCGAGGTCGTATGGATCTTTGTGATTGCTGCCGAAAAAACCAATGATCTCGTCTGCATCATGGGTGTGAGAGAACCTTTCAGGCATGTCTGGCGGATTAGGGCCCAGATACCAGGAGCAGTTCATCTGGAAGGCGCCGTCAACGACTTTGTTATCCATCCACAGGACACGAGTCGCGAAGGTAGCGTACTTTGCAGCAAATTCGGGGGTAAACCTTGTCGTCTTCAGTTCCTGGACGATATACTTACCATACTTTGATTCCATTACACTTCCTCCTTATCCTTTCTATTCCGATTGGTCAGCGCTTTAATAACCCTGCGCCAATTTCATTATAGCCTCTATTTTTAATTTATTCATTATCTATCTCAACTGGACTGTCCCGGGCCGATTTGAAAGCCCGATCCGTGCAAATAAAGTTCGCCACTGGGGCACGCGCTGCATTTCCATCTTTTATTCTCCAAAGCAGGTTATTCCTTCCGGATAATTTTACAAACCAATTTTGAAAGCACGTTAGCTTCTCACGCGGCACGCTTAGCAGCTTAATTCGCCAGCCGTCTCTCCCTTGTCCCTTTTCTGTGGGAACGCCCTCTGTGCTTTCCCAAATATGAAAGTGAACCTCTTTCCTGGAACAAGTCTCTCAACGTAGACAACCACGTGGTCTAACCCGCCCCCACTATGCTCATCTAATGAAAATTTCCGTTTAACAATATCTGTTTTGTGTGATTATTAATGCTGAAAATAGTCCTGAAATATCCCACAATGCGCCCTGAGTCATAATTCAGATAAAACATCATGGACAGCCACAAAAACGAAACAGGGGTTCTTTAACGGCCTCGTGGGTTATACACAGAGCTAGGTACCCTTTCATGAATCTAAATTTTTCCGGTATCCAGGTAGTTGTTAATGCTATTCAAGAATTTCTGTAACAGGGAGAGCTGCAATATCA
>CAZXVZ010000144.1:0-7191 GCA_964644085.1 uncultured Syntrophus sp. | reverse complement strand
CTGCACAGTTTAATTTTTTACATTAATCTGAGGAGGAAAAATGAAAATAGAAGAAATGGCTCAGCACAATCTTGAACATCACTTATCCAAAAACCCTTATCCTGGACGAGGACTTGTGATCGGGAGATCGGGCGAAGATCGCTGGTTGATTCTCTATTGGATTATGGGAAGAAGTGCCAACAGCAGGAACCGCAAGTTTGTGATTGATGGCACCATCTTGCGAACAGAGCCGGTCGATCCGAGTCTGGTCAAAGATCCGAGTTTAATTATCTATGAGGCTATGCTCGAGCTTCCGGGTATTTATCTTGTCAGTAACGGCGATCAAACCAGGACAATGTGCGAAGCGCTGAAAAGCAGTGGAACAATCGAGGACGCGTTGGCTACGCGTGAGCGTGAACCGGACGCCCCCAATTTCACACCGCGAATAAACGGAATACTGGATTTCAAAGAGAAAACGGTAAAAATCGGACTGAGTATTTTGAAGGCAAACCTTCTTGACTCTTCATACACCGACCGGTTTTTCTATAAACCGGCAATTCCGAAGGCAGGTTTTGGATTTTGCCTGACCACATACACCGGAGACGGGGATCCATTACCAAGTTTTACCGGTGACCCGGTTTTATTTCCATGCAATGGGAGCGCTGACGAAGTGCTGGAAACCTACTGGAGCGCCTTAAACGAAGAGAACCGGATATCGTTGGCGGTAAAGGAAATCTCGGATCACGGGAGTCGAAGCAAAATACTTCTTCGAAACCGCTTTTAAAGAAATATGGCCAAGATGAATAAGCAAAACTATCAATTTAATTACGGCGCATCGGCAAAGCCGGTCTCTATTTTATCTGCTGAATTACATAATACGAAGAGAAAAAAGAGGGTTTGAAAAGTGTCTTTTTCCGTAAATTCTAACTCAAAACGAGCCTGCACCTGCCGGCATAGAGGAAAACTGGTAGTGAGCTGGAATTTGTTATGATCTGCTCTCATGTAAAATATTATCGCGATCTCAAGAGCTATTTTAAAACCAAATAAGCTTGACAACCGATTTATAGGATTAATCGCTCATGCTATGGTTCATCTTTGTCAGATTTTGAGTTGATATATTTTTCATAAAATGGTTAATAATTGCGTGAGAAATATTTATGAAATCCAAATTTAATTGGCATAGGAGACAGTAAATGATCTTAGATAAAACAGCATTATTGCAAAAATACGAAGAATTTAAGGCTAAAAAATTAAAACTGAATATAGAACGGGGACAACCGTCAGATGCCAATTTTGATCTCTCAAATCCAATGCTGACGATTATCACTGAAAAAGATGTCATTTCAAAAAGTGGTTTTGATTTACGGAATTATCCTGGAGGCCCATTGGGCCTGCCTGAGGCGCGGGAATTTTTCTCGACAATTTTAGAGGTAAGCCCTGAAGAGACTATTGTCGGAAATAACGCAAGCTTAGAAATGCTTACGGAATTATTCATGATTTTTTTGATCCATGGCAATCGCAACAGTTCCAAGCCCTGGATCGAATATAAACCTCCAAAAATGATTGTCACCGTCCCCGGTTATGACAGACATTTCAAATTGCTGCAAACCATGAGATTTGAAATGATCCAGGTCAACATGACTTCTCAGGGACCCGACATTGAGGCTGTCGAGAAAATAGTTGCGGAAGATGAAGCAGTAAAGGGGCTCGTGTTTGTCCCGACCTACAGCAATCCCACGGGTGATGTTATCTCTGATGAAGCGGTCAACAGACTGGCGTCAATGAAAACCAAGGCTGCGGATTTTACCATCTTTGGAGATGATGCTTATTGTATTCACCACATTTATGATAATCAAAAACGTCCGAAGAATTTACTGAAAGCCTGCAAAGAGGCCGGAAACCCTGATAGGGCTGTCATTCTCTCTTCTACGTCCAAGATTACTTTTGCGGGAGCCGGTATTGGTTTTATCGGATTAAGCGCTGAGAATGTAGAATTCCTCAACTCACATCTCTCCGCACATTTTATTACACCCAATAAGATTGAACAGTACCGACATGTAAAATTTATTCAAAATTATCATGGTGGGATCAACCAGCTCATGAAAGATCACGCAAAAATATTGCGTCCGAAGTATGAATTGGTGAATCAAGTATTGACTGAACAATTGGGGAAATCGGGTTTGGCGGTCTGGACCAAGCCCAAGGGGGGATACTTTATCAGCCTGAATACCAAAGACCCCGTGGCGGATCGAGTCGTTGATCTCGTCAAGAGCCTTGGAGTGGCGCTGACTCCGGCAGGGGCTACCTATCCTTTCGGGAAGGATCCTACCAACTCAAATATCAGGATTGCTCCAACCCGCCCCCCATTAGAAGAGCTGAAACCGGCCATTGAAGTTCTCGCGTTATGCATCAAAATCGCGTCCTGGGAATATGAAAATAAAACCAAGATGGTAAATTAATCGACCTATCTGTTTGGGGCAGGCCAAGATAAAAACAGTTTCCACAATAGCGCTGATAAAAGATCGCTTCATTTTCTATTCTCCTAAATTTTTGATGCATACTGCGGTTTCCTTCTCTTTGTTTCCTCTGTACCATCTTTGATTCGGAAATGGGATAAGAGGTTTGTTGACTTCATAAAAAAACCTCTCAGGCAAGACATGTCGTCGCTGAAGGAGTTTTCAAGTCTTCACCCTTAGTATTCCTCAAAATAAAATCGAGGAGGGTATGGATGTAATCATCAGGCCTCTGTTCATAGGTGTTGTGACCACATCTGGGAAAAACGGCAAGTTCTCCCTTTGAAAGGTAACGATAGAAAGCAACCGCCTGTTCCACGTCAAAAATGGAACTGCGATCAGGATATAACACAAGCGTCGGGCAGAGAACAAGAGGCAGGATTGGCCGTAAATCAAAATATTCAATGCCATAAGCGCCGCCATACTTGGCGAATTGTTCATACCTGGTCTTCGCTTTTTCTCCGTGCCACTCGATCATCTTTGCCTGAATTTCAGGCTCCAGGCGGTCAAATGCATCGACAAATTTAATGGCATTTAATTCCACCATGGGAACTTCATTGTAGCATTGGGTGCTGGCAATCGTCAGGGTCTTTACCTCCATTGGATATTTAATGGCATAATCAACACCCACAACACCGCCTTCGCACTGCCCAACAAGATGACATTCTTTAATGCCGATGATTTTCTTTAAGGCTCTTAATTCCTCGACACTTTCCGGCCTGTAGCGGTCACCTTCATAAAACGCCGGGAAGTCGCTCCCTGCCTCTGATTTGCCAAAACCCCTCCGGTCAAAAAAAACAACTCTGTACCCCCGGGTCACAAGATGAGGGTAGATTACATTCCATATTTTACTGCTGCCAAAACCATGGTGCATGAGAATAATAGTTTCACCGTCACCAAACACCTCATAATAAATTCTAAGATTATTTATTCTCGCAAATGGCACATATCACTCCCTGTCTATGGTTCGTCAATGTTTGATTGTCAGTTGTCGTGCTGGCCGGCAATTGTTGACGTTAATGTGTTTAATATAACACTATTGAGAACAAAATCTATCTAAATCTTCATCGCAAGATTGATCATACTGCCGCGTTCAAAACCCATCTTTTCAAAAAACTGCAGGAGATCCCATTTCTTCCAATCAACGAAAACATATATCGTGTCAACCCCAACCTTTTTAAACATCGAAGAAATCTCTTTGAAAAGCATCTGCGAAACACCCTTTCCCTGCCACTGCTTTTCTACCCCGAGGGTATCGATCCATCCAACATTTTCCGGAACACCATATTCCCATCCGCTGACACTACCGAGAATAAATCCGATTACTTTTCCGTCTTTTTCCGCGGCAAGTGACGGCACTCCTGACGTTTCTGATCTTTCAAGTTTGTTCTCCCAATAGCTTAATCTTCTTGTACCGAGAAGGGCTTCATCGATATCCGCCACAGCGTTGAGATCCCTCATTGTCATTACCCTTAATTTGACCCCTTCCAAAACATCCATAACCCTGACCTCCTTAAACGTTTCCCTCTGACGTTTTTCTCTGTTTTACATCAAGTATAGCAGTCAATATTTGCTTGTCAAGGAAGGTAATGTTGTTGACAAAAAATTTATGGAAAAAATACCCGCCCCATGGAACAGGGGCGGTTTTTTCTATGCAGCGCTTGCCTTTTCACGCTCCGCGGCTATTTTCTTCTGGATCCCACAGACACCATCGACAAGAATATCATATATCATTTGTGACATTTCCTTTGTACTGACGGGGTTTTCCGGGTTATAGGCATAAATGGAATTACACATTCCGAGAAGAATAAAAGTCATAGCCGTTACCTGGTTCTTTTTCATGGAAGGACCGAAATATTCAGCGAGTACATTGTGTGTTATTCGATTGTATTCCCTTTCTTTCTCAATAATCTTCTTATAATATTTCGGCGGAAGGTTCTGGACTTCGTGAAAAAGGATTTTTGCCTCATGCAGATACTTCGGATACTGGTCCACGTGCCGGAATATGAGGCTCCTCACTCTTTCAAGTTTATTATCACTTTTTTTGAGCTCTTCCTGTAGTTCCTTCAGGACAACATCCATGAAACTATCGAGAACAAAATAGAGGACTTCGGCCTTACTTGAGAAATAGTGATATATACCCCCCTTACTTAGCCTGGCCGCAGAGGCGATATCATCCATGCTTGTTTCGGCAAATCCTTTTTTACTGAAAAGTTTTGCTCCTATCTTTGCAATATTATTCTTCTTTTTACTATTATCTTCTTTCATGATATTTTTCCTGAGGATTCTTCAGGCAATCCATTATTTTAGACAGCCTTTCTCCCTTCATAGAAGGCCTTCACATTCAGATCATGGAGTTTTGGCGCCAGGAGCGATTTTATGGCATCAATCCACTGGGTTTCCTTCAGTTCAGGAAAGAAATTGGAGAACGCTCCCATAATAACGACATTCGCTGCCTGTGTATTACCCAGATTCCTCGCTATCTCCTGTCCGTCGATCATGTGCACATTCTCTTTGAAGTGTTTCCTGAAGGTTTTCTCCACATCCTGAGGGTATTCCATCTGTCCCAGGCTCACTGCCGGTGGCAGGATTTTCTGTTTATTGATAAGGACCTTTCCGTCAGGCTTTACCCAGTTGATGTACCGGATCGCTTCCAGCTCTTCAAAGGAGATGAGGAAGTCGACATCACCGTACTTGATCAGGGGGGCGTAGACCTTCTTCCCGAACCTGAAATGGGTCGTCACGTCACCACCTCTTTGGGCCATACCGTGGACTTCAGCCTTTTTCACATCATACCCCGCGTTCAGAAAGACTTCTCCCAGGATATTGCTTGCCAGGATGGTGCCCTGTCCCCCGACGCCGGAAAGGAAGATATTGGTGATCCTGTTGTTGTCTGTCGTCATTGCGCACCTCCTGCGACGATGGCTTCGAATTTACAGACCTGGGTACACACATCGCAGCCAACGCACTGATCTTTATTGATGAATGCCGTCCCTTTTCTCTTGTGGCCGTCTTTTGACTGGCCCTCACCGGCATGCCAGCTGATAGCCGGACAGTTGATTTCGAGGCAGGCCTTGCAGCCCCTGCACATATGAGTATCAACCAGGAAGAAGGGGTGTGTGAATTTTTCCAGTGGTTTTGCCCTGCGCAGCAGCATGCAGGGACTGTTTACCGTGATGATCACCGAGGCGTCGTCTCTGTTTACTTCTTCCCGGACTACCTCCATGGTCTCCTTGATGTTGTAGGGGTCAACTTTTCTCACGTGCTTTATACCCGCTGCCTTTGCCAGCTGTTCGTAATCGACCATCGACGCTGGCTCTCCCCTGATGGTAAACCCGGTGCCCGGTGTTTCCTGGTGGCCGGTCATTGCCGTGATCCTGTTATCGAGAATAATGGTGGTGGCGTATCCCTTGTTGTAGGCCGTATCCATGAGGGGCCCGAAGCCGCTGTGGAGGAACGTGGAATCACCGATGACGGCGCAGATCTTTCCGAGGCCTTCTTTACCGAGGACCTTCCCTGCTCCGTAGGCACCGCCGATGCCCGCCCCCATACAGGTCGAGAAATGGATCGCCGAAAGCGGGGGTGCGGCGGCAAGGGTGTAACAGCCGATGTCACCAAAGACAAAGAGACCAAGCTTTTTCAATGCATAAAAGAGCGGCCGGTGGGAACATCCGGCACAGAGGTTCGGCGGCCTCTTCGGCAGGTCTTCCGGTTTTACCCGTTCTTTGGGGGCTTTGTATTTCTTGCCTGTCACGACTTTAGAGAGGGCCTGTTCAATAATACCCGTTGAGAGTTCGCCGATGGCCGGGACGAGGTCTTTACCGTGCCATACCTTGTACCCCATGGCTTTAATCTCTGTCTCCAGGAAAGGATCGAGTTCCTCCACGATGATCACCTTCTTGACCTTCTTGAAGAATTCGGCGATCATCTTTTTCGGCAGGGGCCATACCATACCCAGCTTGAGGAACGAGTATTCCGGGAAGAGCTCTTTCGTATACAGATAGGAGACCCCGGAAGAGATAAAACCGATTGCTGGATCGTTAATCTCCATGGTGTTGCAGGGGAATTCCCCATCGGCGTATTCGGTGAGTCCTGTTATTCTTTCGTCGATGGCGACCCGCCGTATCCTCGAGTTTGCCGGGAGCATGCTGTACTTGGCAGCCTGCTTTTGATCGAGCCCTTTCTGGACGGCCGATTCCTTCCTCGCTCCCAGTTCGACGGGGGAATCACTGTGGGCGACCCGTGTTTCCGTCCGAAGCAGCACCGGTGTGTCGAACCGTTCGCTCATGTCGAAGGCGATCTTCGTAAAATCCTTGCATTCCTGGGCGTCAGCGGGCTCCAGCATGGGGACCTTGGCGAAACGCGTCCAGTTTCTGCTGTCCTGCTCATTCTGGGAACTGTGCTGGCTCGGGTCATCGGCCACAACGATGACCATGCCGCCTTTGACACCGGTATAGGCAAGGGTCATAAAGGGGTCGGAAGCCACATTCAGTCCCACGTGTTTCATACAGGCAATGGCCCTTCCACCGGCCGCGGAAGCACCATGGGCTACTTCGACAGCAATCTTTTCATTGGGAGACCACTCCGTGTAAATCTCGTCAAATTTTGTCAGCTCCGCCATAATTTCACTGCTCGGGGTACCGGGATAGGCGCATCCCACAATCACACCTGCCTCCCAGGCTCCTCTCGCGATTGCCTC
>CAZXVZ010000143.1:0-7213 GCA_964644085.1 uncultured Syntrophus sp. | reverse complement strand
TGAGCGGCAAGGATAGGTGTTTAGAGGCGCGAAGCGCAAGCGCTGGGGAGCGCAGGCGTATTTGGTTGTACGTCGAAATGTTACGGTCCGCAGAGAAACGTCACAGATGGATGCTTAGACGCCGCCGCTATTAACTTTTCGAGGAGGAAAAAAGATGGCTGAATTAAAGGAAATGTACAAGAAGATTGTTAAGGACAACTTCCCCGACACCGTCAAAGTCGACATGGGTGGCCAGGTGCTACTCTATAAGAAAAAAGTCTGGAACATTTTTGACGCCGATGAAAAATGCGACGTTGAACGGGGCTTGCGATACGGCGAAAATCCTGACCAGCCCGCGGCCATTTATGAGCTGATAAACGGGAACATTGTCCTCGGCGATGTGCGGTTTTTTGATTCTGAAGGTGGTCTTACGAGCAAAATAACCGAGAAAGACATGCTCCAGGTGGGGAAACACCCCAGCAAGACCAACTTTACCGATGTAGACAATGCCCTCAACATTCTTCGTTTCCTTGACAGGATGCCCGCCTGTGCTATCATGAAACACAACAATCCCTGCGGTGTTGCCTACGGATCTACCTCTCTAGAGGCTTTTGAAAAGGCATTCTGGTGTGACAGGATTGCCGCCTTCGGTGGGGCCGTTGTGTTTACGAAACCCGTTGATGTGGAAACGGCGAAGGCGATGGTGCCCTACTACTTCGAGGTGGTCTGCGCGCCTGACTTTCAAGCCGGTGCCGTTGATGTATTGAAGAAGTGGAAGAACCTCCGTCTTGTCCAGATTCGTGAGATGGAAAGGCTTCAGGCATACAAGGCGAGGCGGATCATTGAATTCAAATCTCTCATGGACGGCGGCCTCGTAATGCAGGAATCGCAACCGCGAAAGATTCAGACAAAGACTGACCTGAAACCCGCTGAAACCGTTTACAAGGGCGAAACATACAAGATCAAGAGAATGCCCACTGACGCGGAGTATGAAGATATGCTCTTCGGATGGAATGTAGAGGCAGGTGTCAGTTCAAATTCGGCGATCTTTGTCAAGGATGGAGCAACGGTGGCAATAGGTACCGGTGAGCAGGACAGGGTTGGTGTCGTTGAAATCGCTGTTTTTAAAGCCTACACGAAATTCATGGATAAGGAAGTCTTTAAAAAGTTTGGTGTTCCCTATGGTGTTTTCAAACTCGAAGCGGAAAAGGGTCTCCGGAAAATGCAAGACTTGTCAGAGATCGAAGCGTATACAAAAGAACAAAAAGGAGGGCTCAAGGGTTCCGTTGTTGTCTCTGACGGGTTCTTCCCCTTCAGAGACGGTGTTGACGCTGCCATAAAAGAAGGGGCTACGGGAATCATTCAGCCAGGCGGCTCAGAACGAGACTTTGAGGCCATTATGGCATGTAATGAGTCTGATGTGACCATGGTGTTCTCCGGACAACGTCTCTTCAAACACTAAAGACTGTTCACCTGTTTCTCGATAACGTTGTGATTTTTAACACTGACTAACATATGAAAATGTGATTAAATGAGTCAAGAGGAAAAATTTGGTATACGTTATAATCATATGGGCTATTATTCTAGTTTACATAATTGGCAAAGCGATTTACAGAAAGTATGAAAAATAAGAAGCACCTTTCGGTTTATGAGACAGATAATGGTATCAAAATGAAAAATATCACATAGCCGCAGGAAGATGAAAGCTTTCTGAAAAAATAGATAGTTTAAAAACAATAAGTTAGATGCAATATAACCTTTTTTGCTCTGATCAGGTATCCATTTTTTTCAAAGAGAATAATTGTCCCTCAATACTCTTCAGGCAATTTCTATTTCTTAACTAAATTCCGTTGTTTTTCTGTCTTTTATATTGACAAAAACCGGCGAAAAAAATATAATTGTGAAAATAGTTACAAATACTTTAAAAGCCATCGGAGGTAGTTCATTATGAGACCGTATTTCGCTAAAATGCAGGACTGGGCGAAACCAGTAAAAGAAAATAAAGCAAACGCTGAGGCTATTAAAAAAGTTGAGCAGGAAATTGCTGAACTGATTGAAAAAAATAAAAACGCGGGTTTGCCAAAGGAAACTTTGAACAAAAGGGGTGAATGGACAGTTCACCAGAGGCTGGAATACATCCTTGATCCCGGCACCTGGGCCCCCCTTCATATGCTCTATGATCCGATGGATGAAGAATCCGGCACAACAGGTGTTGTCGACGGTCTCGGCAGGATTAACGGAAGATGGTGCGTAATCATCGGGTTTGACAACAAAGTCATGGCCGGCGCCTGGAT
The DNA here is from genome assembly GCA_964644085.1 of uncultured Syntrophus sp. Taxonomy (GTDB): domain Bacteria; phylum Desulfobacterota; class Syntrophorhabdia; order Syntrophorhabdales; family Syntrophorhabdaceae; genus PNOF01. The sequence continues at coordinate 4,940 of CAZXVZ010000143.1, read as the reverse complement.
TGCCGGTCAGTCCGACAATATTCTGAGAGTAACAGACATGGCAAAAAGGCTCCATTGCCCCCTCGTCTGGCTTGTCAACTGCAGCGGTGTGAAACTGACCGAGCAGGAAAAAGTCTACGCCAACAGACGCGGCAACGGTACGACATTTTTCCGCCACGCTGAGTTGAATATAATGGGAATACCGGTTCTTGCCGCCATTTATGGAACGAACCCGGCAGGGGGCGGTTACCAGGGCATTTCGCCGACGCTCCTTCTTGCGCATAAAGACTGCAATATCGCTGTCGGCGGGGCAGGTATCGTTTCCGGTATGGCGCCGAAAGGGTATTTTGATGAAGTTATGGCAGAGCAGATCATTGACGCGACACGGAAATTCAAATCAGTGCCTCCTGGCAGGGTCGAGATCCACTATGACCATACGGGATTCTTCCGCGAAGTCCATCCCAGCGAGGAGAGCCTTCTCGATTCGCTGAAGACATGGGTAACCAAGCTGCCCGCGTACGATCCCGCGTTCTTCAGGGTAGCAGCTCCGGCAGAACCGGCAGCCCCTGCTGAGGACCTTTATAATATTGTGGCGTTCAACCAGAAGATGGTCTACGACGTTGAGCAGTTTATGGCACGCCTCGTTGATAACAGTGAACATATGGAGTTCAGACCCGGTTACGGTCCGGAGCTCTATACCGGCCTCGTCAAGGTTGATGGATTCTTGATCGGTATTGTCGCAAACCGGCAGGGCATCATGCCCAAGGGATATCCGCAGTACGCCCCATACCCCGGTATTGGAGGGAAGTTCTACCGCGAAGGTCTTATCAAGGTCAATGAATTTGTCACACTTTGCGGCAGAGACAGAATCCCCATGATCTGGATTCAGGATACATCGGGTATTGATGTCGGTGATATCGCGGAGAAGGCAGAACTCCTCGGTCTGGGCCAGGCCCTCATCTATTCGATCGAGCAGAGCGATCTCCCCATGATGACCATCGTTCTGAGAAAAGGCACCGCGGCGGCCCACTACATCATGGCTGGCCCGCAGGCAAACAACAACAACGCATTCACGCTCGGCACAGCAACAACTGAAATCTACGTCATGCATGGAGAAACAGCGGCTGTGGCAAGTTTCGCGAGACGACTTGTGAAAGAAAAAGACGCGGGTAAATCACTGGCGCCGGTCATCGAGTCCATGAACAGGACCGTTCAGGAATATGTTGATAAGTCAAGGCCGTCTTACTGCGCGAGAAAAGGTCTTGTTGATGAGGTGGTAAAGATGACAGACCTCAGAAAGTATTTTGTGGCCTTCGCGAACTGCTGTTACCAGAACCCGAAGTCAATCACACCTCAACACCAGATGATTCTTTGCCGGGTTATCAAAGGCTGAGAGAAATATATCGTATTATCAGGGTGGAACATGGGTTCCACCCTGTTTTTTATTATATATGTTAACCATATTTGTGTAGATGTTGACTGCTATGCAGTCCTGCGGTAATATGAATATCCGCATGGTGTTCTTCTGATGAAGGCGATGTTTGCAACCATACTCGAAGAAATAAAAAAACAGGGCAATTACAGGACCATAAAATACCTCCATCCTCTCTCGGCCACGAGAATCCGCTATAAAAACAGGGAATATCTGAACCTCTGTTCTAACAGCTATCTTTCTCTCCACACACACCCCGACGTGGTCACTGCCGCCAAAGAGGCTTCAGAAGCATACGGCTCGGGTATCTGTTCTTCGCGGAGTGTGTCAGGGAGCATTGATCTTTATGAAGCGCTGGAAAAAGAGAGCGCGCGCTATAAGGGCTATCCGAGGGGTCTTGTATTCCCTAATGGATACATGGCAAACATAGGAATTGTTTCCACGCTTACCGGAGAGAGAGATGTTATTTTCAGCGACGAATTGAACCATTCCAGTCTCATTGACGCCATGCGTCTCTCCAGGGCAAAAAAAATTGTCTATAAGCATAACGATATGGAAGACCTTGAGAAAAAATTAAGAAAACATGGCGGGAAAGAACAAAACATTGTTATCACCGAATCAATATTCAGTATGGACGGAGATATAGCGCCACTCGGGGATATCTTCAGGTTGAAGGAAGAATACGGTCTTAGAATCTTCCTCGACGATGCGCACGGTACCGGCGTTTTTGGAAAGAAAGGCGCCGGGATTGAAGAGGTTTTTAATCTCATGGGCAGAATGGACGTTCATATGGCCACTTTCGGGAAGTCCCTTGGCTCCTACGGCGCTTTTGTGCTCTCTGATCCGGTATTCATCGAATTTCTCATCAATCGCGCGCGGACTTTTATGTACACGACAGCACTGCCCCCCGCGGCACTCGCGTCTTCCATTGTGGCGCTGAGGCTTATCAGAAAGGATTTGTCCTTTAAAAAAACGTTGTGGAACAATATCGATTATATGAGACAGCACCTTGCTGAGGCCGGATTCAACCTGAAGAATAGCGCGGGCCCCATTATCCCTATTGTGGTCGGGCAGGACGCAATGACACTTACGATGCAGGAGAGCCTATTAAAAAAAGGTATTTTCCTTCAGGCTATTCGTCCGCCCACAGTGCCAAAAGGGACATCGCGTTTGCGATTGACTGTCGTCCGGGGTTTTACAAAGAATGAAATGGACCGTGCTATCGAAGCGATAATCGAAACTGGAAGGGAAATGAAAATAATTTAGAAAATTGCAAGGTAAATGGCTAAAGGCAAAAGGAAAAGAATCTGTAGACCAGGTTTCATCGCCACCGGCCTTGATTGAAACTTTAACCTTCAAGCTCGTACCCTTTACCTTTTGGAGGTCACATGTACGATAACAAGACACTTGAACAGTGGGATAAGAAATACATCTGGCATCCCTTCACTCAGATGAGGGACTGGACTGACGCGAAGCCCCTGATAATCGAAGAAGGTGATGGATGCTACCTGATAGACACAGAAGGTAACCGTTATATTGACGGGGTCTCATCATTGTGGGTTCTTGTCCACGGCCACGGCAAGAGGGAACTCATTGACGCCATCGAAAAGCAGGCAAATATGCTCTGTCATTCAACGCTCCTCGGCCTTGCCAGCACGCCTTCAATTGTGCTCGCCCGCATGCTCGTTGATATCGCGCCGAAGGGGCTCACAAAAGTTTTTTACTCCGATAACGGGTCTACCTCCGTGGAAATCGCGTTAAAAATGTCCTATCAGTATTGGCAGCAGAAGGGAGAAAAGAAGAGGAAAAAATTTATCTGTTTCACCAACGGCTATCACGGTGATACTATCGGGTCTGTCAGTGTTGGCGGTATTGATCTTTTTCATAAGATCTACAGGCCGCTTCTTTTCAAGACATATAGGGCGCCATCGCCTTACTGCTACCGGTGTCCGTTGAAACTCGAAAAGCAGTCATGCGGCTTGGCGTGTATCGCGGAATTGGAAAAGATGGTCAAATCGCGTAAGGATGAAATCTGCGCTGTCATTATCGAACCTCTTATGCAGGGAGCAGGAGGTATGATTGTCCAGCCTCAGGGGTTTCTGACCGCTGTACGAGATATCACCAAGAAGAACGGGATTCTCCTTATTACCGATGAAGTGGCTACGGGATTCGGGCGGACAGGGAATATGTTTGCCTGTAATAAAGAAAAGATTGAACCGGATTTTCTCTGTGTTGCCAAGGGTATTACGGGTGGGTATCTGCCTCTCGCGGCAACACTTACCACCGATGAAGTCTTCAATGCCTTTCTCGGACCTTTTGATTCCTTCAAGACCTTTTTTCACGGCCACACCTACACGGGCAATCCGCTCGCCTGCAGTGTTGCCGTTGAAAACATCAATCTCTTCAAGAGAGAAAAGCTCCTGCAGAAAATGAAGGGAAAAATCAAGCTCCTCACAAAAGAGCTAAAGCGTTTTTCTGATTTATCTCACGTTGGGGAAGTGCGGCAGGAAGGGTTCATGGTCGGAATAGAACTCGTCAAAGACAAAAAAACGAAGGCCATGTATAAACCGGCTGAGAAGATAGGGCAAAAGGTAACACAAGAGGCAAGGAGGCGTGGCGTCATCATCCGGCCCTTGAGCGATGTCATTGTACTCATGCCGCCCATAGCCATCGAGGAACCTACTCTTAAGAAGCTGGTTGATGTGGTGTACGCGAGCATACAGGCGATTACCAGGTCGTAATCTCTCTATCGAGTTGTCTTCACCCATATATCTTTGTTGTTTTTTCTCGACAAGTGAGATTTTAATATGCATGTCCAATGATGAGCCTGAGATAAAAAACCGGGAAAGTGTAACAAGCGTTAGAAAACATGCTTATATTCTTATATAAAATTTATCACGGTATACAAAGACAATGAATACGGAAGATGGAGGTCGGAATATGAAATCGTTGACACTTATAATATTTGGCTCTGTCATCTGGGCTTTTTCTTTATGTGATATTACGTATGCCGCAGATCAGGATGTCAATTTTGTTTGCAGAAGTGATTGCCTGGCAAGAGGGGGGACAATCGGTCAATGCAATGCCCTTTGTTCCATAACAAATGAATCAGGTGATAAAACCAAGGACGCGAATTGCCTCTCTTCATGCATGGGAAAGAGCGGCGAAACGGCTTTTTCCTGTTACTCGAAATGCGATATAGCAGGAAATACCTTAAAATAATGGACCGGGACGAGCGACCAGATAGGTTCCGGCATGGGCAATAAGTCGCTAACTTAATGATATTATTTGGAAAGTTAGTAGACCAAAAATATACTTATTTTTTATTAAAATTTATTCATTTAATCCCTTGACATTTTTTTTTAAATGAGTATACTTATGATGCTTCAAGGTTAAGTAACTGTTCTTTGAAAAGTTAGAAATACGCAGGTCCTTGTCAAGGACTTAAAAATTCAAAAAGCTAGTAAGTTTGTTTTGAGAGTTTGATCCTGGCTCAGAACGAACGCTGGCGGCGTGCCTAACACATGCA
>CAZXVZ010000142.1:0-7276 GCA_964644085.1 uncultured Syntrophus sp. | reverse complement strand
AAACCATGAACCATTTTTTCATTAGAGGGCCTCCTTAAGGTAGTTAGTTAGGATACTTGCTGATCATTGTCTTCACAAGACAACCATATCATTTCTGCTGTTTTCCATTATTTCCAATGATAATATTCATCAGATTCCTGCCGGTTAAAATCCTCATTCGGATAGTGCTGGAGCGCCTTTGACATAAAATCGATCCATATGGGAAGGGCTGCCGTAGCTCCGGCTTCCTTCCCCGCAAGGTTCATTTTTTTATCATAACCAACCCAAACTGCGCAAATAAGATTGGGTGAATAACCAATAAACCAGGCATCCCTGAAATCATCCGTTGTGCCGGTCTTGCCCGCAAGATAATAGGGCATCTTTGACGCAGCCCTCGCGGTGCCTCTCTGGATAACACCCTTCATAACATCAACAAGGGCATATGCTACTTCGGGCAACACAATGGGTTCTTCGAGGGCCTGTTCAAAATACTTCTCTTCTCCTTCAATAGTAGTAATTGCCTTAATAGCAACAGGTGGTATGAAGGTTCCACCCCGCGCTACAGTTGCGTAGGCAGCCGTAAGTTCAATAGGGGCTACCTCTGTGGTACCCAGCGCGAGAGAGAGGTTGGGCTCAAAATTACTGTTTATATGGAGTTGCCTGGCCATATCTATCACATTCTCAACACCCACTTTTTCAAGGAGCCGTACCGTGGCCGTATTTAAAGACAATTCCAATGCCTTGCGAATGGTCACGCTGCCATAATATTGATTTCCGTAATTTTTTGGATTCCATGTTTTACCGCTATATGGGTTCGTAAACGATATGGGTGCATCCTGAAGTATTGTGTCAGGCTCATAGCCTTGCTCCAATGCGGTTAGGTAAATAAGGGGTTTGAAAGCGGAACCGGGTTGCCTTTTTGCCTGAACTGCCCTGTTGAAAGGAGATATGGAAAAATCCCTGCCTCCAATGAGCACTTTCAGTTCCCCTGTTTTTACCTCCATGGCAATAAGTGCAACCTCGGGAGGAATGGCCTGCGGGTGCCGCTTCATATATGCCTGTATACCCCGGTCAATCGCCTCATAGGCATAGCTCGTCAACTTCAGACTTAAGGGTGTTTTGATGTTGAGCCCGGTGGTATATATTTCCCGCGAGTCCTCAACGTGCTCTTCCAGGGCCTGTTTTACAAACTCAACATAGTAACCGGTTTTCTTCTCATAAGCCTTAAAAGGCGCAAGGGCAACGGTTGTTTTCAAGGCGGTGTCGTATTCCTTTTTATTGATAAATCCCGCTTCATACATTCTTTTCAGGACAATATTTTTTCGCTCTGACGCTTTTTCCGGATTTTTATAGGGAGATAACCGTGAAGGAGACTTAGTCATGGCGGCAAGCATGGCCGATTCCGCAAGAGTCAGGTCTTTTGCGTGTTTATGAAAATATGTGTACGCCGCCGATTCCACTCCATGTGCTCCCTCACCCAGGTAGATGAGGTTAAGATACATATTGAGAATTTCTTCTTTAGAATAAGTCCGCTCAATCTGGATCGCCAGTATGGCTTCCTCGATTTTTCTCTTGTAAGTCTTCTGCGGTGTCAGATAAAGATTACGGGCAAGCTGCTGCGTAATCGTTGAAGCACCCTCTGTTTTCCCTTTCCTAATGATGTTTCTGTAAAGAGCCCTCGCTATGCCGCGGGCATCAACACCAAAATGTTTGTAAAACCGCACGTCCTCTATGGCAATAAAAGCAAGCTTCAAATGCTGCGGCATCTCTGTAATGGAAATGGGAATTCTCTTTTCCACAAAAAGCTCCGCGTAGAGCGTTCCGTCATCGGCATAGAGCCTTGTCGCCGATTTCGGGTGATATCTCTCGAGCTGCTTCACGTCAGGAATTTCCAGGTAATTCACCAGCGCATAACCGAAGCTCACTCCAAAAATAGCAGGCACAATAACGAAGACAACAGCAAGTTTGATTATTCTTGAATACATCGGGTACTCTATTATACTGTATATTACCTATGTTATCAAAAAAAGTTAAGGTTATTTCCGTGACGGGCCCTACATGTACCGGTAAGTCGGCTTTATCGCTTTTGCTCGCCGAACAGTTTAACGGAGAGATTGTCAATTGTGATTCCATGCAGGTGTACAGGCATTTTAATATTGGAACCGCCAAGCCGGATAAGGAAATACAAGAAAAGATTCCTCATCATCTCATCGATATCGTCGAACCACAGGAGGAATTTAACGCGGCCCGTTTCAAAGAAATGGCGGATAAATCAATCGAGAACATATCTTCGCGCCGGAAAACCCCAATACTCGTGGGCGGGACAGGGCTTTATTTAAGGGCTTTGGTTTATGGACTTTTCAAAGCTGATAAAAATTATGATCTCAGAAAAAAATTGCAGGAAGAATATTCAGAAGATCCTTTGAAATTTTATGAAACACTGAAAGAAACAGATTATGACTATGCCATGAAGGTAAGTTTTAAGGACAGAATAAGAGTTGTTCGCGCGATGGAAATATTTCTTCTCACCGGGGAAAAAGTCACCGATCTTGAGAAAAATCACGGTTTCAGAGAGCCGAGATATGATATCCTAAAAATCGGTTTAAAAAGAGAGAAAGATGAACTCTATGCGAAGATTAATCAGCGGGTAGATGACATGTTGGCTCAAGGCTGGGTCGAAGAAGTGAAAAACATACTTTCAATGGGTGTTAGCGAAACCCTGAAACCCTTTTCAAGCATTGGATACAGGGAAATACTTCTTTACATAAAAAGTTCCATTCCGTATAAAGATATGGTAAAAGATATACAGAAATATACAAGGCATTATGCCAAAAGACAATTTACGTGGTTTGCGAAAGAAAAAGACATACACTGGTTTGAATATCCGGAAGATTTGGATTTAATTGCAAAAAAAGTGGCTGAGTTCATGAACGTATGGAATTAAAAAAAGTTATAGAAGCGATTCTTTTCTCCTCATCAAAACCAGTTTCTCCAAAACTCCTGAAAAAAAGACTCGAAGAATATCCGCCCGAGGAGATTGACCAGGCGCTCCAGGACCTGACAAACGAATTCAACAATCTGGATCGGGCCGTGGAAATAGCTGAAGTCGCCGGCGGCTTCCTGATGAAGACAAAAATCATGTATAAGGACTGGGTAAAGAGATTTGTAAAAGAAAAAGATGTAGGACTTACTAAATCGACGCTCGAAACCCTTTCTTTAGTTGCCTATAAGCAACCGATAACAAAAAAGGAAATAGACAGCATAAGAGGTGTGGATTCAGCCCGTGCCATCAAATTGCTTTTGGAGAAAAAACTTATTTGCATAGCCGGAAAAAATGGAGATGCCGGTAAGAAAATAATCTTTAAGACCACGGAAAAATTTCTTGAATTATATGGCTTAAGAAATATCGAAGATCTGCCGACATATAAAGATATAGAGTCTTTGGAACTGGAGCCAAAAATGCAGGGGATAATGACCAGTATAGAACATAGAATGGAGGACACAGGCACAGAATCTGAAAAGAGCGAAACATCTGTGGTGTTAACGAATGGTACCGGGCATGAAACAGAGGACCCGGCGCAATAACGGGTTGAGAATGACGCAATTTCAAATCTTGCATTTGAAATTGCACACCCCTCATCGGAAACGAAACCCGGAGGGGACAATATAATCCCCGAAAAATATGAGTGGTGAAAAAAGTGATAACACGTATTAAGAAGAGAAAGGTAATAACGTATGCTGCTGCCGCATCTATCCCATTCTTGAGCGAGAGAGGGTGCCCGGGGTACCCGTTTGCGGGTTCGCGCTTTGCTGCCGGAAGGCGCGACGTGAGCCTCGAAAACAGGAGGAAAAATGGATATTTCTGAATTACTTCGCTTTGTTCTCGACAGCAAAGGATCAGATTTGCATATCAGCGCAGGAGAACCGCCCATTATTCGGGTGCATGGAGAGATGACCAAAGTCGATCTGCCGGCTCTTGACAAAGAAGAAGTGCACAATATGGTCTATGATATTTTAAGCGACTACCAGAGAAAAGTTTTCGAAGAAATGCTTGAACTTGATTTTTCTTTCGCGCTGGGAGATTTGGCACGATTCAGGGTTAACGTTTTTAAACAGTACCGGGGAGAATCGGCAGTTTTCCGGACCATCCCCAACAAAATCCCCAGTTTTGAAGATCTCTATCTCCCAAAGGTGTTTAAGGATTTGGCCGTCCTCGAAAAAGGTCTTATTCTTGTCACAGGCCCAACAGGTAGCGGTAAATCAACAACCCTCGCGGCAATTATTGACTTTATTAACAATACAAAAAAGGAACACATTCTCACCATTGAGGACCCTATCGAATTTCTCCACAAGTCGAAGAAATGTCTTGTGAACCAGCGAGAACTGGGGCCTCATACAAAAAGTTTTGCTGCTGCACTGCGGAGTGCGCTTCGCGAAGACCCTGATACAATTCTTGTTGGTGAAATGAGAGACCTGGAAACAATCGCCCTCGCCTTGACGGCCGCGGAAACAGGCCACCTTGTATTCGCCACATTGCACACCAGCAGCGCGCCCGACACCATTGACAGGATCATCGACGTCTTCCCCGAAGGCCAGCAGAATCAGGTGAGATCAATGCTCTCAGCCTCTTTACAGGCTGTTATTTCTCAGAGTCTTTTTAAAAGACGGGATGGGAGAGGAAGAGTCGCGGGATTCGAGGTCATGATTGCAACCCCGGCTATAAGAAATCTCATCCGCGAAAACAAAATAGCCCAAATTCTTTCCAGCATACAGACAAGCAAGGGTCTGGGAATGCAGACAATGGAAGCGGCATGCCAGGAATTAATCGCGAAAAATCTTGTTACCAGAGACGAAGTGTCCTTTTACCTGAACCCTTCACAGAGGTGATACCATGGAAATAATATCCAAGTATTTGAAATACATGGTAGAAAAAGACGCGTCAGATATTTATTTCACCGTGGGAATACCGCCTTCATTCCGTATCGAGGGTAAAGTAATCCCTCACGAGAATACTCCGCCGCTCACTCCGGACGACACGGAAAGTATCGCACGAACAATAATGAGCGAAAGGCAGAGGAAAAAATTTGAAGAAGATATGGAAATGAACCTCGCCCTCTATTCGCCAAAGTTCGGAAGGTTCAGGGTTAACATCTTTAGACAGAAAAGCTTCGTAGGAATAATCATAAGACAAATCAAACTTCACATTAAAACAATTGACGACTGGGGCCTCCCGAGCATCATGAAAGACATCGTCATGTCAAAACGGGGGCTCGTTGTTGTGGTCGGCGCTACGGGTAGCGGAAAATCGACCACCCTCGCCGCCATGATTGATTACAGAAACTCAAACGAGCAGGGCCACATTATATCCGTTGAAGACCCTATTGAATTTGTACACGAACATAAAAAGAGTATTATCACCCAGAGGGAGATCGGCTTCGATACACATAATTATGAGAATTCCCTGAAAAATACTCTGCGCCAGGCGCCCGATGTTATTCTCATCGGTGAAATCCGGGACGCAGAAACAATGGAGAACGCTGTCACATTCGCGGAAACCGGTCACCTTTGTCTTTCAACACTCCACGCGAACAATGCTAACCAGGCCATTGAGAGAATACTTAACTTCTTCCCCATAGAGAGACATCTCCAGGTATATATGCAGCTTTCTCTTAACATCCGTGCTATCGTTTCACAACGCCTCATCCCCACAACCGAAGGGAAGAGAGTGGCCGCTATTGAAATTCTTCTTGACAGCCCAAGAGTGAAAGACCTTATCATGAAGGGTGAGGTTTCCATGCTCAAAGAGACTATGGCAGCATCCTATTTCGACGGCATGCAAACCTTCGATCAGCATATTTTCGATCTTTACCAGGCGGGCGTTATAGATTACAATAACGCCGTTGCTTACGCCGACAGCCCCAATGATATCAGGCTCAGAATCAAGATGGCTGAAATGAAACATGAAGAGGCAGATAAAAAAGAACCTTCTTTCAGGTTAAAGAAATAAGGGAAATAGGTCCCAGGTCTGCACCATAGTCACGCGCAGTCATCCGAATTGCCCTTGATCTTTGAGAGGGCGTGAGGAATTGCCTTTAATACAAAACCGAGGCATTCTGTAGCTGCCTTTTCGCTGCCGGGAAGATTGATAATAATACTTTCATTTCTGATGCCGCACATTCCTCTTGAGATAATACCGTGCGGTGTTATCTTGTAACTTTCCAGCCGTATGACCTCGGCAAAACCAGGCATTTCCCTGTCAATGACAGTGCGTGTTGCTTCCGGTGTCACATCCCGTTTGGAAACACCTGTCCCACCGGTAGTTACCACGAGATCAACGCCGTGCTTGTCGATCTCCCTTTTAATGGCTGCGGCGATAAATTCTACCTCGTCAGGGACGATAATAACATCCCCCACATCATAGTCTTCCTGAAGCATTGCGGCGAGGGCCGGACCGCTTGTGTCAACACGCTCGCCCCGTGAGCCCTTGTCACTGATTGTTATTACTGTCGCTCTATATTTCATAATACTATCTCAATCTCATCACCGATTGTTATCTCGCCTTCAGTGAGGACTTCAGCAAATATCCCCTCTCTCGGCATGACACAGTCTCCAACCTGCTGGAAAATAGCGCATCGCGTATGGCATTCCTTACCGATCTGGCTCACCGTCAGCACAACATTCTCTCCCACTTTCATTTCGGTACCGACAGGGAGTTCGTAAAGAACAATACCTTCCGTGGTAAGGTTTTCAGCAAAATCACCATATTGTACATCGAGTCCTTTTGCCCTGATTTTCTCAAAGCTCTCCTTACCGAGAAGGCTTACCTGCCTATGCATAAAACCGGCATGCGCATCACCGGCAAGTCCTTTGCCTTTCAATAGCTTGCATTTCCCTATATTATGTTTCTTCTCGCCTTTTTTGTCGCCGATATTGACGGACAGTATTTTTCCTTTCACTGAAAATCCTTTTTTTGTTTGATACATTGTGATTTGGTCATTGGTTATTGCTTCTTCTATATTTTCCGCTTTTCCCGCCGCTTTTCTCGACAAGGTAAAAAGGCCCCACTTCAATTCCCTTATCCACAGCCTTACACATGTCATAAATTGTAAGAGCCGTAACCATTGCGCACGTGAGCGCCTCCATTTCAACACCGGTCTGCCCCTTTGTCCTTACCATGGATTTAATCCCCACAATATGTTTCTTGTCGTCAAAATCATAATCTACGTCGATGTGTGTAATGCACAGAGGGTAGATCGGAAGAGCGTCGTGTAGGGAAAGAGTGTAGGATAGGGTGTAG
>CAZXVZ010000141.1:0-7300 GCA_964644085.1 uncultured Syntrophus sp. | reverse complement strand
TTGAGTCCTTTGCCCACGGAATTGACAAGAACATACAGGTCCAGTGTGTTTTTGCGCCACCTGACCATCCGCCGGACTGTTTCTGCAAATGGCGTTTCACCATGTAAAATTGTAGAAATACTGAGCTTATGCTAATCTTTTTAACGAAGAAAAAAGAAGGAGGAACAGATGAAATTACCGGAATATATCTCGAAAGAGGAAGTGAGCAGGGTATGCAAAACACTTAAGATCAGGGATTGGACAAAGCTGAAAGAGGCAAAAGTGACCCAGAATGAAGCAAAAATCATTCTCGCCGAAGTAAATTCCGCCAAAATGAAGATCGACCCTGAAGAATTTCGCAAAGGCCTTGAAGTGGAGCTGGAGCACGGTGTTAGATTCAAAGACTCCAACGTCACGAACAATCATCCAGTAATCACGGCAATGATTGTGCTCGCGCATCTCAAAGAATCACTCGATTACTACAAGCTGCTCGACGTGGCAGAACTTGAAGGTGACCTTCTGAAGGCCATTGCGGCAGGTAACATGGCAAAAGCTAAAAAAGAGTATAAAAAGCTTGCGATGGCAAAGATAGCGCTGGCTAAAGCAGAAGCTGCTCAGGTAAAGTAAGCGCGAAAATAGGGAAATTGTAAATGATTCATGAGCTGCCGGTTATGCATATAACAGACAGCTCATTTTTTTTTCACGCACCTTGTTTTTTGTGAACGGATCAATCACTTCAATAACATAAATAATAACAACATGTTAGGATTTATTGAAATGTGCTTGACAAGTCATAAGAGTGGTGTTAGACTCTTTCATGATTAGGAATCATTCCGAATTACATAATATATCTAAGAAAAAAATCATACATCTACTGAAAGAAAAAGGCTTAAAAATAACTTCTCAGCGCCTCGCCGTTCTTGAGGTCTTTGTTGAACAGAAGAATGCTCACCCGGGAGCGCGCGTTATATATGAAGAAGCAAAAAAAAGAAAGAAAAGTCTGAGTCTGTCAACGACATACGCGACCCTGGATGAACTTTCTCGTCTTGGTGTCGTTAAGATACTCCAGTTTGACAGGATGGAAAATCGCTACGAGGGAAACCTTGATGAACATGTCAACCTGATCTGCGAGAAATGCGGAAAGATACTGGATTATCATATTCAACATGCGGTTGACCGCGAGGAGGCAGAACAGAAGACGGGCTTTTCGATCAGAGACGCGCGCCTTGAGTGTTACGGGTATTGCAGGGAATGTCGTGAAAGTGGTTCCTGAGTTTTCGTATAGTGAACCACTCTCGGAGTGCATACCGATGCCGCACACCAAAGATCGCTGTGTATTACAGGGCTGATATATCTTTCGAAGAAACAGTCGGATAAGATGTGAGGGTAAACAATTTGAAGAGGAGGTAATGAATATGAAAGACGAAAAGAAGAAGCTGACAAACAGAGCGGGAGCGCCGGTTGCCGATAACCAGAACGTAATTACCGCGGGAAAACGGGGGCCGCAGCTCCTGCAGGATGTCTGGTTTTTGGAGAAACTGGCCCATTTCGACAGGGAAGTCATCCCTGAACGACGCATGCATGCAAAAGGTTCCGGCGCCTACGGTACTTTCACGGTTACTCACGATATCACGAAGTACACAAAAGCGAAAATATTTTCTCAGATCGGGAAAAAGACTGAATGCTTTCTTCGTTTTTCCACCGTGGCGGGTGAACGCGGCGCCGCTGACGCGGAGCGGGACATCAGGGGTTTTGCCATGAAATTCTACACTGAGGAGGGCAACTGGGACCTTGTAGGGAATAACACACCCGTATTTTTTCTCCGCGATCCCCTCAAATTCCCTGATCTGAACCATGCCGTAAAGAGAGATCCCCGAACCAACCTGAGAAGCGCTCTCAACAACTGGGATTTCTGGAGTTCCCTGCCTGAAGCGTTACATCAGGTTACCATTGTCATGAGCGATCGGGGTATTCCCGCTACCTACCGGCACATGCACGGCTTCGGAAGCCACACCTTCAGCTTTATTAACTCGAAAAATCAACGTTTCTGGGTCAAGTTTCATCTTAAGACACAGCAGGGAATTAAGAATCTTACGGATGCTGAGGCTGAAGCTGCCATCGGTAAGTGCCGGGAAACCCATCAGCGTGATCTATATGAGAGTATTGAGAAGGGTGATTTTCCGCGTTGGACTTTCTATGTGCAGATCATGCCTGAATCGGACGCGGCAACGTGTCCTTATCACCCCTTCGATCTGACCAAAGTCTGGTACCACGGCGATTATCCTCTTATCGAGGTGGGTATCCTTGAACTGAATAAGAACCCGGAAAACTACTATGCTGAAGTAGAGCAATCGGCATTCAATCCGGCAAGCATTGTCCCCGGCATCGGCTTTTCGCCTGATAAAATGCTCCAGGGGCGGCTTTTCTCTTATGGTGACGCCCAGCGATACCGGCTCGGTGTGAACCATCTCCAGATTCCTGTCAACGCGCCACGGTGCCCGTACCATAGCTATCACAGGGACGGTGCCATGAGGGTAGACGGCAATTACGGCAGTACCCTTGGCTACGAACCGAACAGTTTTGGCGAGTGGCAGGAGCAGCCCGATTTTTCTGAACCGCCCTTGAAATTGGGGGGCGATGCATATCACTGGAATTTCCGCGAGGATGACGATGACTACTACACCCAGCCGGGGAAACTTTTCCGGCTTATGACACCAAAGCAACAGCAGGCACTCTTCGGAAACACCGCGCGCGCAATCGCAGAAGCGCCAGAATTTGTCAAAATACGCCACATCGGCAATTGCCTCAAGGCAGACAAGGCATACGGGAAGGGTGTCGCGGATGCCTGCGGCATTTCGCTGGACAAGATACCCGAGTAGACACAAAGATAGTTCTTCATAAAACAGGGGGCTTACTGCCTCAAATGGTACGGAGCCCCCTGGTATTATAATCTCCCCTAATCTGTATCAAATCCTTACCTTCCCCTCTGTTTGTTATTTGAAATAATCACCAGCACATTTCACTTTTTCATGGTATGATAATCAATATATTAATTTTTATCAACGCAATGAAAACAATCGAACAGAAAGATTCCGGGAAAAAAGAACACAACAAAAGAAATGTTGCTTTTATTAGCTCACCATTCAAGTATTATGCATGGGCATGCCTTTCAATATTGATTGTTACTGTTATCGGGGAGATTCTGAGACCCTACTTTGATTTAATAAATATCGTCCTTCTTTATCTGTTGCCGGTGCTTATCAGCGCAGTCCGCTGGGGACGAGGACCTTCATTTTTTTCCTCTGTTCTGGGGGTATTAACTTTTAATTTATTTTTTGTTCCACCGATTTTTACCTTTGCCGTGGGAAGCGTTCAACACATATTTGTTCTGGTTATTTTCTTTTTGGTAGCCCTCGTTACAAGCACTATGGCAACAAAACTGAGAGATGAACTGGAAAAGGCCACGGAACGGGAGAAAAGGACCCTCATTTTGTATGCTCTTAGTCAGGAAATTGCGGCAGAAAATGATCTGCAAAAAGTTTTAAAAACCTTTACCGGTAAAGTTGCTGACATTTTGAACGGCACGGCTATCGTACTGATTCAGGACCCGGATGCCGGAGTGCTGAGTAAAACAGCTGCCTCTCCCGAAAATGCGGTGTTTGATGAAAAAGAACATACGGTGGCGCTCTGGGTATTGAAGCACGGCCGACCAGCGGGAAAGGGATTAGGCATGTTCGAAAGAGGGCGGTCAATGCTGTTTTTTCCGGTAAAGGCGGAAGACAAAACACTGGCAGTCCTCTGTATCAGACCGAATGCGGAACATGCAATCCTTTCATCAGAGCAACGTCAACTTATTGAAACATTAACAAATCTAGCAGCAGTCGCAATAACCCGGTTGCGGCTCGCAAAGGAAGCAGAACAGACAAAATGGTTGACCGAATCGGAAAAGCTCCACAGGACATTATTGAATTCCGTTTCGCACGATTTCCGTACTCCCCTCGCATCTATAACGGGCGCTGTGACAAGCCTTCTTGCTGAAGGAAGCGTTTACACGCAGGAAGCGAAGGATATTTTTCTCCATACGATCAGGGAAGAAGCGCATCGTATGAACCGCTTCATTGAAAATCTTCTTGATATGGTGCGTCTTGAAAGCGGTACATTGAGACTTAACATGAAATTATGTGATATGCAGGATATTGTCGGTGTTGTCCTGAGAGAAACAAGAGATACCTTGTATGGCCATCCATTGCAGGTTGATGTTCCTTCTGACCTGCCTTCTATCAATGTTGATTTTATCCTCACAGAACAGGTAATAATTAATCTGTTGGAAAATGCCGCAAAATATTCACTCCCCGGTGGTGCAATCACTATTTCAGTTCTTTATCAGGACAAAACACTGTTTTTCACGGTAGCCGATCCGGGCCCTGCCATTCCCAAGGCGGAACAGCAGCATGTTTTCGACAAGTTCTATCGGCTCCAAACTAAACAGGCAAGCGGAACAGGACTTGGCCTGTCCATCTGCAAGGGAATCATCGAAGCCCATGGAGGTAAAATATGGGTTGAGTCAACACCGGAGTATGGAAACAAATTTATCTTTTCTCTCCCGGCGCCGGGAGAGCTTTTAGAACAACAGGATAAAGGCGAGGGAACAAATCATGCCAAATGACGGCCCGCGGATCCTTGTTGTAGATGATGAGAAACAGATACGCCGGATGTTGAGAGCTGCCTTAGAAGGATATGGCTACAATATTGGGGAAGCCGCTTCGGGACGCGAAGGCCTGAGCCAGACGTCAATATTTCATCCCGACGTGATCATTCTGGATCTGGGTTTGCCTGACTTCGATGGTATTGAGGTCATTCAGCGCCTCCGAGAATGGACACAGATCCCGATTATTGTTCTCTCGGTGAGGGAACATGAAGATGACAAGATCAAAGCCCTCGATGTCGGAGCTGATGACTATGTTACAAAGCCATTCAGTATGGGTGAACTTATAGCCAGGCTCAGGGCCGCGATCCGCCGTACAGCCAAATCGGAAGATTCGCCAATACTTACCTTTGGCGAGCTTTCGATTGATCTGGCGCATAGAAACGTGACGATCAGAGGAGAAGAAATTAAACTCACTCCAACGGAATATGAGGTCCTCAAGTATCTGGCTCAACAGGCAGGCAGGGTGGTAACCCACCGGCAACTTCTGCTGGCCGTCTGGGGATCAAACTATCAGGAACATTCCCAATATTTGCGGGTATATATAGGCCAATTAAGGCATAAAATCGAGACTGACCCTTCACAACCCGCTTATATAATCACTGAACCCGGTGTGGGGTATCGACTGATGACAAGAGATTAATTTCACAACATTAGAATAAATATCAAAACCAAGTTCTTCGTTTTGATAAATCTTCTTACAAAATAATACACCTTCCCCTTTATGACTTTTTTATACTTATTATTCATTTTTTTACAACTAATTTACATCTCATTATTTAAGATTGTCTTGTGGAGGATATCTCTGAAAGAGTATGACAGCGTCGATAAAAGATATAGCCTATATTATAGTTTTTCTGGGGATCTTGATATTTCTTGCCCTATTTGTTGGCAACTATATGGCAAAAGTCTTTACGGGCAGGCGCAACATCTTAAGTTTCATGATCCGTCCAATAGAAGTCAATTTATACAAGCTATGCGGGATTGATGAAACAAAAATGATGTCATGGAAGCAATATTCCTTTGCCTTTATCCTCTTGAATATGGCAGGCCTCATCGTGCTTTTCCTGTTACAGATACTTCAGGATCGACTGCCCCTCAATCCCATGCGTCTTGGCCCTGTGCGTTGGGACACCGCTTTGAATGCGGCTATATCATTTGTAACGAACACAAACTGGCAGGCATATGGCGGCGAGACAACCATGAGCTACTTCACACAAATGATGGGCCTAACGGTGCAGAACTTCATTTCTGCTGCAACAGGAATGGCTGTTCTGCTGCCTCTCATCCGGGCATTTATGAGCAAACTAAAAAATACTATCGGTAATTTTTGGGTTGATATGACCCGTTCCCTGCTCTATGTTCTTCTTCCCCTGAGTATTATGCTCGGAGTGTTTCTCGTTTCGCAGGGAGTTGTGCAGACTTTTAGTCCTTCCGTGAAGGCACAGACCCTGGAAGGCACTGAACAGGTGATTGCCATGGGGCCTGTGGCCTCCCAGATCGCGATTAAACAATTGGGTTCCAACGGCGGCGGTTTTTTTAATGCCAACTCCTCTCATCCTTTTGAAAATCCGACACCATTATCTAATTTTGTTGAAATGCTCGCCATTCTGCTCATTCCCGCAGCGATGCCTTTCACCTTTGGGATAATGGTCGGTAATAAGCGTCAGGGCTGGGCGTTCTTTGCGGCAATGATGTTCCTCTTTCTCGCTGGATTGAGCGTTGTCCTATGGGCTGAATGGCAGGGTAATTCGTTGCTTGCCGGAACGGGCGTCATGGGGGGATTGAATATGGAAGGGAAGGAGGTTCGGTTCGGTATCGGACCGTCTGCTCTCTGGGGTCAAGCAACAACAACTGTTTCTAACGGGTCTGTAAACGCTATGCACGATAGTATGATGCCCGTTACGGGTCTCGTATACATGTTCAATATGGCGATCGGTGAAATCATCTTTGGAGGCGTCGGTGTTGGTCTCATAGGTATGCTTATGTACGCGATTCTTGCTCTTTTCATCGCGGGCCTCATGATTGGCCGTACCCCTGAATTCTTAGGGAAGAAGCTCGAATCAAGAGAAATGATGATGGCTGTTATTGCCGTAATAACGCCTGCCATTGCTTCTCTCGTTTTTACCGGCATTGCGGTGGTCATTCCAGCGGGGCTTAACAGTTTACACAACTTCGGACCTCACGGGCTTTCCGAGATACTCTATGCCTTCTTTTCTTCTGCCGGGAACAATGGATCCGCCTTTGGCGGACTCAACTCGAATACAGTTTTCTATAACCTGACAACAGGATTTGTTATTCTTGTCGGACGGTTTCTGACAATACTGCCTGCTCTGGCCATCGCCGGATCCCTTTCGATCAAGAAAAGCGTGCCAAAAACCTCTGCCACTTTTCCGACAGACGGAGCACTTTTTGCTGTATTATTGACAGCGATAATAATCGTTGTCGGTGCTCTGACTTTCTTCCCCGCGTTAGTGCTCGGACCATTTCTTGAACATCTATTAGTCCTTTCGGGCCGCACTTTCTGAGGAAGGAGAGCAATATATGGAAAAAGAGAAGCCAAAATTCTGGCAATCTGAGATCGGAAGAGCACACGTCTGAACTCCAGTCACCGCT
>CAZXVZ010000140.1:0-7328 GCA_964644085.1 uncultured Syntrophus sp. | reverse complement strand
ATGTAACTACCTGAAATCACCTGATCTGGTTTTTTTAACTGCGGAAGATGGGCTAGAATCAGGCAGGGTAATCCTGCCCATAGCCTCCATTCTCCGGTAATTTCTGTATATATTCAAGCCATATTTTTAGATATTTCATTAATGATTGAAATGTGTACATCAAGGAAAAAGATCAGAATATAAAATGCAGGGAGGAAAATTACTGTACAGGTGAAAAGCTAATCTTTTTTTGCGTGCTCGTGATTTTTGATGTGTTCACTGCAGTAGCAGAGACTACCACACTGACTGCAGTACCGGAACTCCATATCCGGATGAGAGAGATCTGTGATGCCGCATGTCGTGCAGCGATGGAAAGCTTCATTCTTTGCTGAGATTGCCTTCGCTTTCCGCATCATGTTGCGGTTATCGGCCCTCATCCTCAACAGAATGTCTTTGCCGAAGAAGAGAAGAAAATTAGCAACTGAGGCAAGTACGATCAGACGTGTCGGCCACGCGCCAAATATGAACTGAACAGCATAGCCGATCCAGGTGAGAAGGGCCAGCCATTTTATCTTTATGGGAAGAATGAAGAAAATGAGGATCTCAAAATCGGGATAGAGGAATGCAAAGGCAAGAAAAACTGAACCACCGATGAAAATGTTTGTGGCCCGGTATGAGGGAAACAGAAACGACACGGCAACAGTGATAACGTAGCCGACGAGAAGGAAGATATTGTATCGGAATGCGCCCCAGTGTCCTTCGAGGGCACTCCCCATGAGGTAGAAGAGATACCAGGCGAAAATAATAAAGACCGGATGCGCGGCAGGCGGGATGAAGATAAAGGATATGAGCCTCCACCACTGGCCTTCAGTGACTAATCCCGGAATGAGCACTGCCAACGAGAGATCAATTTTTCCGATCAGATTGAGAACAAATAGAATCACCTGACCCGTAATGATATAGAGGGTAATGTTCGATACGGCAAAACGCCGGAATTTCCTCTCCAGATAATCCAAAGTATTCATAATGGCACGTGCTATTTAATTGCATAACAGGCAGCTTGTCAAGCCAATTCTCGTATTGGATAGCGGCTGGTGCGGGCGCATCGGTCCATGATATCAAAAATCAGTGGATCGTAAGGGATAATCTTTTCGCTACCAATGGCTCTCTTTGTTTGATTTGTCCCGTCATTTAGTGTAGATTTAACAAAAATTATGGACATGAAAGAAAAATATGGTTTGGAACCTGTGGAGTGTAAATCCGCGGCGGCGGGTACAAAAATACCTTTATCCGTTTACATGATCACCCTCAACAACGGAGCGACAATTGAAAAAGCCCTACAGAGTGCAGCGGGATGGGCAAATGAGATTATCGTCGTGGACTCTCACAGTACTGATGGAACGGTAGGAATCATCGAAAAATACACAGACTTGTTATTTCAATATGACACAACCAGCCAGCGGGAAAAATATCAATACGCCCAGGATAAGTGCGGAAATCCCTGGGTATTATTCATAGACGCAGACGAGTGGCTTACGGAAGAATTCAAGGAAGAGGTGGGAAAGACCATTTCATCGGACACAGCCAGTGATGGTTATATAGCTCATCGAAGAAACATATACCTTGGCAGGGAAATAAAGCACGGAGGATGGTATCCGGACCGGGAAATACGCCTCTACAAAAAAGACAGGGGAAGCTGGCAGGGCGGGATACACGCGAAAGTGCATGTTATCGGTAGAACGGGGACCCTTAAAAATTACTACATGCACACCCCTTATGCAGACACGGCTCATCAGATACGCACCATTGACAGGTATGCCACGGCCTATGCTGATGATCTTTTGCAGTCGCACAAACACTTTCACCTTTTCTTAATGCTCACACGGCCTGTGTATCGTTTTTTCAGGGATTACATCTTTAAAATGGGTTTTCTTGACGGTATACCGGGGCTTATTATCGCCGCATCCACAATGTACTATGTATTTATGAAGCAGGCAAAACTTTGGGAAATGGAGAGACTCCATGGAAAAAATGGAAATATTCAGAAATAAGGGCGTCCTCATCACAGGAGGACTGGGATTTATCGGGAGCAATCTCGCTATAGAGCTCGTGGGGCTCGGCGCGAAGGTCACTATCATAGATAATATGCTCCCCCGTCAGGGCGGCAATTTTTTTAACATTAAGGATGTCACTGATAAGGTAACGGTGAATGTATCTGATGTGCGTAATCAGCTTTCCATGAATCACCTCGTTAAAGGGAAGGATTATATTTTTCATCTCGCGGGGCAGGTCAACCATGTGGACAGCATGCGTAACCCCTTGCAGGACCTTGATATTAATTGCCGCGGCACCATGGTTCTTCTTGAATCCTTGCGTCAGTTCAACAGGGATGCCAGGGTTATATTTGCCGGTACGAGGGGTGAATACGGCTCCAGCGTAAAGCTTCCCGTCGACGAGGACCACCCAACAAACCCAAAAGGCGTTTACGCGGTGACAAACCTTACAGCGGAAAAAATGATCCTGGTCTATGACGATATCTACAAGATAAAAGGTGCCTGTCTGCGGATCACGAATACCTTCGGGCCCCGTCATCAGATGCAGCACGATGAATACGGGGTTTTTAACTGGTTCATCAGAAAGGCAATGGACGATGAAGAAATACCCGTTTTCGGTGATGGGCGTATTCTCAGAGATTTCCTCTATGTTGATGATCTCGTAAATTGCTTTCTGAAAGTTGCAGCCACGGATGGGGCATACGGCGAGGTATTCAATATCGGCACGGGAATACCGATAAGCTTCTATGAGCTTGCCGAAAAAATCGTCAGGATTACAGGAACCGGAAAAACAAAGTTTACCGATTTCACTCAGGAGAGAAAAGAGGTGGAGCCCGGTGATTATTACGCTGATATCGCGAAAATCAAAAAGATAACGGGCTGGGAACCACGGACGTCTCTTGATGACGGTATCCGCAAGACTGTTGAATATTATAAAAAATACAGAAAGGAATACTGGTAATCATGCGGGACAGCAATCCGGTTCCTCTCGCGCGTGACGGCATACACGAGAAGGTCATTGAATACCTGAGCGACAAACCGAAAGGACGTATCCTTGATATTCCCACAGGTTTGGGGGCCCTCGCGAAG
The DNA here is from genome assembly GCA_964644085.1 of uncultured Syntrophus sp. Taxonomy (GTDB): domain Bacteria; phylum Desulfobacterota; class Syntrophorhabdia; order Syntrophorhabdales; family Syntrophorhabdaceae; genus PNOF01. Next base: position 4,206 of record CAZXVZ010000140.1, on the reverse strand, counting down.
AAGCTTTCGGAAATGAATTTTACCGTATCCTGCTGTGACGTAGATACGAGCCAGTTCTTGGCGCAGCCATTAAAAGTTGATCAAGGCGATCTGAACGGAAAGATACCGTATGGGGATAACGAGTTTGATTACGTTTGTTTTCTTGAAGCCATTGAACACACCGAAAATCCTTACAACGCGGTGCGTGAACTCGCGAGAGTCCTTAAGCCGGGTGGAACGCTTATTATGAGCACACCAAATTATTTGAATATTGAGAGAAGGCTCAAGTTCCTTGTAACAGGGTTCTTCACGAAACCGGTCCCACAGGATATGTTCAGGGAGCGCTTCCATGGACAAACCTATGCCATGCACTTAAGCCCCATCGGGTACACGCTCATCAGGTTTATGCTGGAACACGCAGGTTTTCATATTACTGAGATGACTGATGACAAAAAGAAACCGAAACAGCTTCTGCTCAAACCGCTCGTATGGCTCATCCGCCTCTACACTCTTTCGTGGTCAAAAAAGAAGAGGGAACAATACTGGCTTTCGGAAACATCGGGCGATACTATCCTTGACGGCGGCAACACATTGATTATGATAGCGCAAAAATCGATCGAGGCAATTTGATGAATGTAAAAATATTCAACCTGGAACGGGACCACGCTGAAATAAAAAAAGACCTCATCGCTGCCTTCGAACACTGTCTGGGAAACGGAGAGTTCATACTCGGAAAAGAGGTAACAGCATTTGAAGCGGCCTTTGCCGCTTACATCGGTGCCGGATACGCGGTTGGAGTCGGAAACGGGACAGACGCTCTCAGGGTCGGCGGCCTGTCGCTTGACTTGGAGGCCGGTGATAAATTCGTGACCGCGCCCAATTCATACGTTGCATCGGCAATGGCGCTTTCCATACACGGTCTTGTGCCCCGTTTTTGTGATATCGAACTTGAAACATATAACATGGACCCTGAAAAACTGTCCGACCTCTTAAGGGAAGAAAAAGACATCAAACTCTGTGTGCCCGTTCATTTGTACGGCCATCCATGCAGGCTCGATGAAATACTTGACGTATGCAGACAACACAATGTTCAGGTCATGGAAGATGCCTGCCAAGCCCATGGCGCGCTCTATAAGGGCAAAAAAGTCGGGACATTCGGCAACATTTCCGCTTTCAGTTTTTATCCCACAAAAAACCTCGGCTGTTACGGGGATGGCGGCATTGTTGTCAGTGATTCCGAAGAGATATACAGAAAAGCGTTAATGCTCCGCAATTACGGGCAGAGCGACAAACATGTCCATGACATAGCCGGTTTCAATACCCGTCTTGACGAGCTTCAGGCGAAATTGCTCAGCATCAAATTGTCTTATCTTGACAGGTGGAATGAAATGAGAAGGAAAAACGCGGAGATTTACAGGAGGGAACTTCAGGATTTGCCCATTGTGCTACCCGGCGAAGCATCCTGGGCACACCATGTGTACCACCTCTTCGTCATACGCAGTAAAAAAAGGGACGAACTGAGAACATACCTGAGCGAGCACGGTGTGACGACTCTTATCCATTACCCCACACCGATACATCTTCAGAAAGTATATCAATCTCTTGGATTGGGGAAAGGCTCCTTGCCTGTTGCTGAATCTGTTTCGCGGGAAATCATATCACTGCCGATGTATCCAACCCTCGCTGAAGATGAGATTGTCTACGTCTGCCGGTGTATAAGGAATTTCTACACAATATGAAAGTACTTAATCTGTTCAGTGACTGGAAATGGACAGGCCCTGCCGAGCCTGTCTTGTCTTTGTGCGAAGCATTGGGTTCTCAAGGTGTCGATGTGGTCCTCGCCTATCGGAAGACACCCCTTGAATTTCATGAACGCACCGTTGAGAAAGAAGCTCGAAAAAGGAGCATAAAATTATTCGACGGATTCAGGCTCAATCGATATTTTTCTTTCAAAGACTGGTATTTTGATCTAAGGTCCCTTGGCTCCTACGTTGAAAAGGAAGGCATAGACATTGTACACACCAACCTTTCGCACGACTATTTCACGGCCCTTATGTCTCTTGCTTTTACGGGAAATAGATCTCTGATTGTCAGGACAGACCATAAAAGGGACGGTATGCCCGCGAATTGGTTCATGCAATGGGCCTTAACACATACAGATGGTATCGTTACCTATAGCGATAAGATCATGAAGCAGGACATGTCACACTTTCGCTTTCCGGAAGAAAGGACGTGCGTTATACCACCGGGGATAGACATTTATGAAGGACCTGTTGAGAACATTCGACATAAGTTTGACCTGCAAACAAACGACAAAGTCATTGGAGTCATAGGGCGGCTCAAACCGGATCGCGGTTTTGACATCATCCTGAAGGCGTTCAAAACGGCGAAGGACCATGTCGGTAACGTAAAACTGCTCATTATGGGTAGAAGCTCACAGATAGAAGAGAGCGTCATCAAGCCTCTCCAAATTCTCGGCCTCGAAAAAGATGTCATCCTTGCCGGTTATCATATTGAAGATTACTTTCCCGTTATTTCCCTGTTTGATCTTTTTGTCATGATGAGGGCCGGAAGCGACGGGAGCGCCCGCGCTCTCCGGGAAGTAATGGCTATGGGCAAACCTGCCATTGTATCGGATATGGGAATGCTTCCCGAACTCGTTGAAGACGGTAAAACAGGCTATGTTACCAAATGGGACGAAAACGATCTCGCGCAAAAAATGATAACCCTGCTCACCGACGACGGGAAGATACAACAATTCGGGAACAACGCGAAAGAAACCGCCAGGGAAAAATGGAACTACCATCTGCAAGCGAGGAAGATGAAAAACTTTTACGAGCATCTTCTGAGACTGGGAAAAAGAAAATAACATTTACTAATATATAAAAATACCGTTTTGATAGATGACCATCTTCTTGCCACTCGTTAAGTGCGCGGTGACGGTCTTTCTCTCCGTATTAACAAGGTCCCAGTGGAGCGCCGAATCGTTGAAGCCAAGGGCCTTCTTACGGGCGTTTGTCATTTCCGCCGGGTCTCCATTGTATGTATCAGTGTAGGAAGCACCCACGGCCACATGACAATTTCCCTCTTTTCCTCCAAAGTTCTCATCGAAAAGTGTGTCTGCCATGAACCGGTCAATCCTGGAAAATCGCCTGTCTGTCAGTGAGAATTCTCCAACTCTACACGCGCCCTGATCCATAGCGAGTTGCTTTTTCACAAATTCCTCTCCTTTCCGCGCGGTAATTTCTACGGTATTGCCTTTGGCGAATGTAAGGCGGACATTCTCAACATAGTTGCCGCTCCTGAAGGATGGCAGATTAGCACAATAAGTCCCTTCCGTTCCACGCCAATCAGGCGATAGAAAAATTTCAAAACTTGGTATATTGTGCCCGGAAACACCGGCCCACTTTCTTTTTTCTCCCGGCGTAATTATCAAATCGATGTTTTCAGATTCAATGTGAAATTTCTTTACCTTCAGGGAGTTTAACCATTTTTTTATTTCGGTCACATTTTTATGGATACGTGTCCATTCGCTCACGGGATTATCCTTGTCAAGATAGCATCCCTTAATGATTTGATCGGTATACTGCCTGAGCGACATCTTTGCCTGCTTCGCCAGTTCATCTGTCGGAAATGTGCAAAGCGTCCAGCTGTAAAACCTCTGCGCCTCCCGTTTATCAAGGATATCTCTCAGCGGTTTCCGGGAGACGAGAACAGTGCCGATTTTTTTCGGGTCAATATCTTTCAGGTGCGTAAGCGATTCGGGCGCCCGGAGAAAAATCCTTCCATTTATATTCTTGTAGAGTTCGTTGTCACCGGGCGCCAGGAAAGTAAGCTGTTTTTCATTGGCTTTTTTGTAGAAGTCATGTTCCATACCGAAGGTAGCGGCCGCACGCTGGATCGGATGCATACCCATATCGAGGATTTTTCCGAAAAGGATTTCAGCGAGTTTCAGTGCTGGAAGTTCATATTGCAGAAGTACAACATCGTTTTTTATGAATTTACCTTTTCTCGCGACCCTTAACCCCCAGAGGAGGACTTCGGCATATTTTTCAAGTTCTTTGTCATGAAGCATTTTTTATATCCTTTCAGTCCAGATTTTGAAGTAGTGCCAATACAACAAGTGACCATATCCTTCATTTTAGCGCAAAATCAACCCTACTTTCCTTCCCAGGGGCTTGCGTCGCCCCCTCCACAAGCAAAGCTTGATGGAGCCTCCCCTTCTCG
>CAZXVZ010000139.1:0-7472 GCA_964644085.1 uncultured Syntrophus sp. | reverse complement strand
TCCAGGAAAATGTCGATCAAAAATATTCATGCCTTTAACGAATACCTGAATGCCGGGCTACTTTAACTTTTAAGATTTGCTTCGTGTCTTTTGTGATCTTAAATCTTTCATCAATACGCAATCCGACAACCCAGATAATTTCATTGTCGGAGAGGAGAAGGGGGATGGCAATTCTTGTTTCTTTCGGGATCTTGGAAGATATAAAGAAATCCTTTAATTTCATTTTTTCTTTCATTCCGAGAGGCATAAACCTGTCGCCATTCATGAAAGTTCTTACGGTCAGTCTGCCCAGTTTTTCACTGTCAAAAAAAGCAACATTATTATTTCTTGGAAAGACTTTTGGTATCTTCTGTGACTGTGACAAATAAAGACACAGCGCGAAGGGTTTTAAATTATTTTTGCCTGTTGAGATGGAAAAAGTTTCCTCAATGGGTGGGGGAAGAGGTTTTTTCGTAAACAGCAAATTGTCATAGACTTTTTTAACTTTGATCTCGTGTGGCAACATGGCAACAAGATTAGGTTGTTTCGCGGAGAGAATATTTTTAATCTGACGGAAGTGCTCTCTAAGTGGCACAAAGGCAGGGTCAAGTGAAGCAACAACATCGGAAATAACCCTGAATTTTGTCTCATCATCAATCATGTTCAGATTTGCAATAGCAAGGGAGATTTCTCCTTTCTTCTTTTCTTTATGTTGCTTAAGGAAAAGCCTCGATTTTGTTTCGAAGAGACTGTTAATATAGGTGAGATCCTTGAGCAGGGAAAACAGTTTTTCTTTGAACTGTGGATTCAGTTTTGCCATGACAGGGAAAATCTTTCTTCTCAAAAAATTTCTCTCATAGGCGACTTTATTGTTTGAAGAATCTTCAACAAAAGGTATCTTATGCAGGTTGGCATATACCTCGATTTCAGACCTGTATGTATTGAGAAAGGGGCGGATAATCTTGTCTCTTTTTATCGGTATTGCCGTAAGGCCCCTCAACCCTGTGCCTTTTAGCGCTCTCAGAAGCATTGTCTCTATCTGATCATCGAGATTGTGCGCCATTGCTATTTTGTTATAACCGTACTTGGCAGCAACTTCATCGAAATAGCTATAACGTGCTTCTCTTCCGGCGTGTTGAATTGACAGATTTTTTTCATGGGCAACCTCTCCTATATTGATTCTTTTCAGGTGAAGCGGAAGCTGGAATCTCCTGGCAATTTTCTTCACAAACCTTTCGTCTCTTTCCGATTCTCTGCCCCGAAGCATGTGATTGACATGGGCAAGCCCAAGCGAGAATTCTATTGAATTTTGAATTTCAAGTAATACATAAAGCAGGGTCGAAGAGTCTATGCCTCCGGAAATTCCCAAAAGGACTCTGTCGCCGGTTTTTAATAATTTTTCCTGGATAATTTTTTTTTCAACTTCTTTAATGAGTGTTTCAGTTTTTTTCGCGGACTCTGCTGATGATTTTTTATTAGATTTATTCAATAAAATATTACCTGTGGCGAATGCTTACGAACAATTTGAACAATTGGATGATGTGCAGCCCGCGCATGAAGAACCGGTACCTGTTGATGATCTGAATTTATTCCCTGCGGAAAATCCAAAGGAGGACATCTTTCTTACCGGGTTTGTTGAACCGCATTTCGGGCATTCCGGTTTTTCATCTTTGTGAAGAACCAGTACCTCAAATTCGTTTCCGCACTTCTCACAGACATATTCATATATTGGCATTTTAATCTCCCCTGATTTATTTCTTTTTTTTCTTTATTTCTTTCGCGAGATCGGAAATGAGCCGGTTCAGCGAGTCTTTATATTTGTTCTCTATAACTTTGTCTATTTTCAATTGACAGGCTTTTTCCGCCAGCATAAGAGACCTGGTGAACATATTCTTAAAATAAAAATAGTACGCAGAAGCGTACAGATATAAAAATAATGCCGTTGCATCCTTGCTGTCAAGGTGGACAGCTTTTTTAAAAAGCATCCGGGCCGCGTCGTAATATTGACTTTCGAGATAACTCTGTCCTGCCTTTAAAATCAGGAGATACCTTCCGTCTGAATAGACCATATTCAGGAGGTTTTCAAAGCCTTTTTTTCCGTATATTGTTTTAAGTGATTTTTCATTTTCGAAAATAAAACGGGGCAGCAGATAATTGTTTTTGTATAAAACGATAAGGTCCTTCAACTGCCCCACAAGTTCATTGATGAGGGTTTTTATTTCCTTGAAGCCTTCTTTGAGTCGAATTTCTGCTTTGTTTATGAGTAAACCGATTTCATGTACGGTCTTTTTTTCGTTGTCTGTCAGTGTACCCTGATCAATATCGCATTGCGGCCTGTAGTACTCGAGCTGATACATGTTTTCTCTCAATTTCATCGCTTCATGAAAGATATAGCCGATTGTTATGTCGTAAAGCTTTTCCTTGTAGCTTGCGTCGAGTGAATTTCTGAAGAGTTCGTGGCTCATTTCCTTGAGATGAAAAAGATGACTTTTGCCCCTGTCATCGACAAGCTCTTCAATGTTCGCGAAACAAATGTCCCTGGTTTCGAAGAGACTGCGGCATTCGATGCTCTTTTCGTAAATATTGATCGATTCTTTAATCAGGTCAATCTGTTTTTTTTCTATGTTCGTTGTTTTCATGTTCACCTGTATGTTTCTGGAGAATTTTCCTGAGTTCTTCGCCGTCAATGGATTCTTTCTCGAGAAGGATTTGCGCCACCTTTTGGAGGATTTCTCTTTTTTCAGTGAGTACCTTTTTTACCGTAAGATAAGATTGGTCTATGATTTTCCTTATTTCATTATCAATTTCCCGAGCGGTTTCCTCGCTGTAGTCTTTATTGCCGGCAGCAGCATCGAAATTCAGAAAGAGCGGTTTTCGTTCTTTCTCAAAGGTCATAAGGCCTAATTTTTCGCTCATCCCGTATTCCTTTACCATTGATTTCGCGATATCTGTCGCGCGTCCCAGGTCGTTCTGAGCGCCTGTTGAGACTTGTCCGAAAATAATTTCTTCAGCTACCCTGCCACCCAGTAAGACTGATAGTCGGTCGAGCAGCTCATTTTTTGTCATTAAGTACCTGTCTTCTGTGGGAAGTTGTAGTGTGTATCCCAGGGCTGCGATCCCTCTCGGGATAATTGATATTTTATGAACCGGATCCGCAGTCTTGAGGGACTCTGCCATGAGAGCGTGTCCTGTTTCATGGTAGGCAACAATCTCTTTTTCTTTTTTGCTCATCACCCGTTTTTTCTTTTCGAGACCTGCCGTTACCCTTTCTATTGCTTCTTCAAACTCTTCCATGGAAACGGCGTTTTTTCCTTTACGGGCCGCGAGAAGGGCAGATTCATTGACAAGATTGGCAAGGTCTGCGCCCACGAATCCCGGTGTCCTCGCGGCAATCACCTTCAAATCCACTTCCTGCGCTATCTTAACATTACGGATATGAACCTTAAGGATTTCCTCTCTGCCTTTAATATCAGGTCTGTCGACAAGGACATGACGGTCGAATCTTCCCGGCCTGAGCAGTGCAGGGTCGAGGATTTCCGGTCTGTTAGTCGCCCCCATAATAATAACGCCTGTTTTGGTGTCGAATCCATCCATCTCGGCAAGCAGTTGATTAAGGGTCTGTTCGCGTTCATCATTTGACGAAATTGGGCTCACGCCCCTGGCTTTACCGAGGGCGTCAAGTTCATCAATAAAAATGATACAGGGGGCTTTTTCCTGTGCCTGCGAGAAGAGGTCACGTACCCTGGAGGCGCCGACACCAACAAACATTTCAACAAAATCTGATCCACTCATGCTGAAAAAGGGTACCTTTGCTTCGCCGGCAATTGCCTTCGCGAGCAGTGTTTTACCCGTTCCGGGCGGACCCACAAGGAGTATGCCTTTTGGAATTTTACCCCCGATATCGAGAAACTTTTGGGGAAACCGCAGATATTCGATGATTTCTTTTAACTCTTCCTTTGCTTCATCAACGCCTGCGGCGTCTTCAAAAGTAATCTTGATTTCATCTTCCCCGTATATTTTACCCCTGCTTTTCCCGAAACTGAGGATGCCCGATGGTGCCCCCCCCATTTTTCTCATGAGTAGATTCCAGATAAAAAACATCAGGGCAAGCGGCAATACCCATGAGAGGATGGCTGAAAGGACCTTATTTTCCGATCGCCCGGCATATCTGACATTGTTTTTTTGCAAATCCTTGACAAGATCAGGGTCTTCCACTTTGACGGTAAGGAATTTAGTTTTTTTACCGTCTTCAAGTGTCAGTTCTCCCTGGATTGTTTCCTTATCAATACTTATGTCAGCGATTTTTCCTGTCGCGACAAATTCCTTAAATTCGCTGTATTTAATAGTTTTCACTTCTTTTTTAGAAAATAAATAGCCGTTGAGAAGGCCAAGGACTATGAGAACAAATATAAAATAGAGATAAGTAAAATTTTTCGTCTTGTTTCCTTTGTTCTTGTTTTTATCTTTCAGTTCCAGGATGATATTTTTTCTCTTATCCCTTTCTTTTTTTGTTCCCGTTTTTTGTGTTTTCATTGATTAAGTCTAACAAAAAAAAGAACTTTTTGAAATACCTTTCATGACGCGCAAACGTGAATTTGCTGCTGTAATCGGCTACATGAACTTTATCGGTATTCATTCCTTCTTTTCAGATTTCAATGAGGACCGGCCGGTTCTTTTTATGACAGACTATATTGGGGTACAAAGGAATTTTTTCCATAAAGATGGATTTGACGTTATCCGGAAAGCTTTTATTCCAATTCGCATTCGAGTTGATATTTTTTATTTAATAAACCATGTTCTTTTGCTCCCGCTCCGGGCACCTTACCCTGCCATCGATTCGCCTTGAGCTCAATTCTCGAACTCACTCTGCCGCTCAGACAGCGAGAATTGGCCTAAACGCGGCACGGCCGCAGGCACGCTACAGCTCATCGGCAGGGTCCCAAGGTGTCCTCGACGTCCGTAAAAGGACACGGTTTTCCTTGTTTGTAAACTTTCATTTTGATAGCGAATTGGAATAACACTTGCTTCACCGGGTATTAGGACGCAGCAAATTCTTCACAAAAAAAGTGCGAGGCAACCTCTCAATCTGCAGGCGTTGATTTGTGATCTATAGTTGTATTTCTTTTGCTTCAATCATGCCGTCGATTGTGAGTATTTCATCCAGGACATCCGTGCCAATGGTGTCATCCACAGAGATAAATGCAACTTCTTCGCCTGTTTTTTGTCTTGAGAGGTGAAAACCTGAAATATTAATGTTGTGATTGCCAAGGATTGTCGCCACTTTTCCTATGATACCGGGCCTGTCGAAAATACGGAAATGGAGAAAATTACCTTCAGGTATAACGTCGAGGTGAAACCGGTCAAGCAGCACAATCCGTCCTAATTTATCAGGAAAAACCGTTCCGGCAATGTGGGTTTCTTCTTTATCGGTTTTAAGGATAAAAATCACCAGATCATTAAACGTGTCGAACTGGTCTGTTTTTGATTCTTCAACAGTAATGTTGCGGTCCTTTGCTACATAAGGCGCGTTAATGTGTGTTACCGTTTCTTTCAGGCTGACTTCGAGAAATCCTTTTATACCGCCAATTGTGAAAGGCTGATAGCTGAAAGGCACGTCAAATTTCCGTTCACAGAGATCTTCTTCGAAATTTTTCCCTACCATGACGATGGTTATTTTTTCAGGCCTTCCTTTGGCAATTTGAGCGGCCAGTTTACCCATTTTTTCCGTGAGATCATAGTAAAGACTCAGGTTCTCAGGAAGCTGTGACTTCAGAAAGGGAATATTGACGGCATTTTGATACGGTCTGCCGTGAAGGGCATTCAGTACCTGATCGGCGATGATAACAGCGACAGCTTCCTGGCCTTCCATGGTATTCGCACCGATATGGGGGGTGGCAAAGGCATTCTCAAGTTCAAGCAGTTTGTTCTTTTCCGGTGGTTCTTCCACAAAGACATCGACACCAGCGGCAAAAACCTTGCCCGATTTGAGCGCCTGGTAAAGGTCTGTCTCGTTGACAATGCCGCCCCTGGCACAGTTCACAAAAATAACATTATCTTTCATGGAAGCGATCTCTTTCGCCGTAATCATGTTTTTCGTCTTGCTTGTCAGAGGTGTATGGAATGTAATAACATCAACTTCTCTGAGGAGATCTTCCAGTTTGTCATAGAGGCTGACACCGAGGGATTCCGCTTTGTTCTTTTTAATATACGGATCGTAGGCAATAACCTTCATGCCGAAGCTTTTTGCCCTGATCGCTACGTTGCTTCCTATCCTACCAAGACCGATAATACCGAGCGTTTTATTATACAGTTCCACACCCATAAATTTTTTCCGGTCCCACTTACCCTGTTTAAGGGAATCGTTGGCAAGGGGGATTTTTCTGGCGGCAGCAAGCATAATTCCCATGGTTAGTTCCGTGGCGGCAAGCGTGTTTCCCGTGGGAGCGTTCAGCACGATAATACCCTTTTTGCTTGCCGCTTCAATGTTGATGTTGTCGACACCGACACCGGCCCTTCCGATAATTTTCAATTTTCCCGGATTTTTGATGAGGCTGCTCGTAATGGATGTGCCGCTGCGCGTAATAATGGCGTCATACTGGCCTATAATATCTTTAAGTTCTTCATTTTTGATACCGGCTTTTATATCTACTTCGACGGCCCTGTCATTTTGGAGGATGTTGAGTCCTTCCGGGGCAATATTGTCCGTAACGAGTACGCGGTATTTTTTCATAATGCACCTGCCTTATTCAATGTCATGACTGTGGAATATCCGAACAGTATCTTTTCCACGTAAAAAATTACCATTCACGCCATGAAAAAGCAATATTAAGCTGGTGCCGGCTTTATCTCCTTAATACCAAACATATTTTTGTCGTAATTAGGACGATAAGCGTCAGGATCAATGAGAGAAATAGAAATCAAAGTTGTTTTCAGAGGCTCTGAGCGGAAAATTGAGCGTATAAATGGTTTTGTTCTATATTATTATTACGGATGCCTATTTTGACTTTGTGGAACAGGTATCGTAGCCGTGTCTTAGCAGCAGGCCTGTTGAGGTGGCGGGAATTCGCGGGACGATTTTTTTGCCGAATTTTGCCGGTTTCTTTCGCTGTTTCCTTTGCTCTTATACTTTGGCCGCTGCTCTGAAGGGGGAAAGGTACGGGAAACTTTCGGGATTACCCGTCTTGTCGGGATTGGTCTAAATGAGATTGTCGCGAAAATGGCCGGCAAGAGCGGGAAGCCTGACCGTTTGATTATAATAACAAGAGGAAATACCCGGTATCGTTAGAAAGACAAAGCAAAGTCTACGCGATCTCCGCGTAAATGAAGGCATGCTTGCAACCTTGGGCATTTCCCCGTTTATAATTTACAGGGCAGATTCGGCACGTGGGAGGGATTACCTTTTTTGTCCCGGATAGTCATTAGAATAAGAAGCATGTCGGTATTTCCTTCACAAACACGCGCCCCCTCAGGCTCCTGCGGATTCATGAAACAAC
>CAZXVZ010000138.1:0-7525 GCA_964644085.1 uncultured Syntrophus sp. | reverse complement strand
TATAACTCATATCTTCAACGCCATGCGTGGTATTCATCACCGGGAACCTGGTATTGCGGGGTTCGGCCTCTTGAATCCTCATGTATATGTGGAGGTCATTGCTGACCTTTTTCACCTGCATCATAAAACAAAGGAACTGGTTTTCAAGATAAAAAAACCGGAAAAGATTATTGTTGTTTCTGATTCGATTAAAGCGACACTGGCAGATAATGGAAAGTCTCCCGTTTGTGATCCCACGGGCACACTTTCAGGCGGTTCAATCATCATTACAGAATCAGCACAAAATCTTGTTAACCTTGGTTTTCCTGAGAGCATTGTCAAGAAATCCATAAGTGACAATCCTAAGAAATATCTTACCTCTTAAATTTTATGCGGAAGTGTTCGTAATATTCAATGCGTTGGCGGGGTTCCCGGGCTTAGGCTTAGGTATTTAAATATCCTGAAAAACAATGTATTCGGTTCTTGGCGTGATAATTTTGATTGAAAAAAAACTGACGGAGAGATAGGATACTGGATAATTTTGGAGGTCAGGATATGGATTTACCGCTTGAAAATGTAAAAGTGCTGGATATGTCAAGGATGCTTCCGGGCCCTTACTGTACATGGCTTCTCGCTGACATGGGCGCCGACGTCATACGCATAGAACAACCCTCTGAGATTTCCAAGGGGGACAGGGCCCATAATATAAATTCAACCGATGAAAAAGAACGGCGCAGGATGAGGGCTTATGATCTTTTCGCCCGTAACAAAAAAAGCGTCTTAACGGATCTGAAGAAGGAAAAGTCCCGTGAAATTATATACAGACTGGCCGAAAAATGTGATATCTTTGTCGAAGATTACAGGCCGGGCGCAATGGAACGTTTCGGATTAGACTACGGACACATCAAAAAAGTTAATCCGCAGATAATTTACTGTTCCATTTCTCTGTGCGGGCAGGATGGTCCCTACCGGCGACGCCCGGGCCACGATCCTGTTGTGCTGGCATTGTCCGGGGTGTTGGGCCAGATTCTCGACAAGGATAATATTCCGGTTATGCCTGACCCGGTCCCGATTGCCGATATAACGGCCGCTCTCCATGCCGTCATAGGCATTCTGCTTGCGCTCAGGGTAAAAGAACAGGAAGGCCGTGGACAATATATCGATATCGGCATGTTGGACACTTCCGTGCCGCTCCTTGCCGGTGTATATCAACGTTATTTCAGGGACGGTGTTGTCCCGCCCCGAAGGGGTAAGACAGGTTATCTGGGGATATGGGCGACAAAAGACGGCAAGTATTTATGTACTACCGATCTGGAACCGCAATACTGGGCTAATTTCTGCCGCGCCATAGGCAAAGAGGAATTTACCCACTATCAACATGATGCCGATAAAAAAGGGATGATCATAGAAACAATACGAAAGATAATGTTGACAAAAACCAGAGATGAGTGGGTGATACTTTTAACCGAGGCTGGAACACAGGTAGCCCCCGTGTACAGCATCGATGAAGCGCTGTGTGATCCGCAGATTATCCATCGTAAGATGGTTCTTGAAGTTGAAGATCCGGTTCTGGGAAAAATCAAGCAACTTGGATTTCCTGTCAAGCTATCGAAGACACCCGGCAAGATAAGATTTGTAGCGCCGTCAGCCGGAAACGATACAGAAGAAACCATGAAGCAGCTCGGTTACTCCGCTGAAGACATTGAAAAACTTATTGCGGAAGAGGTAATCCAACGCAGGTATAAAGGCTGAAATTTTTCCCTCTCCATAACTATTTATCTGATTTGCTGCTAAAGGCCATAATCTCTTTCAGATCTAAAGCAATGATTCTCCAGTGGCTTTCTTGAGTTTTGGCCATCTTAAAAACGATATTGTCTCTGCCCCGTATCCTAATCAACGCAATATTATTTTCTCTGGTAATGTTGAGACCAAAAACACTGGCTTTGCTGAGATTATTGAGTACAGCCTGGTCATTGTATGAGGTAATGAATGATTTTATTTGACCCTGTAATTGTCCTTTAATTGACGGGAGATTCTGAATAATAATATCTCTGGTGATATTCCTCAAGGGCCCTTCTTTTTTTTGTTTTATCTGCGTGTTCCCCTTGTCATTTTCTGGGGACATATCTTTTATCATGTTATCAACAATGCTTTCTGTATCGAGATACTTAAGAACACCTTCAGCGTCTCGTTCCATTAAAGCTTTTTTAAACCGGTAGAGGCTGTAACGGGGAGTTTCTCTTACAAAAAAGCAGGCCGCAACAAGGGTGAGAAAAAAAACAATCGATATTGAAACAAAAACAACACGCTTTTTACGTCTCACTGACACACCAGTCACAAGGCTCAAAACAGCATCTTTATGGGCAGGTTATTTTTTTTCTTCATCTTGAGTCTGAAATTGTATTGAAGTTATAATCCATTGCCTTTCAGTTATCTTCTCCAATTCAATGATGGTGCCGTCTTTCTGTTCTACTATCGCAATATTATCTTCAATATGAATGGGGATGGTAGCCGTGTTCCACTTTGTTACACTTTTAAACAAAGTTTTTTCATAGGGCATATCAATTTCACGTAAAACACGCTTCCTGAAGTCTTCGTTGCTGGCATTCATGGTTATTGTTTCCGGCAATTTGCTTCTAAATCGATCGATATCCAGGTATTTCGCCGCCGTCTCAGCGTTGCTGAATGATACGGCTTTTTTGAATTGCATGAGTGCGTATCTCGGTGTTGCCTGAAAATAATAGTACGCTCCATACAGAGCGCCGCCAACAATAGCGTACACGAGCAATTTACCGATCCAGCCTCTTTCATTTTTTATTATCGCATATCCCATAAAATCCTCCCCTTATTTTTCAAGGATATTATTAGAGGTTCAATTTCGCCTTTAAAAGCTCACCCAGACTACCGAGGCCTCCCGAAGATTTTTCTTCTTCGTTTGTCTTGTCCCGATACTGCTCATAAGTATCTCTCTCGACCTTTTCGTCAACCTTGCTTCTGCTCAGCGTCAAGCGATTACGCTTTCTGTCAATTTCAACAACGATCGCCTGTATCGGGGTACCGAACGGGAACATACGGTTATGGTTTGTGCCCTTAATGGTTCCCATTTCTGAATTCGGGATAAATCCAACAACACCGTCTTTGATTTTCATTAAAATGCCTGCCGAAATAACCCTTTCAACGCTCCCTTCGACCAGTTCGCCGGGTGATGGCAGAAAAATATTTTCAAAATCGACTTTCTGTTCCATGGAGAGAGATATTCTTCGCTTCTCCGGATTGACTTCAACTACCTGCGCTTCAACAATCTGCCCGACTTCAAGAACTTCTTTTGGATGTTTAATGCGTCTACCCGTGCCTAATTTTGAAATGGGTATAAGACCATCGATACCCGCCTCGATATTTACAAAGGCGCCGAAGGTTTCAAGCCGGACAACCATTCCCCGGACCGTGCTCTCAGGAGGATATTTTTCAGTAGCGTTCAGAAAAGGATCGGGGAGTATGGCTTTGAGAGAGAGGGTTATGCGTTCTTTCTCCCAGTCAATATTCATAACCCTTACCGTTACCTCGTCACCGGTATTTAAAAAATCAGCCGCTTTTTCACCCTTATTCCATGATAGTTCACTAAGAGGAATGAGTCCGTCAATCCCTCCGATATCGACAAAAACACCGAACTTTTGAATAGACTTTACTTTTCCCCTTATGTCCATCCCCGGCTGGAGACTTTCTTTGAATGCTTTTCGCTGTTTTTCCTGCTCTTCCTCGAGAATAGCCCTTCTCGAGAGAATTATGTTTCTCCCATTCTCTTTATACTCCAGGATCATGAAAGAAAACCTTTGCCCAATATACGACTCTGTCTCACGGGTCCCTCTCAGATCAATCTGTGAAAAAGGACAGAAACATCGTACTTTGCCTACCTGGATTTCATAGCCGCCTTTGAGTTCGGCCGTGACTTTACCGTTTATAGGTATATGAGCTTCATAGGCATCCCGTATACCGTTCAGGTCAAGCGTGGAATAACCGCGGACCATGGTCGTAAATTTCCTGAGACCATTCCCAAAAGAAACAAAGAATGCCTCAATCTCGTCCCCTTCTTTAATTGAGCGCTCTCCGTTTTCATTTATAAATTCTTTTAGATCCACAACTGCTTCACTTTTTCCACTGATATCAAGGTAGACAAATTCATTCGATATAGCCGCAATTTTGGCTTTTATTTTCTGGCCCGGTTCAAACCGCCGGGAGGCTTTTGTGCTTTCTTCAAAAAGTTTAGCAAAATCTTCCTCTTTTTCCTCGTGAATGTTTTCCGAGGTATCGTTACTGTTTTGGTTCTCGTTGTGCTCGTTCTCCAAGATGTCTTTCTGAAAATCCTGATCCATATTTCTTTTTCTCCCTTAATTACTTGATAATCACGCACCGATGACGTTACTTAATGTACAACTTCTTGCCAGTGATGTCCAGAGGCAGTATTGCAAGGTGCCTTCATGAAAGGCTTATTTGACAATTATGAACTCATGGCATAACATATTTTACCGGTAGGTTGTTTGCAGTTATTTCAAAATCAAGGAGAGTATTTATGTTCTTATTCGTTAGCTCTTTCACAAAAAGCCGATGCGTTGCTGTTTTTGTAGCCGGTCTATTGATTCTCGCCAATGGAGCACAGGCACAGGAAAAAATCATCCCGAAAGACAAAAAAGAAAAAACGAGTTACGCTTTGGGGGCTAATCTCGGCCGAATCACAAAAGATTTTTCCATAGAAATTGATGCCGGTATGGTTGCGGCAGGAGTAAAAGACGCTCAGGCTGAAAAAATGGCAATGAGCGATGAAGAAATACGCACAGTTTTGAATGATTTTAACAAAGAAATGCAGGCTAAGCAAAGCGAAAAGGTGAAGGTTCTCGCCGAGAAAAATAAAAAAGAAGGAGAGGCCTTTCTCAGGGAGAATGAAAAAGCTAAGGGTGTTGTAGAATTGCCCAGCGGTCTTCAGTACAAGGTCATCAAAGAAGGTACAGGCAAAATGCCAAAAGTGACCGATACTGTTTCCGTTCACTACAAAGGAACTCTCATCAACGGTATGGAATTCGACAGTTCGTATAAGCGTAACCAACCGGCAGAATTCAAGGTAAATGCTGTTATCCCCGGCTGGACTGAAATACTGCAAAAGATGAAAACAGGATCAAAATACATTGCTTATATTCCTTCAAATCTCGCATATGGAGAGAAAGGCAGAGCACCTATTATTGGCCCTAACTCAGTATTGATCTTTGAAATTGAGCTGATCGCAATAAAATAAGAGTTCCCTGTGGATATTCAGCTCAAATATAAAACGCTAAAGGGTACAATAGGCGAGTTGAAAAAAGTTCTCGTCGCCTTTTCGGGAGGTATGGACAGCACACTCCTTTTGCGAGCTTGTGTTGATGAGCTCGGCAACGACAATGTTGTTGCTTTTACTGGTATAGCACCGACCTTTCCTTCAGAAGAAATTGAAGAGGCGAAACGCATCGCTTCAGATATGGGCGTTTCACATGTGCTCTTAAATACAGACATACTCAAAGATAGACGTTTTACTGAAAATACAAAAGAAAGATGCTATCACTGTAAGAAAAACCTTTTGCGGATCGCCGCCGGAGTTGCAGAGGAAAGAGGCATGGCCCGCATCGTTGAGGGCACAAACTTTGATGATATCAGAGATTTCAGACCCGGTAATGCCGCAATCAGAGAAATTGGTGCTGTATCTCCGCTTTTCATGGCAGAACTTACTAAAGATGACATAAGAAAGCTTTCAAAAACAATGTGGCTCCCGACTCACAATAAACCTCCCGACGCCTGCCTCGCCACAAGGATTCCCTATGGAATATCTATTGGTGTTGAGCTTTTAAAACAAATTGAATTATCAGAAAAATTCATAAAAAGTACCGGTATATCGCATGTAAGGGTAAGATATCACGGAAATGTGGCGCGTATTGAAGTAATGAAAAATGATCTGGACACAATTCTGAAAGAAAAGGACAAAATCATCAATGAGCTGAAAGGCTATGGATTCACTTATATTGCTCTTGACCTGGAATGTTATAGAACAGGAAGCATGAATGAAGGGTAGGCAGTAAATAGAAAAACCAGTGAACAGTCGAGAAACGGGAAGGAACACATGAAAGCGATGGTCATCGAGAAGATTTGCAACCTTAATGAAGAGAAAGAACCTCTTAGGTTGGTCGATATGCCGGAGCCTGTCCCCGGTGACAATGAAGTTCTTGTCAAGATTACTTCCTGCGGTGTCTGTCATACCGAGCTTGATGAAATAGAAGGGCGCACCCCGCCACTGCGGTTCCCTATGGTACCCGGTCATGAGATTATCGGGATTGTGTTAAAAACCGGAAAAAAAGTCGCCGCACATAAACCCGGAGACAGAGTTGGTATCGCCTGGATTCATTCTGCCTGCGGCACCTGCAAATTCTGCCGTCAGGACAATGAAAATCTCTGCGATCACTTTAAAGCGACAGGCAGAGACGCTCACGGTGGATACGCTGAGTTTACCGCAGTGCCTGAACAATACGCCTACCCTATTCCGGATGTATTTAATGATTTTGAAGCGGCGCCATTGCTCTGCGCGGGTGCTGTTGGATACAGGTCATTCCGGCTCACCGAAATGTCGGATGGTGAAAATGTTGGGCTCATCGGTTTCGGGGCGTCGGCTCACCTTGTTATTCAGATTATCCGGCATCGATCTCCGTCATCAAAAATCTTTGTCTTCGCGCGAAACGAAAAAGAGAGGATTTTCGCTAAAAACCTTGGGGCATTCTGGACAGGAGACACTGTTGACGCGTCACCGGAGAAGTTGCAGTGCGCCATTGATACAACGCCGGTATGGGGCACGGTTGTCAATGCCCTGCGAAATCTCGAAAAGGGTGGCAGACTTGTAATTAACGCCATCAGGAAAGAAAGTGTTGATAAACAAGCTCTCCTCGGAATCAGTTATCCGGAACACCTATGGCTTGAAAAGGAAATAAAGAGTGTTGCCAATGTAACAGGCCGTGATGCAAGGGAATTCCTGGAACTCGCGGCACAGGTCCCCATCAAACCGGAGATACAGACATATAGACTTGAAGAAGCTAATAAAGCACTTATCGAAATGAAAGAAGGAAATATCCGGGGAGCAAAAGTATTGAAAATAGATCAATGAATAATCGGTAGTGAACAGAAAAAGATACCGGTTATGGTGCGCGGGTCATGGGCTGGAAAATGGTGAATTGTGAATGAAAAAACACGAAAAAAAACTATTACATGGAATCAGGAACTTTGTCTGCTATTCACGGTTCACTTCCTGGTAAAAAAACAGAAGGTGGCACGCATAAAAAAATTGGCAACAATGCATTAATGAGCGGCGACAAAAAAATGCCGAAGACGGGACTTGAACCCACACAGGCTTAGAGCCTACTAGACCCTGAATCTAGCGCGTCTGCCAATTCCGCCACTTCGGCATTATGTTAGTATATTAAAGTATATGGATATAACCAATAAGTCAAGAGGCTACTATGAAAATTTTTGAAACTCTGAA
>CAZXVZ010000137.1:0-7526 GCA_964644085.1 uncultured Syntrophus sp. | reverse complement strand
CGGCTTATAGTGATTATATTGAACTCTGTATGATTGCTTACAATAAAGAAATAACGCTGTCGATCCTTGGTGCAGTTATGATCTTTATCTTATGCGCGGCGTCCTGTGTCAAGCAGGAAGGGCAACCTGGAGAGCCAAGGGGATTGGAGAAGGAGAGTATGAGTTCGGAAAACGTCGCATTGGCTGATAATACAAAAAATAGTCCCGATGATAATTTACAATCTGTTACAACAGAAACGGCAACGTTTTCAATGGGGTGATTCTGGGGTCCTGATGCCCGGTTCGGGCAGTTGAAAGGCGTGATTCGTACCCGTGTGGGATACGCGGGAGGCGTCAAAAAAAACCCCACCTATGAAAACCTTGGTGACCACTCAGAGACGATTGAAGTGACCTATGATCCAGAAAAAATCTCATACGGTGAACTTCTGAGTATATTCTGGGAGAGCCATGAACCAACGATACCTTCCTGGTCCCGTCAATATATGTCGATTATTTTCTTTCACAACGAAGACCAGCACAGGCTTGCTGTAACGACGAAGGACCGCGAAGAGAGAAAACGGGGGAAAAAGATACATACGGAAATTGCACCTGCCGGTCCTTTCTGGCCTGCCGAAGACTATCACCAGAAGTACTATCTGAGAAATACCCCATTAGTGATGAATGAGTTCAAGAACCTTTACCCTTCTTCTGTTGATTTCGTAAATTCCACTGCGGCCGCCAGGGTGAACGGGTTTCTTGGAGGTAACGGGACGATTGATGATTTGAAAGCTTCTCTGAAAGTTAGTAGACTGTCACCAGCGGTGATTGATAGGATTATTAAAGGATCGAAAGGATTGTAAAGATAGAAAATTTCAAGAAGTTGACATCTATTATTGTCTCTGTGATGGCAGACGAAAAGGGAAAATTATTTTCATGTTAAGATTTCCCGTTATTGTTGTGTCTGCTCTCCTTTGTTTATCGGGATGTATAATGAGTGCTCCACTCTTTGACGAGGCCAGATGGAGCAATGATGTAAGTCATACTAATCCTGCTATGCTTTATGCTCCCCACTTCAAAGACGGTGTATTTTTTAACCCGTGGATGCCCATGGATAGGAGTGGATTTGGGAGGTTTATCAAATGGAAATTGTCTTCAAAGATTGAATATACTCGTGAAGAAAAAAACTTCAAAGCCACGGTGTTTCCGGATCTGAAACAACACATCGAACAAGTACCTCAAAAGGATTTTATTTCCTGGATAGGTCATGCCACTTTTCTGATTCGCTCAAATGGACAATACTGGTTGACTGATCCGATGTTTTCAAACCGTGCACTTTTGCCGAAGCGAACAGTCGCGCCTGCTCTTACTCTTGAAGATATAAACAAACTCAAGGGGAAAATAAATATCATTATTTCTCACAATCATTATGATCATCTGGATGCAGCGAGCCTTCGAGGATTACCGCAAGATGCCCGGGTATTTGTGCCGCTGGGTCTAAAAGGATTTGTAGAAGGTCTGAACAAGAAGACGGTAGTGGAGATGGATTGGTGGGAAAGTTATGAGTTAGACAACGGCGTGAAAATTGTCTGCCTGCCTGCCCAGCATTGGTCACGGCGGATTTCCCAGGATGCCAACACGACTCTCTGGGCAAGTTTTCTGATTGTTACACCGGGCGTCACAATTTATTATGGCGCTGACAGCGGCTATTTCCTTGGTTACAAGGAAATCGGTAAAGTGTATCCAGGCATTGATTATGCTCTTCTCCCCATCGGGGCTTACCATCCCAGATGGTTTATGCACTATGCCCATATGGATATAAGGGAAGTTTTACAGGCATTCACAGATCTTGGTGCGCGATATTTTATTCCAACGCAATGGGGTACCTTTCAATTGGGCGATGAACCTCCAGGCTACCCTGTTCTGGATCTGGAGAAAACTATGAAAAAATCAGGGTTTGATTCCACCCGTTCGATTATTACAAACCCCGGACAGGTAGTCGGTGTTTCAAAGCGTGATCGAAAAACTGCCGGCCCAAACTAATAGCGTGAAGATAGATTGGTACAGGGGGGGTTGTATAAAAGGACTTAACATCGCGGAGGTCCATGTGAAGAAAAAGCAGTTTCATCTTATGTTTGCCATTGTGTTTTTTTTAATCCTGATTTCTGTTGGTTCGTCCGTTTGTGCAGATCCTTACGAGTTGAAAGCAGGAATTGGTTTTCTCTACAGTGAAAGAGCGGACAACCTGTGGGGCGGGGGACACAAAAGGATTGACAATATCTATGATAAGCCAAGATCTAAAACAAGTATCATGCTGTTGCCCTTAATAGAAGTCCGGCGTGCCGAGAAAAACGGCAATGAATTGACTGGGACCGATCTTTACCTGAATACTACAATGGAGCCCGGCAGCATCAGCTTGGGCGCAAAGCTGAGGTTTGAGAAGAGCTTTATAGATGTGTACGGTTTCTATTCTTTTACTGCAAGAAACTGGGAAAATCCTTATGTGCCGTATCGTAAATCAGCGAGAACCGGATATTATGGTGGAAAAATCACTTACAGCAACATTTTCAATACGAAATTTTCGCTGTCGTACCGTGGAGCACAAACAGACGTTGAAAAGGATATTGCAGGTCGACTTTATAGAGACCTCAGACAGGACGGGTACACCCATACGATTGGACTTGCGTATAAATTCAACCTGTCAGACCGAATCCATTTTGTACCGGATATACTTTTAGAACGGGGGGCTTTTGAGGGCAAGAGCAATGCTTATAACAGTTTTGAGGGTGGCCTCGGTTTTGAGGTTCGGGCCGATGACATTGCAATAGGAACTCGTATTTACGGAAAAAAGACGAGATTCGACGGCACTCATCCCATCTACACGCGTAAAAGAATTGAAAATATGTATGGTGGAAATATCGTGGCAACTTTTAACCGCCCTTTCGGGTTAACGAAATATGCCTTGATTGCAAGTCTGGGCGGCAATGTTCAAGATAGTCATATAAATTTCTTCGATGGGAAAGGATATTCGACCTTTCTGGCCTTGGTTTATAAATACTGATAAGACCATTGAACCAGGCTTATGGTCTTTGATAACCGGGTTTGGAACGATCAGTATTAACAGTTATCAATGAGCTCTATCATATGCACGTCTTGTTTTTCGAGTTCGATGACCTGACTTGAACCTTGAGGCATCAATCCTATTGCATGCGGGGACACAATGCCATTGAGCGTTTCACCTGTCAGCATAAGTATTTCGTCACGCTGAGATTGTGGCGGATTTCCAAAACGAATATGAACAATCTGGTCGATTGAAAATTCTGATTCACCGTGGCTTGTTTTTATTGAGAATTTTTTTTCAATTATTTCACCTGTGAGAATATTGCCATCTCGTAGACCGACAACATGCTGCATGGATTACCACCTCCTCAGACTATCAGCCTGTGTTTACGGTATTTTTTCAGGTTTCTCACCTGAAACCTGCTTTTGCATTTTATCCGTTTTTATCGTGTTTTTTCAAATATTTTTTAGAAAGAAGCCACTGATTCATTGTTTGACTTGGATTATCAATTTCGGTTATTTCATATTATGCAAAAGATACCGGTGATATATTCTGACGTTTTCCTCACAAATTACCGGACAGTGGATTGCGAATCTTCCGATAGGGTTGCGGAAATATATTATGATATAAAGAATGAGGCCGATTTTATCGAGCCGGAACCATGTACAAGGTCAGACCTGCTGTTTTGTCACACAGAGACAATTATCGAAACCGTGAAAAAATCTGATGTCTATGACATTGCGAAGCGTGCGGCAGGAGGATCAATAAAGGCTGCTGAAATTGCTCTTACAAAACCTTCTTTTGCTCTCATAAGACCTCCGGGACATCATGCAGGCCGTAATTTTAACGGTGGCTTTTGCTTCTTTAACAACATGGCCATAGCGCTCATGAGACTTCTCAGGGATGGGAAAATTGAGAAAGCGCTTATTATTGATATTGATCTTCACTACGGCAACGGTACGGAAGACATTGTCAGGGGAGATAAACGCGTCAAATATTGGAATATCGATGCGGCTACACGGGAGGAATTCTTTGGCGACCTTGAAAATGCTCTCAGAATTGCTCCTGAATTTGATATCATTGGTTGTTCAGCGGGTTTCGATACATATATAAAAGATTGGGGCGGTCTCCTCACTACCGCAGATTACAAACGAATTGGAAACATGATTACCTCATCGAACCGCAGGTTCTTTTCAATCCTCGAAGGGGGATATTATCTTCCTGATCTTGGTATCAATGTCCGCGCTTATCTGGAAGGTATACAGGAAGCCATGCAGAACTGAAAGATTGCCCCTGTATGATTCCTTGCGTGTGATTGACTTGTTTTATTTAACTGCACACATAAGCCACAATATCCCATCCCATTGTTTTCACGGTAATGATAAAGAAAGGGGATTGGCAGGAATATTTCTGATTATCCAGAATAAAATGATTATGACCAGGTAAATCAAGACCGGGAAAGCCGGTATATCAAGCTTTAATGAATATTTCCCGGATCGTGAAAAGTGTAGACGGAGCGTTAGATATGCTAATAACGGAATTGATGCAACAAGCAGGGGGTTCAGCTTGAAAGCTGAGATAAAACGCATATGCAGAAGCTCATGTATAGCCCTCAGGGAACCGCACCCGGGGCAATAAAAACCGGTTATCAGGTGGAAAGGGCAGGGGACATAAAAAAATGAATCGGCAGGATCAAACAGGTAGAGGGAAGAGACAAATATCACGGCAGTTACTGAAAGGAACAATTGTTTTGCTCGATGAAAATTATTCTCTTTCTCTCGAATAAAGACGCCAATTTCTGCCATGTTACCCGATAGTATACCTCATTTTTTGATGGATTGATTTCAATTGTTATTTCAAGGTTTTAGGGTTTCGCTTAACCACCTTGTTTTCAAAAACTCATTGTTTAAACAGTCATTCCTTACTGCGGCACTTGTTGTAAGTATGTCATATGATGAAATGGTCCGGTTTTCCATTGTGTTGTGAATTTTTAATCAGCACCCTGCAAAGGTCGTACATGATCTTAAAGGGCTGAATGTCGGTGAGGCTGTCAACAAAACGAGCGCCGTCCATGGCAATCTCCTCGGTGTGTTCCCCGTTGTTCAAACGTTCTTTAATCGCATTATGATATTGTTCGGTTGCCTTCATGGCTTTAACAAGATGTGTCCGAACATCCCCCTTTATCATGCCGTTATGGCTGAGGACGGCAAGTCTGGCGTTGAGCGCGGCGAGCTTTCTGATGCTGTCGCAGTATTTATCAAGAGATTCAAAATAATTTGGCCAGATTGAGTCTTTCTGCGGGACACAAAATCCCGTGCTGTCACCGAGAGCCAGAATCCCTTCTTTTTGCTCAAAGAAAGAGACATGACAGGGCGAATGACCGGGTGTTTCCTGCACAGTCCAGGAAATACCTTCTCCAAGATCGATCTTATCCCCCTCCTGAATAGTGGAATCAACATTAAACTTGTAGGCTTCGACCGGTTTTGGCAATGAAGTGATCTCGGATTTTGCTTTCATAAGTTGAGCTATTCCTAGATCTGTGAGTTGGAATTCCCGGAAGAGTTCTTTTCGTTTGAGTGTTTTGGCACCAATAGGGCTAGCGAGGAGTTTTATGTGTGGCCAGTGGAGTTGGAAATGGGGCACCGCGCCTATATGGTCAGGATGGGTATGTGTAAGGGCTATATATTTTATTGTTTCAGGATTAATACCAAGAGCCTTAATCTGATTGACCATAATAGAAAAGGTAGCTCCGGTACCACCTTCGATGAGAAGCCCATCTTTGCCTATGGACAGATATGCCGGGAAATCGGGTGTTCCCAATTGGAAAAAATGAGGCGTAATTGTAATCGGTTCATGTCTTTTTGAATTCATCTGCCTTTCATCTCCTTGTTATATCCTGCCTTTCCTTTCAGATTGCAGGTTATTTACGGGTGGCCTGTCTTTTTAAATAAAAAAGGCCCGGGATGCCTCCCAGGCCTTATGATCACAATAAAAAAGCCATGGGGGCTTAATCCGGCTCACCCATGGCCTTGCTCTATAGCGCGTGGCTCAGAGGCATGGGTGAACCCTCCTAAAGCTAAAAAAGAAAAAGTATTTTTTAAATTGATTCATCAATACCTCGCCTATATTTTTGACTTATTTTTGTTTTGTTGTCAAGAGTGAATTAAATATTTTTAAAAAACATGATAACTCTTTCATGCTCTTTTTGCACTTGACACGAGGCGTATCAGCCTTTACACTCCCTAATAGAACAAAAATATTAAAAAACAGGAGGGTAATTATGGACAAGGAAATTGCCGATCTGTACGATAAATATAATCATGGATTGCTGAATCGCAGGGAATTTCTCAAAAAACTGGCTGTTCTTGCCGGTGGCATCGTAGCCGCTAACACTCTCCTCACTGTGCTGGAAGGCAAATCTGCGAGAGCGGATTTGATTTCAAAGGATGACCCGCGCCTTTCCACAGAGGATATTAAGTACAAAGGCGCCACAGGCGATATCCGGGCCGCGCTGGCACGACCAAAGGGAAATACGAAGGTACCCGGTGTAGTTGTTATCCATGAGAACAGGGGCCTCAACGCCCACATCGCCGACGTTACGAGACGGGTGGCGCTGGAGGGCTTTCTTGCGCTTGCTCCTGATGCCCTTTCGCCTTTAGGTGGGACACCCGCAGACGAGAACAAAGCCCCGGCACTCATAGGTCAACTGGACCAGAAATCGACTGTAAAAAATTATGTTGCAGCTGTGCAGTATTTGAAGACTCACCCGGCATCAACGGGAAAAGTGGGAGTGGTTGGTTTCTGCTGGGGTGGAGCCATGGCAAACCAGGTTGCCGTCAATTCTGCTGATGTATCAGCGGTGGTTCCATATTATGGGGGGCAGCCCGCTGCAGAGGATGTCCCTAAAATTAAGGCCTCGCTTCTTCTCCATTACGCGGGTGATGATCAGCGGATCAACGCGGGTATTCCGGCATTCGAGGCAGCATTGAAAAAAGCTTCTATTGATTACAAAATTTATATGTACGAGGGTACCCAGCATGCCTTTAACAATGATACAAATCCTCAACGGTATAATAAAGAAGCGGCGCAACTCGCGTGGGGACGCACAATTGCCTTCTTCAAGGAGAAATTAAAAACATAATTTAAGATGCCGGTAACAGATAGTCTGTTAAAACGAACCGGTTTCATTAAGAAACCAGCGAGAAGTCTATTGCTTTGGCATGCAGCATTTCTTGTATTTACGGCCGCTGCCGCACGGGCATGGATCATTGCGGCCGATCTTTTTGTTTGACTCTACCGCATTATCAGAGACCTGAGCCTTCTTTTCCTCAGGATGCTGCGCTTGCCATACTTTTGACAACTCAGCGATAAAAGGTTGGCAGTGGGTAAAAAAACGCTTATAGCCCGCGCAGAGATAGTTGAGAAGTTCTTTTTTTCCGTCGGGCGTCTGAAGAATACGAGATCGGAAGAGCACACGTCTGAACTCCAG
>CAZXVZ010000136.1:0-7613 GCA_964644085.1 uncultured Syntrophus sp. | reverse complement strand
TCATGGCTGTTACCGTTGATTTACCGCTCGTGCCGGCTACCGTGATTGTCCTTTTTGAGGCGATGATACCGGCAAGCAGATCAGAACGGTGTATGACGGGAAGGCCCCGCGCATGGGCAGCGGCAATATCAGGGTTTGATCCTTCAATTGCCGTTGAGACGCAGACAACATCAGTATCTTCAGTCACGCCTGAACCGTCCTGATCGACAATAACGCATCCCAGTCCATCAAGTATTTTCTTCATAGAGGCCGTATCTTCACTTGCCAGCAGACGATCAGAGCCGGAAACAGCGATGCCGCGGAAACGCAGGTATTGCGCGAGGGCGCTCATTCCGGTGCCGAATATCCCTGCGAAATGAACACTCCGGCAGAGATGTTCACCAATTTTCATGGGTGGTGGATCAATATATACTATCGTGCCTTCCCTGACAATTTCGAAAAGGCTGATGATGTCCTGATTCCGTAAGACTATACATCCATGAGACAAAGGAACGCCTATTAAGTCTTCCCTGTTGGTGCCGTGGATATAAATACAGCGCTCACAAGAATCTACGCCGGGTCCTTTGTTGATACCTTCCTCGAGCCCTTCCAGTCGCAGGATACGTGTCAGGATGAGATTATCTTCAATCGATTGCCCGTCCCAGTCTTTCTCTGTGTCTTTGCGCTCTCTGAAAATACGCCCTGACGGAGCTTTTGACCCGATCTTTTCCGTGATCCGGTGTACACCGGGCGGGGTTTTAAAAGAATTTTCCCGGATACCATTGCCGAAACGCGATGTAGAGGCATCGTATTGTCTAAGAATAGTATTTTTCTCACAAATGAAAAGCTTTTGTCTCTCAATGGACTGAATGAGGTAGGATTCTTCCGGGTCGGTTAAATATTTTTGCAGTCTCCTGTATATACGGTCTAAACAATGTTTATTCATTTATTGTTTTATTACTGTTCACAATTCACGAACGACTACTGACTGCTGTTATTTCTTCCCCACCGCTACTTCCACCATGTTATTAAGATCAAGGTATTTACGGGCGACACGGTTCACGTCTTCTTTTGTGATCGTCCCGATATTGTCCGGATACTCTTTGAAGAAACCCGGTTTCATGCCATACATGGTATCGAAACACATGTTTGTCGCGATGGAGCCATTTGACTGTGTCCTTATATAGTGATTCCCCATGAGATAGTTCTTACCGTCTTCTATCTCTTTATCAGTCAGTCCGTTCTTAACAATATTCTCGATCTCTGACTTTGCTATGCGTTTCACCTCAGGCACATATTTTACGTCGGTGCCGATATATATGCCCATTGCGGAGGCTTCGTATGCCTGCTGACTGAAGAAAGTAACCGCGTACGCGTAAGGATTATCTTCGCGGAGTACCTTATGAATGCGGCCGCCCATACCGGAAAGAACAGCATCGAGCACTTCCGCCGCAAAACGGTCTTCATCAATGAGACCGGGTCCGGTAAAGGCAAATATCATGTGTGTCTGCTTGATTTCTTTTTCGATTAACACGTTTTGCGCTGTCGCTGAGTGGCGCTGCTCTTTGATTGCGCTGGCTTCTCCCTTCCAGCCGGAGAAATATTCCTTGATGAGCCGGAAAACCTCTTTCTCGTCCACATCACCCGATACGGCTATGACCGCGTGGGATGGAGTGACAAAGCGTTTATAAAGCGCTTTCAATTCCTCAATTTTCATATTCTCAACATCTTTTTCAGTTCCCATGGGGTCTTTGCTGTATGGATGCCCTTTATAGAATATTTCATTAAAACGGTTGAAGGTATACCCTACAGGGTCGTCATCCCTCTGGCGAATATCGGATAAGACTTCCTCTTTTACCTTGAGCAATTCTTCATTTTTCATATTTGTCTCTCTGAGGACTTCCTTCAAGAGAGAAAGGACATTTTTTAGATCCTTGCTCAGGAATTTGCCTGACAAGCCAAAGAGATTCCTTCCGTTGTAAGGGCCCATCTCACCCGCAAGGAAATCTATCTCACGGGCAATCGCCGAAGCATCTTTCTTTTCGGTACCTCTGAGCAACATTCTGGAAAGCAGGTTGAAGGCACCGTTTTTGCCTTCCTCTTCTTTAAGACCACCCGCAAAACCGATCCGGAAAGAAAAGCTCGGCGCCGCCTTGTTTTTATTCACAACACACTTGAGGCCGTTGGGCAGTTCAAGAGTGTAAGGATTGGGTTTTCCTTTCGGTTTAAGGAAAACAATCTTCCGGTCTTTTCCGGAAATGTATTTCTCAAAGACCCTCTTTACATCGTTTTTTGTTACCCTGTCTATCTTTTTCAGGAATTTATTGAGGAAGTAAGGGTCTCCAGTAATGGTCTGATAATTACCAATCTGCCGAGCCTTTCCCTGAACAGTTTCTTCGGAATAGATATAGGATGCCCTGAGCATATTTTTCGCCTTTTCCATTTCCCAATCCGAGACGGTACCCTGTTTTATCTTTTTTAGCTCCTTATCGATCTCCCGGGCAACAGGATTATAATCGTTATCTCTGAAGGTCGCGTAGATGACAAAAAGCCCCTCCTCCTTCGGGCTGAAAATATAATCTGCGATGCTTGTAACAACACCTTTTTTACGTTTCAGAGATTCGACAAGGCGAGAGCTATCCCCTGAACCAAGAATAGTACCCAGCACCTCTATAGCGGGAATGTCCTTGTGGTTCAGTTTCGGGATGGGATACGAAAGGGCAAGGTAGTTTTCTCTCACGCCTCTCTCGATTATGCGGACACTTGCATCATTCACACCTGCCACTTCTTCTTTTAAAGAATGCCCCTGTAAAACCTTCCCCTTCGTCGCTCCGAGTGTTTTCCCGATATATTCTTTCGTTGTCTTTTCGTCAAAATCGCCGACGACAACAACGGTCATATTGTCCGGCGTATAGTTCGCCCTGTAATAATCGAGAATATCGGTTCTTGTTAAGTTTTTTACCGTTTCTTCAAATCCGATGATCGGTCTTCCATATGGATGGCCATTGTAACTAACGGAAAACAGTTCATTAAAGAGTTTTCTTTGCGGATCATCTTCCCCCATCTTGATCTCTTCAAGGATAACCTTTCTTTCTTTTTCTATCTCGTCCGTGGGAAAAGCCGGATGCAACACTGATTCGACAAGCAGATCAAAACCCTCCTCAAAGGTCTTCTTTGGGATAATAATGTGATAAACCGTATTATCGTATGATGTGAAGGCATTCACTGTGCCGCCGAGGGCTTCAATACGCGTGGCAAAGGCATTTCCTTTCAATTTTTCAGTACCTTTGAATATAAGGTGCTCAATGAAATGGGTAATACCCGCAATTTTTCTGTTTTCATATTTACTACCAACCTTTACCCATATCTGGGCGGCGACAACGCCGGTACGTTCCCGTTTCTCGAAAATAGTCTGCAATCCGTTATCAAAAGAAAAGGTATTCATGGCCTGTGTCCTTTTTGAAATGAATAGACTAAAAAACAGAATGAAACAGATAATCACTATTGCGAGAGAAAAGGTTCCCTTTTTACAAGGCATTTCGCGAACCCAGGAATTTAATGATCTGATAGGTGCCTTCAAGCCCCCTATGTATATTTTCTATCGAAATCCTCTCATTCTTCCCATGCATTCTGAGAATTTCGTCATCGGAAAGAACGATCGGAAAAAAACCGTAAGCCAAAACGCCGTTATCCCTGAAATACCGCAGGTCAGTGGCGCCTGTCGTGATATAAGGCAGGACAGTCATGCCCTTCCCTTCCATATTTTGTACAACACTCTTGATCCCTTTAAAATAACTGTTATTATAGCCTGATGGCGCGGGTCTGCTGACAAATTCATTAACACGTTCTATTTCGACATCTTTCCCCGCAAGTTGTCTTATCTTCCTGAAAAAGGTTTCATGTTTTTCTGTCGGCAAAAGCCGTGCGTCAAAGGATATTGAAGATTCCGTGGGTATAACATTGATTTTCCCTCCACCTTGCAGGATTGTCGGGGTAACCGTGTCCCGGAGCAGCGCGTTATAGAGAGGGGTTTCTTCCATATAAGCCCTGAACTTATTGTTCTTCAGGGCCTCTTTCAAGTTTTTAAAGGCATACCTTTTTTCTTTTTTCCCCTTGAAGATGCCCTCAATATAGGCACAAGCCACGGTCGTGGGCGTGAGAGGCCACCCATAAGAAAGTATTCTCGCCGATGCATTGATGACTTTTTCGCTCGCACTGTCTCTATGGGGCACAGAACCATGCCCCCCTGTTCCGGATGCTTTTACGATAAACTGGCTCAGTTTTTTCTCTGACACGGAAACCTGGGCGTGGGTAAAACCCTCTTCCTCTTTAATAAATCCTCCCTCACTCAGTACGAAAGAGGCCTCTCTGAGCCGGGGAATTTTTTTCAGCATATATTCAACTCCATATTTGCCGCCGACTTCTTCATCGCAGGTTGCGAGATAGACGATATCTCTCTCCGGAGCGACACCGTCCTTATAATAGCGGATGAGCGCGAGAAGCTGACAAAGAGCCTGCGTTTTCATGTCGATGGCGCCGCGGCCGTATACAAATCCGTCCCGCACCTCGCCGCCAAAGGGATCTACTTCCCATTCTTCTTCCTTTGCCGGTACCACATCTATATGAGCAAGGAGGATAATTGGTTTCCCTTTGTGCCTTCCTTTAATCCGCGCCATAAGATTTGCCCTGCCTGGAGAAGGTGAATACATGTTAGATTGTATTTTTTCTTTTTTCAGGATTGCTTCAAGAAAAAGGGCTGCCTCTTCTTCGTTTCCTGGAGGATTTGTCGTATTGATACGTAAAAACTGTCTTACAAGCTGCACTACGTTATCATTATCAATCATAATAAGTCCTGTTTCTTCCTTCTTTTTTAGCTTTATACAGATTATCGTCCGCTATTTTAATAAGGTCCTGAGCAGTATTCCCATCCTGATATGTGGAAATCCCCAAGCTTATTGTCAGCTTAATCAAGCTGCCGTTAAATAAAAACGTTTCCGATTCCACAGCATGTCTCAACCTTTCACCGGCGACACAGGCATTCCTTAAATCGATCTGAGGCAGAATGGCAATGAATTCATCGCCCCCATATCTTCCGACAATATCGATGGCACGAAGGTTCTTTTCAATAAGAAAAGCGAGATTTTTTAATACGAAATCACCGGCAAGATGGCCATATGTGTCATTTATTTCCTTGAAATTATCCACATCAAGGAGAATTAATGAAAAAGTAATATCATATCTTTTAGTTTTTTCTATTTCCGAATCAATTTCTTTAAGGACATATGCATGGTTAAAAACTCCTGTCAGTCCATCGCGGATCGAAAACATCTTAATCTCTTCAAAGAGCCTTATTTTCTCTAACGTAAGCGATATATGCGAGCAGAATTTACTGAATATGAGTTCCTCCTGCACATCAAAAGGCGTTTCTCTGAACAAACCCGCATAGCCGTAGAGTTTGTTGACCGTCGAAAGATTCGAAATTGTCGATTCACTTTTTCTATCGTCAATAATATCAAGCTCTTTTGCAACGCCTTGTAAAATAATTTTCGGTCTATTTTCTCTTTCAGAATATGGAACTTTCCCTAAAAACGCCGAAGCGATGGTTTTAAGAAAACCCTCATTTTCCTCAATATTCGGATAGACTTGAATATTTATTTCATCTTTTTGCAACAAAAGAGTGCCAAAATAATCAAAATACAAAAAATTCTTCAGGAGGATCGAGGCGTTTCTCAAAACACTTCCCTGGTCTTCGGTTTCACCGATCATGTGCTGAAGCTTTTTTAAAAAATCGAGTTCAATGATATTCATTCTTTCCCGTTTGTACCTTTCCTCCACCTCGGTACTTAATTCTTCAGCCCTGATTGATTCCATATAGTGGCTCATCGCGTTATTGACTGTATGATAAAGTTCTTCAATATTGCTAAAAGGTTTTGTCAAAAGCGAATATGCGCCGTTTCTCAGAGACTCAATCCTCTTTTTTTCATCGGCAAATCCCGTCATCATGATAATTGGGATTCTCTGGTTAATAGTCTTTATTTTCTTTAAGATATCGATTCCTGAAACACTAGGCATGAGTATATCAAGTAAAACCGCGTGCGGTTCTTTTTCTTTAAATTCATTTTCAAGGTCCGGGATTGCTTCATAAGTGTAAACCCTTAAACCCTGTTGCTCAAGATACTCTTTCAAAACAAGGAGTAACGATACTTCATCATCTATTATAAACAGGGTTTTTTCTTGATTCATCTTAAACGGGTTGTCTTGAGATTTCTCCTTTAGGACAAAGCATGGAATTGTTATTTTCCAGTGCTCAATAACCTGTATGCACTTTATCTGCTTATATGGAAACCACTTCTTTAATTTCGGGTATTTCCAGCTTTAATTGTCTTTCAACTCCCATTTTTAATGTCATTGCGCTCATCGGACAACTCCCGCAGGCGCCCTGAAGCTTTACCTTTACAATGCCGTCTGACACATCAATAAGTTGTATGTCTCCACCGTCTCTTTGTAACATCGGCCGGATTTTTTCTATCACTTCCTGGACTTTTTCTTTCATATTTATTCCTCCCTATTATCATGCCTTTACTGCATGAAAGTCAGTTTATGCCCTATTGTAGCACATATCTATTTTAACTTTAAAGAAAAAGACATGTGGTATACCGATTCCCGATGATAACACCATTCTCCAAAGTGATTATTATTTATAGGAAATTTTTGTTTCCTTCAAAGCATTTCTCGATCCGCAGAAGCACCAATATGTAATCCAGCGGAACAGGGATATTATTTTCTTTCGGGAGATTTCCAGGGAATTTTATTTTTTTGCTCTTTTCACCGACCTCTTCCAAAAACTGACAATACCTGACTGATGGAAAACGAGTTGAATAAGTTCCCACCCCTCTTCACCCATTTCGTTCAGTACCAGCGACAGATTATCTAGTTGTTCCATTTTCACATCATGCATTTCACAGGCACCGTCAGTCCTGCATGCGTATACAATATTGCTCTCAGAATCTGTCACGATGCCTTTTTCTTTTAAATCCTTCATGGAAAATATTTTCACTTTATACTCAAATTTCATACCTTTACCTCTCATGTTTTTTATTTCTTATCTAATATAGTAATGCCTTGAGGAGCATTTTTAAAGTAACTGTTTTTGAAGCGTCATTTCTAATGTAGATACTAAAAAAATGGGGCTATGCGTCAGGTCAAATAATATCGTAATTCAAGCGATTTAGACAGTAAGTGATGAGGATAATCATCGTATTTATTCGCCAAGACGTTTTTTTAACGCGTCATTTGCCTTCAGGATTTCCTGAGTATCCTTACCAGTTATTTCCCAGCTATAGCCCTTGGCGTCTTTTTTTACTTTTATCTTGGTTTCGCCTTTTATACTGTTTCTGATTTCATCAAGTTCTTTTTTATATTGATCCTCTGCTGTTGCGTCAATCCCAGGTATCTGCTTGCTGGGAATATCTGTTCTGTTCCCGCTGTTGCATGAACCCGTCAACATAAAAAACATTGCAATAAATA
Organism: uncultured Syntrophus sp.; assembly: GCA_964644085.1. Taxonomy (GTDB): domain Bacteria; phylum Desulfobacterota; class Syntrophorhabdia; order Syntrophorhabdales; family Syntrophorhabdaceae; genus PNOF01. Next base: position 107 of record CAZXVZ010000136.1, on the reverse strand, counting down.
TCAGTTTTTTCATGATGTCATATTATAACGTAATCGTCTATCCTTTCAAGATAATTGTGCGAAAGAATTCTGGAAACAATTTAAGAGAAAATTAAAAAGTATCCTAG
>CAZXVZ010000135.1:0-7671 GCA_964644085.1 uncultured Syntrophus sp. | reverse complement strand
ACACCCTATCCTACACTCTTTCCCTACACGACGCTCTTCCGATCTCTTTATAACACCCTTCATACTTTCTTTATCAAGTTCAATCCACGAAGGTAATCCTCTCCTCACCACTGATTCGAGGGCGTTCTGAACGCTCGGCAGGTCTTTGTGCCTGACCGCAATCTCATCTCCCGCCTTCACAATATAAGAGGGGGAGTTTACCTTCTTGTTGTTAACTGTGACGTGATTATGCGACACAAGCTGCCGCGCTTCTCTCCGTGATGTAGCAAATCCGAGCCGGTAGACCATATTGTCAATTCTCCTCTCCAGGAGGACAAGGAAATTGGTTCCCGTGATACCTTCTTTTCTCTCTGCCATGGTGAAAAATCTTCTGAACTGCTTCTCGCTGAGTCCATAGGTTTTTCTCAGCTTCTGTTTTTCGCGAAGCCTCAAACCATATTCCTGAAATTTGCTCTTTGTATCAACATGTTGTCCCGGTGGATAGTTCCTCTTCTCCATTGCACACTTCTCGGTATAACATCTTTCCCCTTTCAGGAAAAGCTTAACGCCTTCTCTCCGGCATAATCTGCATGATGGTCCTACGTATTTTGACAATGCCCGCCTCCTTACACTCTTCTTCGTTTGGGTGGTCTGCACCCGTTATGTGGTATCGGGGTAACATCTTTTATTAAATGGACTTTCAGCCCGGCGCTCTGAAGAGCTCTTAAGGCAGCTTCACGGCCTGCCCCGGGACCTTTTACAAAAACATCAACTGTTTTCATTCCGCTTTCTATGGCTTTTTTCGCCGCGTTTTCCGCCGCGAGTTGTGCCGCAAAAGGCGTGCTCTTCCTCGATCCCTTAAATCCTACAACACCACCGCTCGCCCAGGACACAACATTCCCCTGCGGATCGGTAATGGTAATAATCGTATTATTGAAGCTCGACTGTATATGAACGCCACCGATGGGAACATTCTTCTTGATCTTCTTTTTTGTGCTCTTTTTGGCTTTTGGCATCTACCACCTCATTATTTTCGTTTCATGGAAGTCTTTCTCGGGCCTTTTCTGGTTCGTGAATTCGTCCGAGTCCTTTGACCTCTTACTGGCAAACCCCGTCTGTGTCGAAGTCCCCTGTAGCACCCGATGTCCATGAGTCTCTTGATATTGATGCTCATTTCCTTCCTGAGATCGCCCTCTACCTTATAATTTCTTTCCAGGATATCTCTGATCTTCGACACTTCCTCTTCAGAAAGAGCTTGGGTTCTGGTATTGGGATCAACTCCCGCTTCGGAAAGGATCCTGTTCGAGAGCGTTCTTCCGACACCGTATATATATGTCAACGCCACTTCTATCCTTTTTTCCCTCGGTATATCTACACCAGCAATTCGTGCCACTGCCTGCCTCCTTAACCCTGTTTCTGTTTATGCTTAGGGTTTTCGCATATAACCCTGAGAACTCCCTTTCTTTTGATAACCTTGCATTTGTCACATCTCTTTTTCACAGAAGGTTTCACCTTCATAACTTCCTCCTACTTTACTCTGTAAATAATCCTGCCTCTTGTCAGGTCATAGGGTGAAAGCTCAACGACAACCTTGTCTCCCCTGAGTATCTTTATATAATGCATACGCATCTTACCTGATACATGGGCAAGTACCTTGTGCCCGTTGGGAAGTTCCACTCTGAACATGGCATTTGGCAGAGGTTCAATTACCGTTCCTTCAATTTCTATTCCTTCGCCTTTAGGCATAATCCTCTATATTCTGCTCAATATCTCGGGGCCGTTATTGGTAATTACTATTGTATGTTCAAAATGCGCTGACGGGCTCCCGTCTTTCGTCGCCGCAGTCCATCCATTGTCTTTTATGAATATATCTTTACCGCCCATATTTACCATAGGTTCAATAGCAAAAGTCATTCCCGCTTTCAACCTGACACCCGTGCCTTTTTCTCCATAATTAGGAACCTGCGGATCTTCATGGAGGTTTCTGCCAATCCCGTGACCGACAAATTCTCTCACAACGGAAAAACCGGCTTCTTCAACACATGTCTGCACAGCATGAGATATATCATGAAGACGGTTTCCTTCTCTTGCCTCCTCAATCCCTTTATAGAGCGCTTTTTCTGTAACATCAAGGAGTTGTCTGGTCTTCCTGGATGTTTCTCCCACCGGAAAGGTCATGGCCACATCCCCGTAATATCCATCATTAAAAATACCAAAATCAAGGCTGACAATATCATCTTCTTTCAAGACCCTCTCCGACGGCATACCGTGGACAACTTCATCGTTCACTGAAACACACAGGCAATAGGGAAATCCATTATAACCTTTAAATGCCGGCCTTATTCCGGGCATTGTATTTACCTTTTCCTCGCAGAGCATCTCCAGTTCTATCGTCTTAATGCCTTCTTTTACAAAATCCTTCAAATAAACCAGTATTTCCATGGCGTGCCGACTCGCGACACGTATTTTTTCAATTTCATTTATGCTTTTTAATATTACCATTCCGCAATCAGCGCTACCTTACCTTCTCCCTTTAATCCGCTGGGATTTCTTCACAAGCCCGTCGTAGTGCCTGAGGATCAAGTGTGATTCTATCTGTTGGACCGTGTCAAGGGCAACACCGACAACAATAAGAAGGGATGTACCTCCAAAATAAAAAGGAACGTTAAATTTCTGCAGTAAAATAGTTGGAAGCACACAGACAAATGAGATATAGATGGCACCCACAAGAGTAATTCTGGTCAATATCTTGTCGACATATTCCGCTGTTCTCTTACCCGGCCTTATTCCGGGAATATAACCGCCATACTTTTTCATATTATCCGCTACGTTATCAGGATTAAAAACGATTGCGGTATAGAAATAACAGAAGAAGACAATAAAACCGACATAAATAATTTCATGGAGAATTGAGCCCGGTGTCAACCATGTAGCGAATTTCTTCATTGGCTCCCAGGGCATAAAATTAGCTATTGTCGCAGGGAACATAATAATCGATGACGCGAATATAGGAGGGATAACGCCGGCTGTATTGACTTTAAGTGGTAGATGTGTTGTCTGTCCTCCAAGCATCTTTCGTCCGACAATTCTTTTCGCGTACTGGACAGGTATTCTCCTCTGCGATGTTTCCATAAAAACGATAAAACCGACAACGGCAAACACCAGAACAAAGAGTATGATAATAAAAAACCAATTTAATGTGCCTGCTTCCACAAGGGTCGCTGTGCTCCCAATGGCGTTAGGCAGCCGGGCGACAATTCCGGCAAAAATGATAAGAGATATACCGTTTCCGATACCTTTCTCTGTTATCTGTTCCCCGAGCCACATAATAAAAGCCGTTCCGGCTGTGAGCGTAATCATGGTCATAAGCCTGAAAGCCAATCCCGGATTATATACGACTGCAGGTTGTATGCTTTCCAGGTACATGGCAATACCATACCCCTGGATAATACTGATTACCACTGTGCCATAACGGGTGTACTGGGTAATCTTGCGTCTGCCCGCTTCACCTTCTTTCGAAAGCTTCTCCAGTGACGGCACGACAACCGTAAGGAGTTGGAGAATAATGGACGCGCTGATGTACGGCATAATGCCCAGCGCGAACACGGAAAGCCTTTCCAGACCGCCTCCGGCAAACATATCGAAGAAACCGAGAATCGTTCCCTTCATTCTCTCCATCATCGCTGCCAGCGCGGCACCGTCTATTCCAGGTGTCGGTATATGCACGCCGAGGCGGTAAACAGCCAGCAGCGCGAGAGATACAATGATTCTCCGTTTGAGTTCCGGAATTTTTCCGATGTTCTGGAAACCACCCATTAAATGAGTACCTCCACTTCACCACCCAGGGCTTTTATTTTTTCAATCGCTTTTTGTGAAGCCTTATGAACGGCAATTTTGATGGGGAAATCAATGTCTCCATTGGAGAGCAGTTTTATGCCGTCTTTCATTTTTTTCACACAGCCGGCTTGCAGCATATCCTCAATGCCGACCTTTTCTTTCCCTTTAAAAATTGTGAGATCCCCAATATTGATGAGACTGTATTCTTTCCTGAAAGGATTTTTGAATCCTCTTTTCGGTATTCTTCTTGTCAGGGGCATCTGGCCGCCCTCAAAACTCTTTCCTTTGGTGCCGCCGCTCGTTGAGCGCTGTCCCTTGTTGCCGTACCCTGCTGTTGTGCCATGGCCGGAGCCGGTGCCCCTTCCCACTCTCTTGCGCTTCTTTATTGCCCCTGGAATCGGTCTAAGATCTGATAGTTTCATTTATCGAACATCCTCCAAAACAGTAACAAGGTGCATTACCTTCTTTACCATACCCCGTATCTGAGGTGTGTTCTTTACTGTTTTTTCCTCATAGAGCCTCTTGAAACCAAGGCTTTTTATGGTTGCTCTCATATCATCAGTGCAACTGATATAGCTTTTTGTCCACTTTATCTTGAGATGACCCATGCTACTCCTCCTCGCCCTTCAGCTTCCCTCTCTGCTTCAAAGCCGTCTCTGGCGATTTCAGCATTGCAAGGCCTTTTATTGTCGCTTTCACGACATTATGGTAATTCCTTGAACCATAACATTTGGTCAATATATTGGTAATACCGGCAACTTCAACAACAGCCCGGACCGCTTTGCCGGCGATAACGCCGGTGCCTTCGCTGGCAGGTTTCATGAATACCTGGCTCGTTCCATATTTTGCCACTATTGTATGGGGGATTGTGCCTTTCATCAGGGATACCTCGACAAGGGTCTTCTTTGCCCTTTCAACGGCTTTTCGTATTGCGTCGGGCACTTCGTTCGCTTTTCCGAGACCATAGCCGACGCGCCCCTTCCCGTCGCCAACGACAACAATGGCGCTGAAGCTGAATCTTCTGCCGCCCTTTACTACCTTCGCAACACGGTTTATGTACACCAACCGGTCCTGTAAATCGAGTTCGCCCGCGTCTATTCGTTTTCTCTCAACCAACACAACCTCCCGTTAAAATTTTAACCCTGCTTCACGCGCACTTTCCGCGAGAGCTTTTATGCGTCCATGGTACTTAAAACCATTCCTGTCAAAAACAACATGGGTGATGCCCATACTCACTGCCTTTCTTCCTATGGCTTCGCCCACTTTTTTCGCCGCTTCCACGTTGCCGCCGCTCTTCAGGTTTGCCCTGACTTCTTTGCAGAGCGACGAAGTACCCGTCACTACCTTGCTTTCCATGTCATCAACGAGCTGGGCATATATCTGTTCCAGGCTCTTATACACACAGAGTCTTGGCTTGTCCTTCGTGCCCTGGATTTTCTTTCTCATCCGTTTCTTTCTTTTTTCACGGGCCTCAACTTTCTCTTTTCTCTGCATCCCTTACTCCTTATTTCTTCCCGCTTTTGCCTGCTTTCTTGCGCAGGGCTTCACCGGCATATTTTACGCCCTTATTTTTATATACATCGGGTTTTCTTAAGCCTCGTATCTTTGCCGCGGTCTGCCCGAGTAATTCCTTATCGATACCCTGAATGGTGATGGCTGTCTGTTTGTCAACCTGAGCGCTGATACCTTTCGGTAACGGGAATGTAATCGGGTGCGAATAACCGAGATAGAAGACGAGGTTTCCGCCCTGCATCTCCGCGCGATATCCGATACCAACGATTTCAAGTTTTTTCTCAAAGCCTTTCGCGACACCGTCTACCATATTAGAGATGAGAGTCCTCATGAGACCGTGATATCCTCTAATCTTTTTCTCATCACTTGAGCGCTGAATTTTCACAACGTTCCCATCGACGCTGAGTGTCAGCCCTTCCAAAAAGGCCCTCTTCAATGAGCCCTTCGGGCCGGTCACCACCACCTGGCCTTCAGTAAGTTCCAGCTTTGTTCCCTGAGGCAGCACTATGGGCATTTTTCCTATTCTAGACATCTCGCACCTCACCAAACCATGAGGAGGGGTTCCCCTCCGACTTTATTTTTACTCGCGTGCCTGTCTGTCATGAGGCCTTTCGACGTCGAGAGTACGACAAGACCGATCCGGCTTCGCATCTTCGGTATAGCGTCCACTTTCACGTATACCCTTCTGCCCGGTTTGCTCACTCTTTTCAGGCCTGTAATAACACTTTTTGCGTTTTCATCATAACTGATATAGACCTTCAGAAATTTCTTTCTCGCCTCATCAACAAAGGTTCTGTAATTTTTTATATACCCTTCTTCTTTCAGTATCTTCGATATCGCCAATTTCATGTTGGAATAAGGAATGTCGACGGATTCATGGCGAGCCATAATCGCGTTTCTCATTCTCGTAAGCATATCGGCAATGGGATCTGTCATACTCATAGCCACCTCACCAGCTCGATTTTATTACACCGGGGACTGCTCCCCTGAGAGAATACTGTCTGAAACATACCCTGCACATCTGAAACTTCCGTAAATATCCTCTAGGCCTGCCGCAGACCTGACACCTGTTTCTGGCTCTCACCTTGAATTTCGGTGTCCTGTTTGCTTTTTCTATCATTGATCTTTTTGCCATTATTCCTCCATCAGGCCCTGAAAGGCATTCCCATAAGTTTCAACAGTTCGAAACCTTCTTCGTCTGTCTTTGCCGTTGTCGTAACGGTAATATTCATACCTCTTACCTTATCAATCTTGTCGTATTCTATTTCAGGAAAAATTATCTGCTCCTTAAGCCCGAGGGTATAGTTACCTCTGCCGTCAAACGATTTAGGTGATACCCCTTTAAAATCCCTTACCCTGGGAAGGACAATGTGAACAAGTTTATGGAGAAATTCATACATTCTTTCTCTTCTCAATGTCACCATGCATCCGATGGATTGGCCTTCTCTCAATTTAAAAGAAGCGATTGATTTCTTCGATTTTGTAATTACCGGCTTCTGACCCGTTATCAGCTTCAAATCGCCCGACGCGCTGTCGAGAACTTTTACATTCTGTAGTGCTTCTCCGAGACCAATATTGACGGTAATCTTCTCGATTTTCGGCACCTCCATGACATTCTTGTACTGAAATCTCCTTATGAGGGCCGACCGCACTTCTTTTTCATAAAACTCCATGTACTCTGTCTTCAACGACTGCCTCCCGCTACTTATCTATAACTTCCTGACATTTCTTGCAAAATCTAACTTTTTTCCCATCCTCAAGGATCTTTCTGCCTACTTTTACCGGTTTAGAACACTTCTCGCAATATATCATCACATTGGAAATGTGGATGGGGTTCTCTCGTTCCATAATACCGCCCTTGGCCTTCTGTGTCGGTTTAACATGCTTCTTGATCATGTTGACTTTTTCAACAATCAGTCTGTCTTTTTTCGACAGTATCCTCAAAACCTTGCCGGTTTTCCCTTTACTCTTTCCCGTCGTAACCATCACAAGGTCATTTTTTTTCACGTGATATTGTTTTTCTTCCATTCTCTACCTCATCCTGGTTTTTGAGCACACAGTCTGCTTCACACTACTTCTGGAGCCAATGACACAATCTTCATAAACTTCCTTGCCCGAAGTTCTCTTGCCACCGGACCGAATATTCTTGTTCCAACAGGTTCATTGTACTGGTTAATGATAACCGCTGAATTATCATCAAATCTGACATAGGAACCGTCTGTTCTGCGTATCTCTTTCTTTGTCCTCACGATGACCGCCTTTACAACTTCACCTTTCTTTACCTTGGCGTTGGGAATCAGATCGGAAGAGCACACGTCTGAACTCCAGTCACCGCTCATTATC
>CAZXVZ010000134.1:6058-7673 GCA_964644085.1 uncultured Syntrophus sp. | reverse complement strand
GGGCTAGATTGGGATTGTTCTATTCTGGCGCGTGTCCCCGGCGGTATAGCATCATAATCACTTCAGCTTCTAATACGACCTCGTCTTTTTGGTTGAGGACGGTTAAGGTGGCAGTCGCTATGCCTCTGTCGGGTTTTTTCGTCTCTTTCTTATCGACAATCCTGAAGACTGAACGGATGGTGTCGCCAAATTTTACAGCTTTTAGAAATTTCTGTTTCATCTCAAGGACCGCTATGGTTGTTCCTTCTGTGATGCCTGTCTGATTGACCATGCCGGTCGCGATTGCGGTGGTGAGAAGACCATGGGCGATCCTTTCGCCAAGAGGGCCTTTTTTGGCGTATTCATCGTTCATGTGTTCGGGATGAAAATCGCCGGAAATACCGGCAAAATTAATAACATCACTCTCTGTTATTGTCCTGCCTATTGTAGTGATTTCATCTCCCGTGTTTAATTCATCGAATGTCTTACCCCTTGTTTTATATTTCATAATTACTCCGTTTTGTTTAATGTGAGTATCGTAATATTGTGCCAATGTATCACGGGGTTTTTGGAACTGTCAATAGGGCAAAGGTGACTCATTTTAGGATAATTGGGGGGAAAACTTATAATTTTGGAAAAAATATCGTTGACAAGAGAAAAAAAGTTGAAGTACAGTATGCAATCTTGGACAAGTTTATTATTAAAGATGATGACTCTTTAAGAAAGAAAGTGCTCAGTTATCTCAGGGAGAAGATTTTAAGTGGTGCCATGAGTCCTGATGAGCGTCTTATTGAAACACGGATCGCCAAGGAAATTGGTGCTTCAAGGACGCCGGTAAGGGAAGCCCTCCACAATCTTGAGCAGGAAAGGCTAGTTAAAGCGATACCAAGAGTGGGTTATGTTGTGACCAGAATGCAGAAAGAAGAGGTTGAAGAAATCTGTGAAATCAGGGTTGCCCTGGAAGGTCTGGCGATAAAACGAGCCATCAAAAGGGCGCAAAAAAAATTGGCAAAGAGCATGGGAACTATCATTTCGAAACAGAGAAAAGAGATTGAAAAAGGAAACCTGCGCGCTTACGTGGATCTCGATGCCCAGTTCCATGAAGCCAGTGCGTTATTGAGCGGAAGCAGCCGGCTTTGCGATATGACGCAGATGTTGAGCCGGCACATGTGGAGGTTCAGGATACAGGCCCTTTACATAGTAGAAACCGCCATGAAGTCGCTGAGAGGTCACGAATCCATACTTGAGGCGGTGGAAAAGGGTGATCCAAAATCAGCTGTCGCCGCTCTGGAAGAACATCTCAAGAGCGCGAAAGATGATATCCTGCACCATGATATGGCAAAACCTCTGCATCAAAGCGTCGCCTGAATTTTCATGTAAGGATTGCATGATGGTACGGATGGGAGATTTAAGGTGTAATAGCAGCGAAGCGGCGTCTTAGCTCATTCTTGAGCGAGAGGGGAAGGCTCCGACAGCTTTGCTGTTGGAGGGGGCTGATGACGAGCCCCGAAATAACAGAGTGAATAGTAGACAGTGAACAGTGAATAGCATGAGACAAAGGATGGTAAGAAGCATATTTTCTAGCTCATTCTTGAGCGAGAGGGGAAGGCTCCGACAGCTTTGCTGTTGGAGGGGG
>CAZXVZ010000134.1:0-5958 GCA_964644085.1 uncultured Syntrophus sp. | reverse complement strand
TAGCTCATTCTTGAGCGAGAGGGGAAGGCTCCGACAGCTTTGCTGTTGGAGGGGGCGACGTGAGCCCCAGAAAAAGGAGAAGGTACAATGGACTTTATTTATTCTATCATTCCGGCGAGTATATTTACCCAGATCCTTGTTGGCTTAAGCCGCACCGTAATTCTTTTCATTGTCACGGCGGGCTTGAGCCTCATATTAGGTGTGCTCCGTATCCCTAATGTGTTCCACGGATCACTTTATATGATCGGGGCATTTATGGCCTATACGATTACGGCTCTTGCGGGCGGGGGATATACCGGTTTCATACTGGCCATGATCGGCGCTCCCCTGGGGGTTGCCCTTTTGAGTCTTGCTGTTGAACGGGGCCTTTTCCAGTTTCTCTATGAAAGAGAACACCTCATGTTGATCCTTTTTACTTTTTCTGTTTCTCTTGTATTTGGCGATCTTGTAAAGATGGTTTGGGGAGCGGAGTTCAAAACAGTGTCAATGCCATCCGCGCTTGAAGGTTTCGTCTCTGTATTTGGGGGCCTGCCATTTCCTATGTATAATGTGTTTTTACTCATCATCGGGCCGATTGTAGCTTTCGCGTTGTGGTTTCTTGTCAATAAAACAAAGATTGGCAAGATATCACAGGCCGCTGCGGTAGATCGGGAGATGGTGGGAGCTGTTGGGATCAACGTGAGCTGGGTGTTTGCCTCTGTCTTTATCATCGGCTGTTTTCTTGCCGGTTTTGGCGGCGCCCTCATCGCTCCAACCGTGGGTGTTGTTCTGGGCATGGACCATACGATCATCATGGAAGGATTTCTCATCGTCATCATCGGCGGATTGGGGAATATCTGGGGGGCTCTTATGGGTGCCCTGATCTTTGGCCTCACCCAGTCTCTCGGCGTACTCATATGGCCGCAATTCGGTATTGTTTTTCCCTATGCCGCTGTGGTGGCCGTGCTGCTAATCAGGCCTACAGGACTTCTTAAATCGACGTGGTAATGGAGGAACAGGCTATGCTACAGGTGTTTTCGGGAAAAAAAGGTCTTTTCTGGGGTGTGGCAGTCGTCATTGTCCTTCTTATACTACCTTTTGTGGCGCCGCGATTTTATTATTACACAGTGTCGATGATCATGCTCCTTGGACTTCTCGCAACGAGTCTTAATTTCGCAATAGGCTTTGGGGGCATCTATCAGTTTCATCACTGTGTTTTTTACGGTGTTGGCGCCTATGGGGCAGCCGTAATGCTGGCAAAAACAGGTATATCTCCCTGGATTGGTTTTTTCGCTGGGCCTCTTTTAGCGGCAATTGTAAGTCTCGTCATGGGACTAATCTGCATACGGCTTTCCAAACTCTATTTCGGTATGCTCCAGATATCTCTCGGTTCTTTTGTCTGGGTCATTGTCTACCGGTGGCGTTCCTTTACCGGGGGTGAAGACGGTATGCACGGCATCCCCTTGCCGGATATTATTTCTTCCGGAGTGGGGGCATATTATTTTACCTTCATCATATGCGCAATTTGCTTTTTGATTATCTATATAATGTTGAAGTCTCCTTTCGGAAGCGCCCTGCAGGGTATCAGGGATAACCCGGTAAGAAGTGAAATGATCGGGGTAAATGTGAAACGTCATCAACTTGCCACTCTTGTCATTTGCGGTTTTTTCGCCGGTGTCGCCGGTGTCCTCTTTGTGGTAGTTGATAATTCTGTTTTCCCAAATATGATGTTTTGGACGCTCTCCATGGAGGTAATGATCATGTGCCTTCTCGGTGGATGGCTTACTTTTTTTGGACCACTTGTCGGCGCGGGGCTTATAGTGACCATACGGACTGTTGCCAGCGGTTACACGGAATACTGGTCACTCATCCTCGGTATTATGCTTGCTCTTATCATCTTCTTCCTGCCTGACGGGGTGCTCGGTTACTTCATGAATAAATTTAGGGCGAAAGCAGAAAAACAGATTGCAAAGGGGTAAGACGTGCTACAGGTAAAATCGCTATCAAAATCGTTCGGAGGATTCAAGGCAGTTAATAATACCAGCCTTGATGTAAAGAAAGGGGAAATAGTTGCCGTCATAGGCCCGAATGGCGCTGGAAAGACAACGCTTTTTAACCTTATTACCGGCATACTGAAACCTGATGCGGGCACGGTGCTGTTTAAAGAGGAAGACATCACGGGATTGTCCCCCCATATTATCTGTAAAAAAGGGATTTCCCGTTCCTTCCAGGTGGTCAACGTTTTTCAGAGACTTTCTGTTTTTGAAAATGTCCAGGTCGCTGTCCTGTCCAGAGAAGGAAAAACGTGGAACCTCTTTACCCCTTCAAGGAAGCTTGTCAGGGAGGAAACAAACCGGATTCTCGAGAGTGTGGGCCTTAAGGAAAAAGCGAAAAATGTAAGCGGTGCCCTTTCCCATGGCGACCGGAAGGTGCTGGAGATAGCCATGGCGCTGGGGGGCAATCCGGAATTTCTCATACTCGATGAGCCGACAGCCGGAATGGCACCGGAAGAAACCCTCCGCTGTATAGAGCTTATTAAGCAGCTTTCCCAGAAGATGGGTCTCACGATCCTCTTCTGTGAACATGATATGGAACTTGTCTTTTCAATTTCAAACAGGATTATGGTTATGGTACGTGGCGCTACTATCATTCAGGGTTCCTGCGAGGATGTCAGGTGTAATGAGGCTGTGCAGGATGCCTATCTTGGCGGGAGTGACGTATGCTTAATGTGAAGGGAGTTCATACATTTTATGGCTTAAGCCACATCTTATTCAATGTCAGCATTACTGTCTCAAAAGGGGAAATAGTTGGCCTCCTTGGCAGGAATGGTGCAGGCAAATCAACAACCATGAGGAGCATCATGGGGTTAACTCCTCCCAGAGAAGGTACTATCATTTTTAAAGGAGTGGATATAACGGCAAAAAAACCTTATCTGCTTGTACGGGATGGAATGGGCTATGTGCCTGACGACCGCCGCGTCTTCGCGGGGCTCTCCGTTGATGATAACCTCGAGATTGCTTTTCAGAGGAATAGTGACTGGAACAAAGAAAGGGTGTACAATCTTTTCCCGGCGCTCGCTGAAATCAAAACGAGAAAAGGTGGAAACTTAAGCGGTGGCGAACAGCAGATGCTCGCCATTGCCAGAGCCTTAATGAATAGTCCCGAACTTCTTTTGCTTGACGAGCCGACTGAGGGTCTTGCGCCCCTAATCGTACGAAGCCTTGAAGAACAGATTTTGAAACTCAAGGAAGCGGGGATAAGCATCCTCCTCTCGGAACAGAATCTGCGGTCCGCCCTAAGGATGATCACGAGGGCCTACGTTATCGATGAAGGTGTCATACGCTATGAGGGAACCGTCAGCGAACTTGAAGCAAACGAAGAAGTGAAGAAAAAGTATCTCATGGTATGATGTAACGCTTGTTCTAGCGACAAATATGGGATTATCTTTTTCTAAAATAAAAAAAGCTTACATTCCGTAAATCTTTTTCCTTTTATCTTCAGTCTTTTTTATCTATTGTTTCATTATTATCGAGTATGGATCTTACCTTTGTCAGAAATATGTTGGCGATAATCGGTTTTTCGAGAAAATGGATGTTTTCCTCGACTATGCCTTTTTTATGGATAATATCTGCGGTATATCCACTTATAAAGAGGGCTTTCGCACCAGGGTAGGACTTTTTTATCTCTTCGTAAACATTCCTTCCGTCCTTCTTTGGCATTATAACATCAACTACCATGAGGGCAATCTCTTTATGGAATTTGTTATATTTAATAATAGCATCTTCGCCGTCAACAGCCTCGATAATGGTATAGCCATATTCCTTGAGGACTTCTTTAATTATCGCGCGGGTCTGCGTGTCATCCTCGGCAAGAAGGATAGTCTCGCTCCCTCCGCGGGGTTTCTCGGAAGGCTCGCTTTTTTCCTGCTCTATCTTTGATTGTATGAGCGGCAGGTATATTTTGAAAACAGTGCCGTGCCCGGGCTCGCTGTATACGTTAATATAACCATTGTTTTGCTTGACAATACCATAGACGATGGAGAGACCCAGGCCTGTGCCTTTTCCGACTTCCTTTGTGGTAAAGAAAGGCTCAAATATATGCTCCTGGATTTTCTTGTTTATTCCTACACCCGTGTCGAAGATGCGCATGAGGGCGTACTGACCGGGTTTTCCATAGTGGTGTTTTTTGGAAAATATTTCGTCTATTGTAACAACATTTGTGTCGATACCAAAAGTCCCCCCGTCCGGCATAGCATCCCGGGCATTTGTGGCGAAATTCATGAGAATCTGATCTATCTGCCCCGCATCAGCAAAGACTACCAGGTCCTTTTCCGTGAAATGCGTCTTTAACTCGATGTCTTCACCGATGAGACGGATGAGAAAGGCCTTTACATTCTCAATTACTTCATTAAGATCGATAGGCCTTGGCGATATGATCTGTTTTCTGCTGAAAGCAAGTAGTGCCTGTGTAAGATGTTTGGCCTTGTCCGCTGAAACGAGCAGGGGGTCCATGTATTGCGCCAATTTTTCATTATCTGATATTTTCATCTGAATGAGATTTCCATATCCGATGATTGAGGTGAGGATGTTGTTAAAGTCATGAGCAACACCGCCGGCCAGTTGACCAATTGCTTCCATTTTCTGTGATTGTATCAGTTGTTCTTCTAAACGTTTCCGTTCCGTCATATCGAGCATGGACGTGACACTCCGGTCAGTTCCCGGGATAATTGCTGATGTCATAACAACATGCAATACATTGCCTGCTTTATCAATAACCCGGCATTCATATTCTGTCGGGGTTGTCTGAGGGCTTGTCCTTCTTGCGATGTGATACCCCTTCAATTTGTCCAGATCATCAGCGGCAATGAAAGACATAAAATTCATTTTTCCTTCCACTTCCTCACGCGTGTATCCTGAAATCCGTTCAAAGGCGGAGTTTGTCATAAGTATTGTGGTGTCAGCACCTATAATAGCGCTCGGATTTCCCGTTGTTTCAAAAATAGTACGATACCTGTATTCCGATTCCGCGAGTTCCTTTTCGATACGGATCCGTTCAGCAAGCTCTTTCTCCAGTTCCCGGTTTGCTGTAGTTAATTCTGTCGTGCGTTTTTTAACAAGATCCTCCAGATGTGTCCGGTACTGGGCAAGCTCAATGTCGCGTTCATGAATCTTTTCGAGCATTTCATTAAAGCCCTGAGTAAGATAACTTAATTCGTCACTTCCATACACATTAGCCCGCACGGAGTAGTCCTGTTCCTTGGATACGACACGCATCAGGTCTGTAAGGGTGGATATTGGTTCCGTAATAATCCGGTGTAATCGTGCAAAGAGCATAGAAGATAAAAGAAATGCCAGCCCCATGACAATTGTGAGAGCCAGAAGGTATCTGATTATTCGTGCATAAAAAGATTCAAGTTCAGCGCAAATATATATGGAACCAATGATTTCTCTGTCAAGGACTATAACATCAGAGAAATCTATGTGATAGAAACCAGACTTATAGCCATATTGGGATATTTTTTCCGGATTGTGCGCATGACCGTCGCGGGAATAGTGGGCAAAAACCTTTCCCTTGGAGTCGTAAACTGCGGCGCCAATAATCGTCGGCACAGACTTAAAGGCCTCCAGCGTTTCTGTTGCGCTTTGCTTGTCTCCAAAAGTAAGGGCTGCTCCGATGTTTGCTGCGGTTGATTGTGCATAACTCTTGAGATCGTTTTTCAGAGACTTTCTGAGAAAGATAATCTCTGAAGTCAGAAAGACAATGCTTGCAAGGAACAGAACAAAGCATGTTACAAAAATACTCACCGTGGCGAGTTTGGTTTTTAAGGATGCGCTATGCCAAAAAGCAACTATTTTCATATCTTCCTTATTGATATATTGTTTTTGCCAGTTTCAACAGTTTTGAACTGATCACCAATTTTGCCCGTTTGGCGCTTTCCGTGTTTATTTCAAATCTGATCTTATTCTGGTCAATGATGAG
>CAZXVZ010000133.1:0-7771 GCA_964644085.1 uncultured Syntrophus sp. | reverse complement strand
CCAAAAAGGGGGCCTATGATGTTACAACAACATTTACTGCAACAATTACAATCCATCGTCGGCAAGGAAAACGTTCTCACCTCACCGGAATCGCTCAAAGCGTATTCCTATGACGGTACCACGAACTGGATTCACGAACCTGATGTGGTCGTTTTCCCCACAACCACAGAAGAGGTTTCGCAGATCTTAAAGCTTGCCAACAGAGAGAAGATACCCGTCACACCCCGTGGCGGCGGCACCAATGTCAGTGGTGGTTCCGTCCCTGTCCAGGGGGGTATCGTCCTCTGTACCACCAAAATGAACAAGATCCTTAAAATAGATAAAGAGAACCTAACGGCTACCGTAGAACCCGGTGTGGTCCTCCAGGACTTGACCTTACAGCTTGCCAAAGAAGGTCTCTTCTTCCCTCCCGATCCCCAGAGCTTCTTGGGGGCAACCTTAGGCGGTATCATCGCCGAGAACGCCGGAGGGCCGGCCTGTGTCAAGTACGGGGTCACCAAGCAGTACATCCTCGGTATTGAAGCGGTGCTCCCCTCCGGTGATATCGTGAACCTCGGGGGTCGCACCCTAAAGAATGTCGTCGGTTATGACCTCCTCCACATCTTCATCTCCTCCGAAGGCACCCTCGGTGTCGTCACCAAGGCGGAACTCAAACTCCGTCCCCTGCCACCGGCACGGAAGACACTCATGGCAGTCTATGACGATGTGGCAGTGGCCGGTGAGAGCGTCTACCGGGTCCTCGAGAACGCCATCATCCCCGGAAAGATTGAACTCATGGATAACTGGATCATCAGGCGCATCGAGGAGATGATGCCCATGGGGCTGCCTGTCGATGCAGACGCGCTTCTCCTCTTCGAGTGTGATGGTATACCCGAGGCGGTGGACAAGGAAATCGAACAGATCGCCGAGATCGTCAAGAAGTACGGTGCTGTCGATGTGAGAGTTGCCAAAGACCAGGCAGAGGCGGACAAGTACTGGATGGCACGGAAGGCAGGCTTTGCCGCCACCTTCGGCAAGACGCCCACGGTCCTCTCTGAGGATGTCACCGTCCCGAGAGGCAATATCCCCGCCTTCATCAGAAAGATCAAGGAGATCGCCAAGAAGTACGACATGGAGAACTGTATGGTCGGCCATGCTGGAGACGGCAACCTCCACCCTTCGGTCTTAACGGACATCAAGAACAAGGAACACTATGACCGTGCCGTCAAGGCCGTCGATGAGATTATCGAGGCAGCCGTTGAATTAGGCGGTGTCCTCTCTGGAGAACATGGAATCGGACTGGAGAAGCAGAAGTTCTTCAACAAGGTCACCAACCCTGTTGTCATTACCCTCATGAAGAACGTGAAGGCCCTCTTCGATCCCAACAACATCATGAACCCCGGCAAGATCTGGGACTAAAGGGGACGATACTATGAATGAACTGACTGAACTCAAGAAAGTAGAACAACTCGCCGACCAGTGCATGAAGTGCGGCTTCTGCAGTTTCTTCTGTCCCGTCTACCAGGAAGAGAGAACAGAGACCTCTGTCGCCAGAGGCAAGAACTACCTCGTCCGTCAGGTCCTCAAAGGGGAGCAGGAGTTTACCCCTGAACTGGGGGAGATTATCGGCAAGTGCCTCCTCTGCAAGCGCTGCGTGGCCAACTGCCCCGCCAAGACCCAGATAGACCGCGTTGTCGTTGCCGCGCGCGCCGAGATGGTCAAGAAGAAGGGCCTCGGTTTTGCCAAGAACTTCGCCTTCCGCAAGGTCATGGCAAACAAGAAAACCATGGGACGGTACGCGAAGCTCTTCCAGAGACTCCAGTGGCTCATGCCAAAAACAGAAGGGAAGATCCGCCATCTGCCCGATTTTATCAAATCCATGGGGAAAAGGAACTTCCCCCAGCTCGCTAAGACCTTCCTCTCCGATCAGGTCAAACCGGTCTATAAACCGGAAGGTACCCCGAAAATGAAGGTTGGATACTTCATGGGCTGTGCCACCGACTTTGTCTACCCTGAATTAGGCCTCAAGTTCATCGATTTTCTCGTCAAGCAGGGCATTGAGGTTGTTGTCCCTGAGGATCAAAACTGCTGCGGCGCCGCTGTCTACTTCTCCGGTGATTTTGAGACCGGCAGAATGCTCGCCGATAAGAATTTTAAAGCTTTTTCTGATCCTTCAATCGACTACATCATCACTGCCTGCGGCACCTGCTCGTCCACTCTCAAGGACTATCAGAAATATCTCCCCGATACGCCTGACCAGAAAGAACGCTATGAGGCATTCGGCAAGAAGGTCAAGGACTCGACAGAGTTTATCATCGATGTCCTCAAGATCCCCCCGGAGTCTTTCAAACTCAGGAAAGAGTTCGAAGGCAAGACCGCCACCTGGCATGACCCCTGCCACCTTATCCGCTATCAGAACATCAAGGATCAGCCACGCGCCATCCTGAAGGCATTAAAAGGCTTAAACTACGTGGAAATGCCCAATGCCGATCTCTGTTGCGGTATGGGAGGTTCCTTCAGTGTCTACCACTATGACCTGACAAAGAAGATCGCCAAGAAGAAGATGGACGGTATCAAATCGACCAATGCCGATATCGTTGTTACCGCTTGCCCTGGGTGTATGGTCAACCTTCTCGATAACGTGCACCACAACAAGATGCCTCAGAAGGTCTACCATCTGCTGGAGCTGGTGGAGTAGGGAAAGTGAATGAACAAAATGTTAAATACAATAAATAAACAGTATGGAGGATACATATGCAAGATGTGCAATGGTTAACCGTAAAGGAAGTACTAAGGGTAAACGCGGCAAAATGGCCAAACAAAGTAGGGTCCAAGGACCTTTATAGAGAGTTCACTTTCAAAGAGTGGAACGAACGCGCATGCAGACTTGCGAATGCCTTTGCCGACATGGGTATGAAGAAAGGCGACCGGTTTGCGGTACTTGCGTATAACACGGCAGAATGGATGGACTTTTATGCCGCTGCCGCGAAGGGAGGATTCATCATTGTCCCTATCATGTTTAGACTCTCCGGTCCCGAGATGGAATACAACATCAACCACAGCGAGTGCAAGGTTTTTATTGTTCAGGGTGGTATTGATAAGAAAGATGGCAAGGAGTTCCCATGGATAAACATGGTGAACGGCATGAAGAAAAACCTTCCTACCGTTGAAAAGTACATTTCCTTCGGGTTTGATGCCCCCAAATATGAAGGCTATATCGATTATGAAACCGCACTGACAGCGGCAAGTCCCGAGGAACCTGCTACAAAAGTGGATGGAGAGGATATCTGGATTATCATGTATACGAGCGGCACAACCGGTAAACCGAAAGGTGTTATGAAAAGTCACAGGTCTCTCTTCAGCCAGTATTTTATTATGATCCATGACCACTTTTTCCGTCATGACGATGTTAATCTTCTGGTCATGCCCTGTTGCCATATCAATTCTCTGAATTACTCCTTTGTGAATACATTTATCGGGGCGACGGTCATGTGCTATAACATGGTAAGCTTTGATCCTGAAAATTTGCTCAAGACATTCTCAGACCACAAAGTCACCTTCACATCCCTTGTACCGACTCACTACATTATGCTGCTGGCTCTTTCCGACGATATCAAGAAAAAATATGATCTTACCTCCATTAGAAAACTGCTCATTTCTTCAGCACCGGCAAGAAGAGATACGAAACTCGGCATACTTAAGATGTTTCCCAATTCACAGCTTGATGAGGCCTATGGTTCAACTGAAGCCGGTGTTGTTACAATTTTAAAACCTGAAGAACAGCTCATCAAGCTTGGTTCATGCGGACGTGAAGTTATCGGTACCGATTTACTGAAGCTCTATGATGAAGACGGCAAACTTGTTACTGAGTCAGGCAAAGTGGGCGAGGTGTATTCGAGAAGCCCCATGCTCTTCACTGCCTATTGGAAAGATCCGGAGAAGACAAAAGCAGCTTTCAAAGAAGACGGTTATTTCAGCGCCGGTGACATGGGTTATAAAGATGAAGACGGATATCTCTTTCTGGTTGACAGAAAGGCCAACATGATCATATCTGGCGGTGAGAATATCTTCCCTTCGGAAGTAGAGAATTGTGTGGGTGGACACCCAAAGGTTAAGGATGTTGCTGTTATCGGCATACCACACGAAAAATGGGGTGAAACACTCATGGCGGTTGTCGTCCTCCATGAGGGGCAGACGGCAACACCGGAAGAAATCAGCAGCTTCTGTAAAGGAAAGATTGCCGGATTCAAAGTTCCCAAGAACGTGGTGTTTATAAAGGATGAAGAGATGCCGAGAACCGGCAACGGCAAAATCCTCCACCGAGTTTTACGGGAAAAGTATGGAATGTGGAAAGATCACCAGTAAAGGCAGTGAATCGTTGATGGTAAATAAGAAAAAAGCAATGGAGCTCCCCTCTCGCCCAAGAATGGGCTGAAAGGGGAACTCCATTGATAAGAAGTACTGATGGAAAAGAATCACAAATCTGTCTCTGGGGGTAATTATGAAAGATGGATTTAATGGCATTATTGAACGACTAAGCACGTGGATGCAGGCAATCTCAGGGTTCTCACTTGTTTTCATTATGTTGTTAACTGTTGCCGACGTGGTGATGAGGAACCTGTTCCAGAAACCTATTATCGGGACCTATGAATTCGTGGGCATGGGTGCCGCCATTATTATAGGCTTTGCTCTTCCCATCACTTCGTGGCTCCGCGGCCACATTTTTGTGGATTTTTTCATTCAAAATTTTCCACCGAAGGTGAGGGCTGGTTTCAATATAGCAACCCGATTGCTGTGTATCGGGCTTTTCATTCTGATTGTCTGGAATCTTTTCGTCTTCGCGCATGGTCTGTACGTTTCGGGAGAAGTTACACCCACGCGCCATATACCCTTTTATCCCGTTGCATATGGTCTGGGGGCGGTTTTTATTATTCAGTGTTTTGTTTTTGTTGGGGACATCATAAAGGTAATCGGAGGCAAATATGAATGAGATAGTTGGAGTCATAGGCCTCGTTGTAATTTTGATTATGTTTGTCACAGGGATAGAGCTGGGATTCGCCATGATTCTCATAGGTTTTCTGGGATTCGGTTATCTCGTAGCCTGGCCTGCGGCCATGAATTTACTCGCTAAAGACCTCTATGATGTCTTTACGAACTATGGTTTTACTGTTATACCCCTTTTTATTCTCATGGGCCAGGTTGCTTTCAACTCTGGCATAGCAAACAGGCTCTTTGACTCGGCTCACAGATTTATCGGTCATATCCCCGGAGGTCTTGCAATGGCCACGGTGGCCGGTGCCACGGCATTCAAATCAATCTGTGGTTCATCACCGGCAACGGCCGCCACCTTTGCCAGTGTTGCCGTACCCGAAATGGACCGGTACGGCTACGCAAAGAAGCTATCGACAGGAATTGTCGCGTCGGTTGGGACTCTTGGTATTTTGCTCCCCCCTAGCGTTACTCTAATTGTTTTCGGCATCATCACTGATCAGTCCATCGGCAGGCTCTTTCTTGCGGGTATCTTCCCCGGTCTGATCGTTGCCTTCTTTTTTGTGGTCATTATTTATGGGTGGTGCAAACTCTATCCCGATGTGGCACCAAGAAGTCCCAAGTTTTCCTGGGCTGAGAGAATGAAATCTCTCCCGGAAGTCCTCTGGGTTCTCGCCATCTTCTGTCTTGTTGTCGGCGGTATTATGGGTTTGCTTAAGGCATGGACGTTTGTTGCCTTCTTTTTTCTCGTTGCGACCTACGGGATATGGAAGGCCGTAAACCTGCGATGGTTGCAGATAGCGCTGGCTCTTTTTTTTGCTATCCTTGGCGTTTTCGGCGTGTTCGAGACGTGGCATCAGGACCTGAGATTTACCCCTACAGAGGCCGGCAGTATTGGAACATTCCTTGTACTCGTGCTCACTTTTGCGAAAGGAGACCTTAACTTCAAGGGTTTTACGAAGTCTGTAATCGAATCGTCGCGAAGTGCTTGTATGGTTCTCCTGCTAATTGCCGGTTCTACTGTGCTCGGCCACTTCATAGTCATTTCGAGGATTCCCATGGTCGCCGCGGACTGGATTGTGGGTTTGCCTCTGCCGGCATGGTTTGTTATGATACTCATCGGTTTTATCTATCTTATCGGTGGCTCATTTATAGATGATCTTGCGTTCATGGTGCTGGCGACACCCATATTCTATCCAGCCATAGGGAAACTCGGGTACGACCCGCTCTGGTTTGGTATTATGATCGGTGTCACGGTAATGGCCGGTGTTATCATACCGCCGGTTGCCATAAATGTCTTTGTGGTTAAGCAGATCACCAAAACACCCTTTGGTATTATATATGCGGGCGTTTATCCGTTTCTTATCAGTCTGGTAGTTTCCGCTGCGCTCCTGTTTGTTTTTCCAACGATAGCAACGTGGCTTCCAAAAGTATTGATGCCGGGTTAATGACCTGCAAGGAGTATGAATGAATAGCAGCACTGTGATTAAGGAATGATTAACATGAGGGAGGTGAGAGCCTGGGAAGTTTACATTATAAAAAAATTTGGCCCGATGGAATCAGAGACACTGGAGTATCCAGGAAAAAACAACTATTGGAGGTTTTCATGAAAAAACATTTTATTATCGGCTTACTTATTGCAGGATTGATTTGCTTCATGTTGGGCACCCCTACCTATAGCCACTCACAAACCATTAGTCTCAACTATTCGAACTTTTTCCCGGCACCCCATGAGAACAGTAAACTTGCTGAAGCATGGGCAAAAGAAATTGAGAAAAGAACGAACGGTAAAGTAAAGATAACATATTTCCCCGGCGGTACGCTTACGCCGGCGGCCCAGATCTATGATGGTGTTGTTAAGGGTATTTCGGATATCGGTTTCAGCTGTTTTGCGTATACAGCGGGTAAATTCCCCATGATGGAAGTTATCGATCTTCCGCTGGGGTATAAAAGCGGTACCCAGGCAACAAAGCTCGTAAACGCGTTCTACACGAAATTCAAACCGAAAGAACTGGATGACACAAAGGTTCTCATTCTTCATGCTCATGGTCCAGGAATATTGCATACAAAGCAGCCTGTCAACAAGCTTGAAGATCTGAAAGGAATGAAGATTCGTGCAACAGGCCTGGCAGCAAAAATCGTGACGGCACTTGGAGGCGCTCCGGTGGGTGCTCCACAGCCTGAGACGTACGATGCGCTGCGGACCGGTGTTGTCGATGGGTCCATGTCCCCTGAAGAGGCTTTGCAGGGGTGGAAATGGGGTGAAATTGTCAAATACACCACCCAGAGTTACGGTGCTGCCTATACAACAGCCATGTTTGTTGTTATGAACAAGGCAAAATGGAACTCCATGCCGCCTGACGTGCAGAAAGTCTTTGAAGATGTGAGTAAGGAATACACAGATAAACAAGCCGCACTTTGGGATAAGATCGATAAAGATGGGGCTGAATTTGCCAAACAGAAAGGTGTGAAAACAATTTCGCTTTCCGCTGCTGAAAATGCGCGATGGGCCGCGAAGGTGAAACCTCTGCTTGACGAATATACCGCTAATATGAAAGCAAAAGGACTTCCCGGAGATGAAGCAGTGAAGTTCTGCCTTGATTACTTGAAGAAGAACTGAAAAGGGGTTGCACTTACAGGGTATGCATCCAGACGATGCATACCCTGTAAGGCCATGATGAGAGTTAATAAAGCAGGTGAAATAATTTTGAAACGGAGAGTTTTATGAAAAAAATACTACAAGGTAATGAGGCAATCGCGAGAGGAGCCTGGGAGGCAGGTGTGATTGTGGGATGCGCCTATC
>CAZXVZ010000132.1:0-7916 GCA_964644085.1 uncultured Syntrophus sp. | reverse complement strand
CAAAAATACGAGACATCAGGGCCGTAAAAGAACAGGATGTATATTTCGGAGAAATTCCTCTCATGACAGAGAGGGGCACCTTCATAATTAACGGCACCGAAAGGGTCATCGTCAGCCAGTTACACAGATCACCCGGTGTGTATTTTGATAATGACCAGACAAAATCCCTCGTGGGCGGTGGTTTGTCTTATACGGCGCGGGTAATACCATACAGAGGATCATGGCTCGATTTCGAATTTGATCATAAAGAACTTGTCTATGTGAGAATAGACAAAAAGAAAAAAATACCTGTCACACTATTTTTAAAGGCTCTTGGATATTCCGAAAAAGATATTCTCGATTATTTCTATGAAAAGGAAAAAATAATTATCAGAGATAAGAAACTTTATAAAGTAACACCACTTGAGCTTCTTGTCGGTCAGAAAGCGCCCTCTGATATCATAAATAAAAAGACAAAGGAAGTACTCGCGAAAAAGCATAAAAAGATCACCAAGGCAATCATCAAAAAGATGGAACAGGCACGTATCAATGAGATACCTGTTGAAGAAGAGGATGTCATCGGTAAAGTAACTTCGGGTGACATCATTGACCCGAATACAAAAGAAGTTCTGATTCCCGTCAACAAGGAAATCAACGTTGATGACCTGGAAACATTGATGAATAAAAAGGTTGAAGAATTTGACATTCTTTTCATTGACAATCTCAATGTAAGCCCTTCTTTGAGAAATACATTGCTTATCGATAAAGTAAATACTAAAGATGAAGCGCTGATAGAAATATACAGAAAATTACGGCCCGGTGACCCGCCGACCATAGAATTTGCGGAAAACCTCATCAAGAACATGTTTTTCAGCCCGGAGCGGTATGACCTGTCAAAAGTGGGTAGGCTCAAAATTAATCACAGGCTGAATGTTGATGTTCCTCTCGATTTAGTGACCCTGAGGAGAGAAGACATCATTGAAGTCGTGCGGCAACTCCTGAAACTGAAGGATGCACGTGGCCCCGGTGACGACATTGACCATCTTGGTAACAGAAGAGTGAGAACAGTGGGTGAACTTCTTGAAAACCAGTTCAGAATGGGTCTTGTCAGGATGGAACGGGCAATTAAAGAGCGATTGACTTTTCCGGAAATGGAAACGCTCATGCCCCATGATTTGGTCAATCCGAAACCGGTAGCGACGGCCGTAAGAGATTTCTTTTCAAGCAGCCAGCTTTCCCAGTTTATGGACCAGACAAATCCCTTGAGCGAAATTACTCACAAAAGACGGCTCTCCGCCCTGGGACCAGGGGGTTTAACACGGGAACGGGCAGGTTTTGAAGTCCGTGATGTCCATCCGACTCACTATGGAAGAATATGTCCTATTGAAACGCCGGAAGGTCCGAATATCGGTCTTATCGCTTCTCTATCGACTTACGCGAAGGTTAATGAATTCGGATTCATCGAGGCGCCATACAGAAAAGTGGTAAATGGTCACGTTACGGATGATGTGCACTATTTAAGCGCTCTCGAGGAAGAGCAATATTATATTACCCAGGCAAACTCGCCTGTCGATAAAAACGGTAAACTGATCGGTGACCTTATTCCCGCCCAAAAAGGTGGCGGATTTTCTTTTATTAATGCCGATCAGGTCGATTTCATGGATGTTTCTCCGAAACAGCTTGTCAGCGCTTCCGCGGCTCTCATCCCCTTTCTGGAGCACGATGACGCGAACAGGGCATTGATGGGTTCCAACATGCAGAGACAGGCTGTCCCGCTTCTTATTCCTGAAGCCCCGCTGATCGGTACCGGTATGGAAAGGGTGGTTGGAAGAGATTCACGGGTTACCATCATCGCGAGACATGACGGTATCATTGAAAGCGTCGATGCCAGCCGTATTATTCTTAAATATGAAGAGAAAAAGAGCGGTGAAGAATCCGTCACGAAGATAGATGTTTACAGACTGCTGAAATTCAGACGGTCAAATCAGGACACATGCATCAATCAGCGGGTAATTGTCAATGAAGGTGACTACGTAAAGAAGGGAGATGTTCTCGCTGATGGGCCTTCCACGGACAGAGGCGAACTGGCGCTCGGTAAGAATGTCCTAGTGGCCTTTATGCCCTGGAGAGGATATAACTACGAAGACTCTGTTCTTATAAACGAAAGGCTTGTGAAAGAAGATGTGCTGACTTCAGTCCATATTGAAGAACTGGAATGTGTTGTTCGTGACACCAAACTTGGCAAAGAGGAAGTAACGAGAGATATTCCCAATGTTGGGGATGATGCTTTGAAAGACCTTGATGAGAGCGGTATCGTAAGGATTGGTGCCACGGTAAAACCCGGGGATATCCTGGTCGGTAAGGTGACACCCAAGGGCGAAACACAGCTTACCCCGGAAGAGAAACTGCTCCGGGCTATTTTCGGTGAAAAAGCCGGTGACGTGAAAGACACAAGCCTTCGTGTACCTCATGGTCTGGAAGGTATTGTTACTGACGCGAAAGTTCTGTCAAGACGTGGTGTAGATAAGGACGACAGGAGCCGTAATATCGAGGATAAAGAAATATCAAATATCCTGAAGGACCAGGAAGACCAGATAAAAATTATTGTTGAGAGCAAAAAAGAAAAGATCGCGGAACTCCTTACCGGGAAAAGAGCTTCTGCCGATATCAAAGACAGCAAGGGAAAAACAATTGTAATCAAAAAAGGCGAAGTTTTTACAAAAGAAAGGATAAATGCCATCAGCTTTGATAGATTGCAGGATGTCGATTTTAAGGATAAAGAGGTTGCCACGCGGATAGCAAAGATCATTGAGAGCAAGGACAACCAACTGGAGATTATACGGCTTATATACGAAGATAAGATCAACAAGATAAAAAAAGGCGATGAACTGCCGCCCGGTGTTATCAAGACCATTAAAATCTATGTTGCCATGAAAAGAAAAGTTGCCGTTGGTGACAAGATTTCCGGCCGACACGGAAATAAAGGCATTGTTTCGGTAATACTGCCAGAAGAGGACATGCCCTTCATGGAAGACGGCACACCGATAGACATTGTTCTTAATCCGCTTGGAGTTCCTTCTCGTATGAACGCGGGCCAGATACTTGAGACGCATCTTGGATGGGCAGCGAAGGAAATGGGCAAAAGAATCGGAGAACTTGTTGACGGTTACTATAAAGAAACCTGCGAATCTTCAGTGATAAGAAAACAGTTGAAAAAAGTATTTTCAAGCGGTGAGCTCAAAGGACTCATCGACAGACTAGAAGATGAAGAGATTGTCAGGCTCGCTGAACAGATGCAGACTGGGGTTAATATCGCAGTGCCTGTTTTTGATGGTGCTAAGGAGCCTGAGATCCAGGAATTTTTTAAACTGGCCGGACTGAAAGACTCGCGACAGACAACCCTTTTTGACGGGAGAACGGGAGATGCTTTTCACCACCAGATTACCGTTGGGAATATGTACTTTCTTAAGTTGCACCACCTTGTTGATGATAAGATTCACGCGCGGTCTATCGGGCCTTATTCTCTTGTTACCCAACAGCCTCTTGGTGGTAAAGCGCAATTCGGTGGTCAGAGACTGGGTGAAATGGAAGTATGGGCCCTCGAAGGATACGGCGCTTCTTTTTCTCTTCAGGAATTTATTACCATCAAGTCTGACGACGTTAATGGAAGAATCAGGGCCTACGAGGCTATAGTAAAAGGCGAAGAAGTACTGGAACCGAACTTGCCGGAATCTTTTAATGTCCTCGTAAAAGAATTGCAAGGCTTATGCATCAACGTGGAACTCATTAAGGAAGAGTAAGGAGGAGTATCTTGGAAGAATATTTTAAAACAGATAAACAGAAAGACCCGCTCAGCTACGCGGCAATGAAAATAGCACTGGCTTCTCCGGAACTCATCGAAAAATGGTCTTACGGAGAAGTGAAGAAACCGGAAACAATCAATTACCGAACCTTCAAGCCGGAGCGTGACGGACTATTCTGCGCGAAGATATTCGGTCCAGTAAAGGATTATGAATGCATCTGCGGTAAATATAAAAGGATGAAACATAGAGGAATTATCTGCGAGAAATGCGGTGTCGAGGTTATTCAATCAAAAGTAAGAAGAGAAAGGATGGGTCATATAAAACTTGCCTGTCCTGTGGCACACATATGGTTTTTGAAAAGCATGCCGAGCAAAATAGGAACTCTCCTTGAGCTTACGATCAAGGAAGTCGAACGGGTACTCTATTTTGAAATGTATATCGTCTACGAACCCGGAAAATCTCCTTATGAATTCTGCGAAATTATCAGTGAAGAAAAATATGTTGAAGCGCGGGATAAATATGGAGAGGAATTCGGCGCCGGAATTGGAGCCGAGGCCATCCGGGAGTGCCTAAAAAGGATCGCAGTCGAAGATATAGGCAAAACCCTGCGTGTTGAGATGAGAGATACATCCAGTGACGCTAAAAAGAAAAAGATAGCCCGTAGACTGAAAGTAGTAGACGCATTCAGAATTTCCGGTGTAAAACCTGAATGGATGATTCTCGATATTATCCCCGTTTTACCGCCGGAGTTGAGACCTCTTGTCCCCCTTGATGGCGGCAGGTTCGCCACATCGGATCTCAACGATCTTTACAGAAGGGTTATCAACAGAAATAACAGACTGAAGAGACTCATGGAGCTTAACGCGCCTGAAATTATTATCAGGAACGAAAAAAGAATGCTCCAGGAAGCGGTAGACGCCCTTTTTGACAATTCCAAGCGGGGACGGGTTGTAACAGGTGCCAGCAAAAGACCGCTTAAATCGCTCTCTGATATGCTTCGCGGTAAACAGGGCAGGTTCCGTCAGAACCTCCTTGGGAAAAGGGTTGACTATTCAGGAAGATCGGTCATTGTCGTGGGACCGGAACTGCGACTCCACCAGTGTGGTCTCCCAAAATACATGGCGCTTGAACTTTTTAAGCCTTTTGTCTATAACAGACTTATCAAAAAAGGATACGCCACGACAATCAAGAATGCAAAAAAGATTGTGGAAAAAGAAAGGCCGGAAGTCTGGGACGTTTTGGAAGAGTGTATTAAAGAACATCCCATTCTTCTCAATAGAGCACCCACACTTCACCGTCTCGGTATACAGGCTTTTGAGCCGCAGTTAATTGACGGAAAGGCGATCCAACTCCATCCCCTTGTCTGTCCTGCTTATAACGCTGATTTTGATGGAGACCAGATGGCCGTGCACTTACCCTTGTCTATTGAGGCTCAGACAGAGACCCGTGTTCTCATGATGTCAACGAACAATATTCTTTCTCCCGCGAACGGTAAGCCCATTATTGTTCCCACGCAGGATATAGTTCTCGGGCTCTATTATTTAACAATTGACAGGAAGCACAAGAAGGGTGAAGGAAAGGTTTTTGCCGATTCAGAAGAGGTGAGAGTTGCTTACGATTCAAACGCAATTGATCTCCATGCCATGATTAAAGTCCGCATAGACGGAGAATATGTGGATACTACGGCGGGCAGAATAATTCTCAGGGATGTTATTGAAGATGCCCTTGAAGAGCTTGAAAAAACGAAAAGAAAAGCGGTTCTTAAAGACATGTTTGGCCTCATCAACAGGATCATGGATAAAAAGACCATTGCCCAGCTCGTCGATAAGTGTTACCGTGACGCAGGCGAAAAAAGCACTGTCGTCCTCTCCGACAGGTTAAAGGACATTGGATTTTTCTATGCCACCCTGGGTGGAATCTCTATATCCATCGATGATATGAAAATTCCCGAAAAGAAGAAAAAACTTATTGAACATGCTGAAGCGGCGGTAAAAAATGTCCATGACCAGTATCAGGAAGGCTTGATTACCGACGGTGAACGGTACAATCAGGTAATCGACATATGGGCAAATGTAACTGAAGATATCGCGAAAGCGCTTATGGACGAACTGGGTTCAGAGACCGTAATCGATGAAAACGGGAATCCCGTTTTGGACAAACATCAAAAACCTCAGCGCCAGAACAGCCTTAACCCTATTTTTATGATGGCTCATTCAGGGGCAAGAGGAAACCCTCAGCAGATACGACAGCTTGCCGGTATGAGGGGCCTGATGGCGAAACCATCAGGCGAAATTATCGAGACCCCTATTACCAGTAACTTCCGCGAAGGCCTTGATGTGTTGCAGTACTTCATATCAACGCACGGCGCGAGAAAAGGTCTTGCCGATACGGCATTGAAGACGGCCAACTCAGGATATCTTACAAGAAGACTCGTTGACGCAGCCCATGATGTTGTCGTTTCGGAGTATGATTGCGGCACCCTTGATTATATTAAAGTGAAATCTCTCATGGAGGGCGGTGAAGTTATTGAACGGCTTGACGCCAGAATCCTCGGAAGAGTTTCTTATGAGGATCTGAAAGACCCGGATGGAGAGATTATTGTTCATAAAAACGAAGAGATCACGGAAAATCATTTGAAACTCATTGAAGACGCGGGTTATGAGGAGATTAAGATACGGTCGGCACTTACATGCAGGGCAAAACGCGGCATTTGCGTGCTCTGTTACGGTCGCGATCTCTCAAGGGGACGGCTTGTGAGCATCGGTGAAGCCGTGGGAATTGTGGCCGCTCAATCCATTGGTGAGCCGGGAACACAGCTTACGATGAGAACATTCCACATTGGTGGCGCGGCTTCACGGCGGGTTGAACAGTCGACGCTGGAAGCGAGAAATGAGGGAACGATCAAGTTTATAAATGTGCGAGCCATACTGAATAGAGAGGGAGTACCTGTCGTGATGAACAGGAACGGAGAAATTGCTATCCTTGATGAAGCCGGTCGTGAGAGAGAACGGTATTCGGTCATTTATGGTGCTAAGTTAAAAGTCAATGACGGAAAAAACGTAAAAGAAGGCCAGATACTGGCGGAATGGGATCCTTATACGATACCGATCCTTTCGGAAGAGTCCGGCAAGATTAAGTATGGCGATATATTTGAAGGCGAGACAATGCAGGAAAGCAAGGATGAAGTAACCGGTCTTTCCTATAGAGTTGTTATAGAGCCGAAAAACCCTGATTTGAGACCGCGTATATCCATCAAGGATGAGAAAGGAAGAACAAAGATTATTCCCAATTCAACAAGTCCTGCGAGATATATTCTTCCCGTCGGAGCGCATATCGTGGCAAGCGAGGGTGACATGATTTTTGCCGGTGATGTTATCGCCAAGATGCCCCGTGAAACCACGAAAACAAAAGATATTACCGGCGGTCTGCCGAGAGTTGCCGAACTATTTGAAGCACGGAAACCGAAGGAGAGCGCCATTGTCAGTGAGATTGATGGTATTGTGAGCTTTGGAAAAATGTCAAAAGGAAAGAGAGAAATCGTTGTCAATCCTGATGCGGCGCATGGAGAGCCCAGAAAATATACCATACCGAGAGGAAAACATATCATCGTTCACGAAGGTGATTATGTGAGGGCGGGCGAAGCTCTTATGGACGGCCTGGTGAATCCTCATGATGTTTTGAGAATCCTCGGTATTAAAGACCTTGCCCGTTATCTCGTGGATGAAATTCAGGAGGTCTATCAACTCCAGGGTGTCAAGATAAATGATAAACATATAGAAATTATCGTACGACAGATGTTGAAGAGGGTAAAAATAAGAGATGTCGGCGACACAAACTTTATTATTGATGATTTTGTCGAATGGTGGGTATTTGAAGAAGAAAACAAACGTGTCATTGCTCAGAAAGGTCGTCCGGCACAGGCGGAGCCTCTCTTCCTTGGTATTACAAAAGCATCCCTGATTACCGATAGCTTTATATCTGCTGCAAGTTTCCAGGATACTACCAAGGTATTGACGCAGGCATCTATAGAAGGACGGGTTGACTACCTGAAAGGGCTCAAAGAAAACGTTATTATGGGTAGAATTATACCCGCCGGGACAGGTTTTGCCAAGTACAGAAACTATAATATGAACA
>CAZXVZ010000131.1:0-7996 GCA_964644085.1 uncultured Syntrophus sp. | reverse complement strand
TTATCCCTGATTTCAAAGAATGATCAGGAGCACATTATTAAGAAAGAATTGGCGGAAACATTAGACCTGTTTCCGCCAATTATGTGACTGATGCCTGCTGAGTAAAGGACTAAATCAACCGACCTTGAAGATCATCGATGCGCCTGTGTCTCCTGCCGCACATCCTGCCCAGAGGCAGTATCCGCCACCAAGCATCACCGTTTCTTCGAGCATTTCGGCAATAATTCTGCCCGCAGTCGGGGCTTGGGGATGACCATAGATCAGGGATGATCCGTAATTATTCATCTTGTTGATATCGTTGCCCATCTTTTTCGCAAAGTTCAGGTCATTAGCGCAGAACGGGTTGTGGCTCTTGATTGTCTTCATATCTGATATCTTAAGGCCGGCGTTCGCGAGTGCCATCTGTGCTGCAGGTACAGGTGCTGCTGCCATAAAGCCCGGGTTAACCCGTGAGAAGCCGTAAGAGACAATCTGAATCTCGATTTTCGGATCCGCGCTTAGTTCCTTTGCTTTTTCACGTGTGGTGACTATAAAACCGCAATTTCCGTCAGCGGGGAATGTTTGACAGGCAAAACTGTGTATACCGCCTTTTTCAGCGGGGCCGAGTTTGGCGATTCCCTCTCTGGTTGTAGGTGTCACACCCTCGTCCTGCTCTACCAGTACTGTTTTCTTTTTGGAGACCTTCACTTCAACGGGGAACATGTACCGTTTCTGGAATTCCCGGTCATTCGCGAGTGCCATCTGGTACTGTTCATAACGTCTCAAAACTACTTCGTCAGCCTGTTCTTTTGTAAAGCCTTCCGCTTTTGCTACATTTTCTGCCGTTTGAACCATCTTGAGCGGAGGGTTGACATTGGGATCGCTGTTGAAATTATCCATGAGCCAGTTTTCATGGAAACATTCACCGCCGGGGCCCAATGGATTTGGCCAGACAGCATGGACACCGTTGGAAGCGCGGTCTGACATGAGACCGAAACCAACCTCAAACGCGCCGATTTCTATCGCCTGAGCGGCAAGGTTGAGAATTGTAGTTGATGTTGTGCATGCCTGGTTGATCATCAGACCCGGCAAATTCTTTTTGTTATCTGTTAACAGTCCTGCCGCCCAATTGTGACTGTAAAACATACGCGGATTATAAATGGTGATTCCGAAATACAAATAGTCGAGGATGGCGGGATCGATTTTCTTTTTCTCGAGAAACCATCTGCGTGCAGTTTTGCCGCCCAGTTCAATTGAGTTTTCATTCTGCATCGTTCCCTGCCAGCGGCAGAAAGGTGTCGAGTAATAACCACCATATGGTATGTATACCTTACTAAAAGTGTTCATGCAAAAAAACCTCCTTACTTTTATTTTTTATTTGCTTTATATTGCAAACTATTGCGTTTTCTATTTACCCTTGTAAACAGGCTTCCTCTTTTCCACAAAAGCATTGATGCCCTCCCTCCCGTCTTCAGAAGTGAAGGCGATAGAAAAGCAGTTCATCTCCATCGTAATACCGGCGGCAAGGTCCATATCGAGGCCGTTGTCCACGCATTTTTTGATGAGCGCGAGAGCCGCTTTTGGCCTTGATGCCAGTTTCT
This sequence comes from uncultured Syntrophus sp., assembly GCA_964644085.1. GTDB lineage: Bacteria > Desulfobacterota > Syntrophorhabdia > Syntrophorhabdales > Syntrophorhabdaceae > PNOF01. The sequence continues at coordinate 6,416 of CAZXVZ010000131.1, read as the reverse complement.
TCGCAAGCGCTTTCGCTTCATCAAGCAGTTTGTCCTTTGGTACGACTTTGTTTACAAGACCTATACGATATGCTTCTTCGGCATTTACTGTTTCACCTGAAAAGAGTATCTCTTTTGCCTTGGAAGTACCGATAAGCCTCGGCAATCTTTGTGTGCCTCCTGACCCTGGCATAATGCCCAGGGTAATTTCGGGAAGTCCAAAGGTTGCGTCTTCCGAGGCGATGCGCAGATCACAGCAGAGCGCCACCTCACATCCTCCGCCAAGCGCAAGCCCGAAGACCGCGGCTATTGTAGGTTTTTCTATGCCGGTCAGTTTATCAAATGCTTTTCTGGGACCTTTCCAGCAGAAATCAAGGATATCGACAACAGACTTACCCATTACATCCTTGATATCTAATCCTGCCGCAAAAGCCTTGTCCCCTCCGCCCGTAACAATGATTGCCCCTATGGACGGATCAGTGTCAAGTTCACTCACCGCGTCGTAAAGGTCCAGATACATCTGTGTGTTCAGAGGGTTTACGGGAGGCCTGTTCAGCTTGATAATACCGACAGTATCTTCTTTTTCAACGATTAATGTTTCATAGGCCATAGTTATCTCCTTACCCGGTTTTCATTATTTAGAATAATCGTACCATCCTTTACCGGTTTTTCTACCAAGCAGGCCCGCTCTCACCATATTCTTGATGAAAAGTGGGGGATCCCATTTGTTTTCTTTGGGGAGTTCTTTGTAGAAATAGTCCATGACATGGTAATTAATATCAATTCCTGTGAGGTCCATTAATTCAAAAGGACCCATGGGGTAGTTAAGGCCGAGCTTTGCCGCCTTGTCGATGTCTTCCTTGGAAGCAATTCCCTGCTCGTAAAGTTTTATCGCCTCTATGGCAACAGCGATCATAAGTCTGTTTGCGAGAAAACCAGGGACGTCAACTTTAACCTCTACCGGCTCTTTACCGAGTTTCTTTGTAATGTCAAGAATCGTTGCTGTTGTTTCGTCGGTTGTGCTGATACCCCGAATGACCTCTACCAGTTTCATGAGAGGGACAGGATTGAAAAAGTGCATGCCGATGACCTTGTCAGGTCTTTTCGTGGCAGCGGCAATCTCGGTGATCGACATCGATGAAGTATTGGAAGCAAGGATAACATCAGGTCTTGTTATTCCATCAAGTTCTGCGAAGACTTTCTTTTTTACATCCATGACTTCGATAATAACTTCAATAACAAGGTCCGCGTTCTTCATCTCGTTTATGTCTGTTGTGCCCTTAATCTTGCCCATGATAGCGTTTTTCTGATCAGCGGTCATTTTGCCTTTTTCAACGGACTTTGAGAGAAATTTATCGATATTTTTCAGACCACCCTGAACGAATCGGTCTTCAATATCTCTCATAATCACATTGTAACCGGCCTGAGCTGCAACCTGTGCGATGCCGTTTCCCATAACACCGGCGCCCAATACCCCGATTGTTTTGATATCCATACTTAACCTCCTCTTGATTTAGTGTATTTTTTGATAATTAAAAAATTCACATGATTTCTAACTAACGGTAATTATATACAACATATTGTTGCCAATAATCAAGCACATTTCCATGAAATATACCTAAAAAATACTCCCTGTTTTAGAGTCCGGTAAGTTTTGTTGCCAGATGGGTTATCTGGGTTTTCAAGTTCAATAGATAGGCCCTTTCCGGTTGCTTAATGCCCTGATTTGTATCATATTCCTCGGTTTTAATAATATGGACAACTCTGTCGATGGATCCTTTTTCCTGGTAGAGAAGCTCGTCGACATGCTTCTTAAATGTTTCCGCGCTTTTAAGGGAGTTTGCAAAGAAAGACTGCACGTCATCTCCCGTAAATACGAAATGGTGTCCCTGGCAGAATGTTCTAATCTCAAGCCCGGAAAAGCGCTCCAGTGTCCTGATATAGGAATCATAATCAACGAGAAACTCACTGAGAATACGATTATTTAGTCCGAGGCAGCCAGCGGATTCCGTGGATATGAGAATCTTCTTTTCCGGTATGTAATAGCTTAGCATGTCCCTTGTGTGACCGGGGGTTATCAGTATCTGTATACTGAACTCATCATGGACATTGAATGCCTGTTCTTCGTTGAAAACAATATCAATATCAAAGGGCTGAAAGGGGTCAGTCAGAAGCTCTTCATCCCGTATTTCAGGCAATCGTGCTATGAGAGGCACTACATATTGGCTCAGAGAAGACATGAGGTTCACGGCATTAGTACGACTCATGATATCGCGAGCCCTCTGCGAGGCGCATATTTTGAGATTGGGGAATTTCTTTTTAAGATATGAAGCAGCCCCGCAGTGGTCATAGTGTACATGGGTGAGAAAAAGATATTCCGGATTTTTATGAAAAAGGACCTTCTGGATATCTTTAACGTAGAGGCTACCCATGCATGAAAAACCAGCTTCAAAAAGAACATCGGTTTTTCCGGTAACAAGGTATACAGGTGACCACGTGAAACCGTTTACATAAAGATTATCAGCTACAAGCCCTGTTTTATTGATTATCAACCTTTTGCTGCCTTATCGATTATTATCTCATTATATCGAAGACAGTCTTTGTCTTCAATACATTATTATTCCGTTATAATGTGATAACCAGTTTCTATTTATGTCCATTGTTAACCTTTCATGGTGCGCAGTAAACGCATATCATTTATAGAAAATTAGCTTGACAGGAGAAAACAGCTTTTGCTAATATTGGTTGTTCATTGTTTCACAATTTCGCAGAAAAGGAGAAAATATTATGGATTTTAAGATTTCCGATGAATTGGAATCAATGCGAAAAATGGCCTATGATTTTGCTGTAAAAAATATCAAACCCACCATGGAGGAAGACGAGAAGGAGCACAAATATCGTCCTGAAATCATGAAGAAGATGGGCGATCAGGGCATGTTTGCCTGTCTTGCCCCGGAACAGTATGGCGGATTGGGGCTTGAGGAGGGCAATATGGCGGCGACTCTCATGGCAACTGAAGTTGCCAGAATAAGCCCTTCCTGGGGTCTGCCTTTCAACCTTCAGATGAATGGTCCGCAAAACGTCCTCCTCAAGTTTGGAAATGATGCTCAGAAGGAGCAGTTCCTCCCTGGTTTAATATCGGGAACAGTGGGCGGATGTTTCGCGATTACCGAGCCGAACTCCGGTTCAGACGTTGCAAGTATGAAGACAACCGCAACTGAAGTTGATGACGGTTTTATTCTCAACGGAAGTAAGACCTGGATTTCTGGTGTCCCCTATTGCGGGTGCGGTGTCGTTTACGCTATGACAGACAAGGCAGCCAAGCACAAGGGTATGTCCGCTTTTTTTATTGACTTCAATACGCCCGGTATCACCCAGAGGGCAATTACGACAAAACTCGGGCTTCACTGCGCTCCGACCGGTGAAATTTTCTTTGAAGAAGCGAAGATACCCAAGAGCGCGCTTCTCGGAAAGCTTGGCCAGGGTTTTGCCATTTGCATGACCATGTTGAATTTTACCCGTTTGAGTTCTGCGGCGAGAGCAATAGGTGTTGCGCAAAGTTGTATTGACGAGGCATGCAAGTACGCCAATGAAAGGGAACAGTTCGGTCAGCCTATCGGACAATTCCAGATGGTACAGGAACAGATTGGAAGAATGTCTGTTGAGCACGAAGCAGCAAAACTTCTCGTCTTGAAATGCGCATGGCAGAAGGATCAGGGTATGAACAACACCCTTGAGACCTCTATGGCCAAATATTATGCCGCCGAATCAGCGAACTTCTGTGCATCGGAAGCAGTGAAGATTTTCGGTTCCTACGGTTTCTCTTCGGAATACCCTGTCGAAAGGTATTTGAGAGATGCCAAGTCCTATCAGATTGTTGAAGGGACTTCAAATGTCCAAAAGATGATTATTGCCCAGTTTGCACTGGGTTACAGAAAAGCGTAATAATTTAGACGTTAAAAGATGTATCAAATTTAAGGAGGTAACAATATGGCTACAGAAGTAACTGTTCCTATGGTTGGAAAAATAGTGGGTGTTAATGTCAAAGTGGGCGACACAGTAGCGGAGGACGATCAGATTGCGACACTTGAAGCAATGAAGATGGAGATGCCCATTGTAGCACCCGCGGCCGGCGTCATTAAAGAGATAAAAGTTGCCGCAGGTCAGGAAGTTGAAGCGGACGCGGTACTCGCTATCATTGAATAGAAGGATAAGGACATAATGCTCGTTGCAGGTATCGACATAGGCTCCATTACGACGGAATCCTTGCTCTTTGATACAGACAAGGGAATTCTGGGGTACGAAATCTTTCAGACAGGTGCAGATTCAAGAAAGACGGCGGAGATGGCTTTGGAGAAAGTGCTCGCCGGACCTGCTATTGCCGCTTCTGACGTGGCTCATATTGTAGCTACCGGCTGCGGCAGAAAAAGAGCAGTTTTTGCCCAGCAGACCGTCACGGAAATTACCTGTATAGCAAAAGGTGTTCATCATTTGTTCCCGGCGGCACGGACAATTATCGATATCGGCGGTCAGGACACGAAAGTTATCAGGCTAGATGATAGAGGCCGTGTAATAGAGTTTGAGATGAATGATAAATGTGCCGCAGGTACCGGAAGGTTTCTTGAAGTTATGGCAAAAGCCCTCAATGTTGAACTCGATAAAATCGGTGATATTTCTCTAAAACACAAAAAGGAACTGACTATCAGCAGTATCTGCACAGTCTTTGCCGAGTCCGAGGTAATTTCTCTCGTGAGTGAAGGAGAAGAATTGGAAGATATCCTCTACAGCATCCACAGGGCCATTGCGGGGAGAACAATGGGGTTAATCAACAGGCTGGGTGGCGTTGAGGAAGAAATTGTTATGGCCGGCGGCGTTGCAAAGAACCTTGGTGTCGTTAGAGCGTTGGAGGCCACGCTAAATACCCGGCTCACTATCCATAGCGAACCACAGATTGTCGGTGCATTGGGTGCAGCTATGCTGGCGCTCGAAAAAATAAATTGAATCAAAATAATTAATAAAAAAAGGCCGGCAGTGACCGGCCTTTTTTTATCCGATAACTATGTTCACAGTTCGAGACGGGCAAGCCTGATGATATTTTTAGAGAGTAGGTGTTCTTTATCGCTATCCGGTATGGATAAAGAGAGGATTTTTGAAAGTTCACTTTTCATTGAACCAAAAGGAATATCGGAGCCGAAGAGTATCCTTTCAGGGCCGATCGTTTCGACAAATGTTAGTATCATATCGCGTGGTGCCAGCGCTGTGTCAAAGTAGATATTTTCATGCTTCTTAAAAGCGTTTAAAAAATCCGGCGGGTTTCCCCCCAGCATGCCGAGATGTGGAATAATCAGCAAAATATCCGGAAAGAGATCAAGGAATTTTATGGTGAAATCAAGTTCTTCCTCGAAGATAACCGGTTTTTCGGTGAGTTTTATTTTTTTCACCAGTTCCGGGAGAGTTTTATCTTCGAGAACTTGATAATTTGAAGCAGAATCCTGTATACCCCTCATCCAGTGCCATTTTCCGCCAAAATAGACTTCAGGTATGGGATTAAAATCTGTATCGTCGTAGTTTTCCCTGATATAGTGATAGGGTATGAAGTTCTGTACGCCTTTTGTTTCTTCAAGTATTTTTACGTTGATTCCGTTATTTTTTATCGCCGTAGAGGGGAAGGGCATGATGACCACGTGGGACACGCCTGACTCTTTTTGTTGTTTTTGGATTTCTTCTGTTGTTACGGTAATGCCCATTGTTGCTGACGGGCCCCAGTGCGTGTGGCTGTCAACGATAAGCTTGTAATTCATCATTGCATGTCCATACCACACGTGATATATCTTTGTAAACAATTTGGCGGAATAAGAATACGGAAGATATAAGAAAAACATTTAAAGCAGACAAGTATGTGCCCGATTAAAACCCCTCTGTTGACTGTTGATATTGTCATACGATACAGGAAGGGTATTGTGCTGGTCGAACGTAAAAATCTGCCATACGGATGGGCATTGCCGGGAGGATTCGTCGAAATGGGGGAATCGCTTGAAAATGCCGCGATGAGAGAAGCAAAGGAAGAAACCTCTCTCGATATTAACATTGTGGAACAGTTCCACGCTTATTCTGATCCATGTCGGGATCCCAGATTCCATACGGCAACGGTCGTTTTTCTTGCCGATGGAAAAGGAATTTTGAAAGGAAGAGATGACGCGAAAAGAGCAGAAATATTTTTAGAGGATGCGCTGCCTTTTGAGATAGCTTTTGATCACGGCCGCATTCTTGCTGATTATTTCGAATATATGAAAAGTGGAAGCAGACCTTCGTAAACTCTCCGGGACAAATTTCTATATGCGACAGAGTACTGCACCTGTCTGTATCCAACGCACGTATTTCTTCCAGGAAAATGTCGATCAAAAATATTCATGCCTTTAACGAATACCTGAATGCCG
>CAZXVZ010000130.1:0-8135 GCA_964644085.1 uncultured Syntrophus sp. | reverse complement strand
AAGAGATGATGGATAAGACGGAAAACAAACAGCAAAAAGTCCTCATGCATATATGCTGTGCGCCATGCAGCATATATACTCTGAAAAAACTGCGTGAAGATGGTGCTGATGTATACGGTTACTTCTTTAATCCCAACATCCACCCATACACGGAATTCAAGAAACGGCTCGAAACATTACGGGATTATGCAAAGCAGGCAGCGCTCCCGCTTGCTATCGACAAGGATTATGATTTGAATTCATTTCTCAGAGGCGCGCTGGATAACGGCAAAGACCGCTGTCTTTTCTGCTACAGGATACGATTGGAAAAGGCATTCAAGAAAGGCGTCCAAGAAAAAATGGACGCAGTAACGACGACACTGCTCTACAGCAAGTATCAGCGTCACAATGAAATAAGAAGGATAGGTGAGGAACTGTCGGTAACGTATGGTGTTCCATTTCTGTACAAAGACTTCAGAGAGGGCTGGAAAGAAGGTATTGAAGAATCGAAGGCACTCAATATGTACAGGCAAAAATACTGCGGGTGTATATTCAGCGAAGGTGAACGGTATGGAGGGATCAATGCCAACAACGGGTAAAATGCTGATTGTTGTCGGAGCGATCCTGATTATTGTTGGTCTTGGATTTGTGCTTGCCGACAAGATACCATATCTCGGCAGACTGCCCGGTGACATTTATGTCAAAAAAGAACGGTTCAGTTTTTACTTTCCTATTACAACAAGTATCATCATAAGTATCATCCTGACTCTCCTTTTTACCATATTCAGAAAATAGGATTTTTTATGAAAGAAAAAAATGAAAAAGCAGTTGTACTTTTAAGCGGCGGGCTTGATTCTTCAACGACCCTCGCTATAGCGAGGAACGAGGGTTACGAAATTTACGCCCTTACCTTTCGATACGGCCAGCGGCATGAAAGTGAAATTAAAGCGGCAAAGAAAATTGCATGCAGTCTTAATATTTCAAGGCATATTATCTTCGCCGTGGATCTGAGAAGCCTTGGTGGTTCCGCACTGACAGGTGACATCCCGGTGCCGAAAGATCGTGAGCCCGGAAAAATATCCAACGATATTCCCGTCACATACGTACCCGCGCGGAATACGATCTTTCTATCCTTCGCTCTTGCCTGGGCAGAGGTGCTTGAGGCCTACCATATTTTCATAGGGGTTAATGCCCTTGATTACAGCGGTTATCCGGATTGCAGGCCGGAATATATTGATGCCTTTCAGAAAATGGCTAATCTGGCGACGAAGGCGGGAGTAGAAGGAAAGACATTCTCGATACATACTCCGCTCATAAAGTTGACGAAAAGCGAGATCATAAAGAAAGGACTTTCACTTGGTGTCGATTATGGCCTCACTACGAGCTGCTATGATCCTTCTCCATCGGGCGCTGCATGCGGAACATGTGATGCCTGTGTTTTGAGACTGAAAGGTTTCCGGGAGAGCGGTATTACTGACCCGATTATATATCAAAAAAAACAAGAGTAATCGTAATGGCGTATCGTGTAAAGGAAATATTCTACACGCTTCAGGGCGAGGGAGTGCAGACGGGAAGACCAGCTGTCTTTTGCAGATTTTCCGGGTGCAATCTCTGGTCCGGAAGAGAGGAGGACCGTGCCGGTTCCATGTGCGGGTTCTGCGACACTGACTTTGTTGGAACTGATGGTGCGCGCGGAGGAGTTTTTGATGATGCGGAAGAACTGGTAAAAGCTGTTTCCGAGGCGTTCCCGTTTGAAAAGTCAACGAAAGCAGCACGTTTTGTTGTTCTTACCGGTGGGGAACCGGCTTTGCAGGTCGATGGGGACCTTATTGCAGGACTCCATAAAGAGGGATTTGAAACGGCCATCGAAACGAACGGCACTGTTCCTCTCCCTCAAGGAATAGACTGGGTCACTGTAAGTCCCAAGGCAGGAACAAGACTTGCTGTCCGATCAGGCGACGAGTTGAAACTTGTTTATCCCCAGAAAGGAGTTTTGCCCGAAGCCTTTGAAGATCTCCGTTTCCGGAATTTTTTACTTCAACCAAAATACTACCCGGATTTGAAAAACAATACAAACCAGGCGGTTCAATATTGCCTTGCCCATCCCCGGTGGAGATTGAGTCTTCAGACACATAAAATACTCGGTTTGCGATAATCCGAATAGCTAAGGTAATATTATTAGACCAGTAAAAAACAATTGAATTTCCGTCATTGCGGCGAAGGCCGGAATCCATTAAGAGATTGGATGCCGGATCAAGTCCGGTATGACAACTTTTGGTATATTTAATTGGCGAGATAATAATATCTAATAAAAAAACCGGGACTATTTGTTTTGCACGGTGTCTGTTGCTGAGAGCAAATATTTTATTGTAATCGGAGGTTTTTGTTAAAAGCTCACGGTGTATCAAGTCTACTTTGCGTAGCCAAAAGATCTGTTTTTGAGAAACGTGAGTTTCTTTCATAATTGGGGATTCCTGTTGACTTTCGGGATGGTTTCACCTATACATAGATTATTTACTATGTGATCAATATATTGAGAATATATTCTAATTATTATTCGAAAAGGTACAGTTTATGAAAAAAACATTATTAATTGCAATTTCTTTATTATTTGCCGGATCAATTATGCTGTTTGCGAATGAAGTGCCAACGAAAGATATAAAAATAAAAAAAACAGGCAAGACAGCAACGGCTGTAATATTCAGCCATTCTCAACATGCTAATACAGGCGATAAATTCAAAGATTGTACAGGTTGTCATGATGCGGTTAAGACTAGAAATATTGCTCATAAATACTGCACAGACTGTCATAAGAGTATGAAAAAAGGCCCCGGAGCAATGAAATGCAAGGAGTGCCACAGACCGGTTAAATGAGGCTTAACAGGAGAAACAATTTGTGAACGGTTCATTCGATCTTTATAGTTTTCTCTGTGGTCCCGCCTTTGTGTTCTCACTGTTTGTATTTACAACCGGTTGCCTGTATCGCGTAGTGCAACTTTTTCATTTTACGCACAAAACTAATAATGGTTTCAGGCCGATATTGAATCCGTTTGAAAATGACAGGTCAATATTGTTCCATGGGAAATCAGGCTTTAGGAAAATTCTTATTTCATTAAAATTGAGATTACAAAGAACAATATTCTGGTCTCATCCTGTTATGGGAACGATAAGTCTGATTTTCCACATATTATTGTTTGTTACTCCGGTTTTTCTCAGTGCTCACAATATTCTTGCGGAGCAGTATATCGGGGTAAGCCTTTTCACATTTCCCGATGTGCTCATGGACGCCTTTACCGTTTGCGTAATCGTACTATGCTTGTTCTTTATCGCGCGTCGTCTTTTTATTCGCCGGGTGCGTAAATTGACGACAATGGGCGATTACTTTGTGTTGATTCTTATCATAATGACATTCAATTCCGCCTTTGTCACCTATCATCAGTTCGGTAATGACGGAACAAGTCTTTTTATACACATCATTACAGGTGAGATATTGATAATGGCAATACCCTTTACCCGCCTTAGTCATATGGCGTTTTTTCTTTTCTCGCGTTTTTTTATTGGCGGTGAATACAACCGGAAAACTGGAAACCGCGCTTGGTATAAGGTGTAAACATGGCAAATCCTGATATCAACAATGCAAGCGAAAATAAAATCAAAAAAATCATCAATAAAAAAAGGGGGATGATAAAACTTTCTCTCCGTGTCTGTGTGCACTGTTCCATTTGTTCCGACAGTTGCTTTTTATACATGTCACACAAGAATGATCCGACGTATACACCGTCTTATAAAGTGATTCATTCTATCGGGAGAATATATAAAAAAAATGGTATGCTTCCGGATGGGGAATACGAAAACATCAAGCGTCTGATATGGGACAAATGTGTGCTTTGTACGCGCTGTTATTGTCCTATTGGAATCAGCATACCCTCATTGATTTCAACAGCGCGAATCATCTGCCGTGAGAAGGGAGTCTATCGAACCTATGATGGGAATATTGCCGGCCAATGAATTCAAATAAAAGATACTTGTTAATATTTCTTTTTGTTTTAACAATTGTTCTGCCAAAATATCTCCTGGCTCAATCTGAGCCTATCGTCATCAACAATAAAGATATATTCAAAAAAAGGAGCCGGACGCCTGTGGAATTCCCTCATGCGCGTCACATTGATCTCGCCGAAATTTCATGCACTGATTGTCACCATCGCTTCGAAAAAGGAAAAAACATATTAAATCCGGACGAACTTACCGAAGATAATAAATCGATATCGTGTGGTTCTTGTCATAAAGGAAAATCAAACCTTATGAAGGTATATCATAGTCAATGTATTGGGTGTCATGACGGCAAATCAAAGAAGAAACCCGCGGGACCGAGAATATGCGGCGAATGCCATAAGCCTAAGAAGTGAAGCGGAGATATTATAGATGATAAAAGCAAAAAGAAAACCATTGGATGAGATATTTAATATGGTGAAGAATTACTCACGTTTTCTTTGTGTTGGGTGTGGTGCCTGTACATCTGTTTGTCTGGCAGGAGGACAGCGTGAGACGATAATTTTGAGCCAGGAGCTTACCGAATGTTTTTCAAAAACCGGCAAAAAATCCCATTTTTCAGTATTTGTCACGGAAAGACAGTGTAATGCCGAGTACCTCGCAGATATTGAAGATTTGGCTGAAGAATGTGATTGTATAATTTCAACTGCCTGTGGCGTTGGAGTGCAGTATCTCGCAGAAAAGTTTGAATCTAAACCAGTTTTTCCTGCTCTCAATACCATGTTCATTGGCCTGGACCGCGATGTCGCGTTATTTGAAGAGCGTTGCAGAACCTGTGGAAACTGCAAGCTCGGTTATACGGGCGGCATCTGCCCTGTTACCTCCTGTTCGAAAAGTCTTTTTAACGGGCCATGCGGTGGAACCAGGATAGACGGCAACTGTGAGGTCAGCGGGGATATTCCATGCGCATGGAACAAGATCTACGAACGGTTAAAGGCACAGAACCGCCTTGAGAATATCCTCTCCATACAGCCGCCTATGGAATGGATCGACAAGGGTCCGGGATCGTTTATCCAATCCGGATATGAAAAGAGATATAAAAAGTAATGCTGTTTCAATAGTTAAATAGACTCAGACGGAAAGCGCTTCAGGAGGAGTGTAGACAATGAAGGCAGGGAGTAACCTGGAAAAGGTACTTAAGGAAGGCCATTTTGCGGTGACAGCGGAGATTGGCCCTCCACGGGGGGCGGACATTTCTGTCATCAACGAAAAAGCTGAGTTTCTGAGGGGCAAAGTAGACGCGGTGAATATAACCGATTGTCAGACCGCGGTAGTACGCATGTCAAGCATCGCGTCCGCCGCCATACTGTTACAAATGGGTATGGAACCTGTCATGCAGATGACATGCCGTGACCGTAATCGCATAGCTGTGCAGAGCGATATCTTCGGGGCCTCTGCGCTCGGCATAAAGAACATCCTTTCAATATCAGGTGATCATCCACGTTTCGGCAATCAAAAAAACGCAAAAAAAGTTTTTGATCTTGATTCCGTGCAGCTTATCGGTCTTATAAAACGTCTGCGCGATGAAAAGAAGATGCTCGGCGATGAGGATGTGATTCAGGGCGATGTGCCGGCGTTTATAGGCGCGGCAGCAAACCCGCTCGCGCCACCCGTGGAGTTCCGCGCCTTTCATTTGAAAAAGAAAATAGATGCCGGTGCTGATTTTATTCAGACACAGGGAATCTTTGACATTGAAAAATTCCGTGAGTGGATGAAAGTAGTCAGTGATATGGGTCTTGATAAGAGATGCAGTATATTAGCTGGTTTGGTTCCGCTCAAATCTGCCGGTATGGCACAATATCTGATAGATAATGTGCCGGGGATAAATATACCGGAGTCCTTACTAAAGCGAATTAATGGGGTCCCAAAAGAAAAAGCTGCCGAAGAGGGTATTACCATACTATGTGAGTCCATAGAACAGATACGTGAGATAAAGGGAATAGCGGGTGTTCATATTATGACGATACAATGGGAGGATAAAATACCTGAAATTACGGAACGCGCGAAGCTTCTTCCCAGGCCTTTTCTTTAGGATTGCAGACAGGATAAGCAGTAATATTAATTACCGGTTTATTTCCCCATTGGGGGAGCGCCCTCAAGGCCGCTTAACAAAGCCTCGTTTTGTCCGGGTATGACCATTTCAAAGAGGGAGTCAACAGTTGTATAGTCATAGTATCCGAGACGTCCGAGCGGGCGGATTTTGAGGATATCGAGACGTCCGTCAGGACGGATAAATTCATCCTTGATATGTACCAGAACTACGCGGCCGATGACTATGTCGACAGTGCCCATAGGTCCTTTACCGGGGAGCCGCAGTGTCTGGTGATGGACACACTCGAATTGTACCGGCGATTCCGCGACGCGGCATGGTTTGATCTTGATCGACGGCGCCTTGGTTACGCCCGCCAGTTCAAATTCATCTACCTCCGGCGGAACCTCAGCTGCTGATTTGTTTACCGCCTCACGAAGTTCGTAGGTGGCCATATTATAGACAAATTCGCCGGTTTGTTCAGTATTGACAACTGAATCCTTGCGTTTGCCTAGAGTGGTCTGGTTGGCAGAAAACATTACATAGGGAGGGTCGAAAGTGAGGTTCTGAAACTGGCTGTATGGCGCCAGGTTGTGTATTCCTTCGGGGCTTATCGTGGATATCCACCCGATTGGCCTTGGAGCAACACAAGATTTGAAAGGATTGTGGCGTAAGCCATGATCATTTTTTTCCGGATCATAATACATTATCATTCCCCTCCGTTTGGTAAGACGCAAATCGTAATATCTTTCCACACAAAATCATAAAAGTTCCCCCCCCTATATACATGCGATCATTTCTGAGTTACATCCCGAGGTAACGTTTCCGAATCTCGTCATCTCCAAGCAGTACTTCTGCTTTCCCCTGAGTCACTATTTTCCCCGTCTCCACAACGTAGGCCCGATCGGCGATCCCGAGGGCTGCTGAAACGTTTTGCTCTACGAGAAGAATGGGGATGCCGCTTGCGCGCAAATCCTTGAGAATACCGAAAATATTGTTAACCACGATCGGAGCTAACCCAAGAGATGGCTCATCGAGGAGAAGGAGTTTTGGCTGGGCCATAATACCTCTCGCCATCGCAAGCATTTGCTGTTCTCCGCCACTCAAGGAACCTGCTTTTCCTGTAAACCGCTTTTTAATAATAGGAAAAAGGTTGAATACGAATGGGTAGAGCCTTTCGAGATCAGCTTTTTTGCTCCCATGAACGTAAGCTCCGAGGAGCAGGTTCTGCTGTACTGTAAGAGACGCGAATATCTGTCTGCCTTCAGGGATATGGCTTATGCCGGCCTTTACAATTTCATTCGGTTTTTTTCTTGTTATCTCCTGCTTCATGAAAGAGATATTTCCCTTAGAGGGTATGATAAGGCCGGAGATGACTTTGAGAAAGGTCGACTTACCCGCACCATTTGCGCCGAGAAGGCAGACAATCTCGCCTTCATTGATGTCGAGATTGATTCCTTTCAGCACCTCGACCCTACCATATCCTGCATGAAGATCACTGACACTTAACATTACTGAAGACCTACGATGCCGCATTCGGTACCGAGATACGCGTCAATAACCTGCTGATTGGCACATATGTCGGTCGGTGTGCCTTCGGCAAGATACCGCCCAAAATCAATAACCACGATGTCATCGGAAACGTTCATTACAAGTTTCATATTGTGTTCCACAAGTAACATTGTCACCCCTCCTTTCCTGATGGCAGTGAGAAGCTCCATAAAGGATTCTACTTCCGCATCGTTCAATCCGGAGGCGGGTTCATCAAGGAGAAGAAGCGTCGGATCGGCCATGAGTGATCTGGCGAGTTCCACCATTCTCTGATTTCCAAATGAGAGGGCGCCTGGCGTCATCTCAGAGGCCCAATCCATACCGACAAATCGGAGCATCTCCATTGCCTTTTCCCGCATCTCATTCTCGATCTTTGCAGTGCGTGATCGAAACATAAGAGCGCCCGGTATGGTCGGCTGCATATGTTTGTGTGCCCCAAGCAGTACATTGTCCAGGACTGTTGCCTCATTAACGGTAAATAGTCTGATCAGTTGAAATGTCCGTGAAATACCGAGCATTGCTATTT
>CAZXVZ010000129.1:3705-8161 GCA_964644085.1 uncultured Syntrophus sp. | reverse complement strand
CGCAACAATAGAAGGAAGAGCGCCTTCCATTCCTGCGGCAACGATAATGACCTTCGCTTTTTTCAGAAGATCAAGCTTTCCAAATAGCCGGTGAATCCCCGCGACACCAACATCGTAGAGCTTTTCTGTCTCGTTGCGGAAAAATAATGACGTTACGTACGCCTCTTCCGCCACCGGAAGATCACTTGTTCCCGCTGAGACGATCAGTACCATCCCTTTCTCCGTTTTTACGGTTTTCTTTTTTTGAATAGTAAAGCAGCGGGCGGCTTCATGATAAATACCGACAGAAAACTTTTTACAGAGCTCCTTCCCCAATGCTCCATCAATACGGGTGACAAGTACATCCTCTTTTTTCTTTTGCAGGGAATTGACGATATCAATGATCTGGCCGACCGTCTTTCCTTCGCCGAATATGACCTCCTGAAGGCCTTTCCTCACTCCCCGATGATGATCCACTTTCGTATGATGTAAATCCTCAAAGGGCATGTCCTTAAAAGCTTCGTATGCCTTTTGAACTCCTATCCTTCCCTCTTTCACAGCAATGAGCAATTTCAGTATCTTTTCATCCATCATCTTCGGAAACCCTCTTCTACTATAAACGCATGTTGAATAATTTTCAACTCATCTCCGTCTATACCGACAATATCAAAACGCGCTTTCCTTCCGGTGCATCTGCGATCCTTGAGATACCATTGGGCAGAGCGGATCATATGTTCCTTTTTCTTCTTATCGATAGCAGCAAAAGGACCTCCGAAAGATCCGGAACTGCGCCGTTTTACCTCGACGAATACAAGATAATCCTTTTCTTCAGCGACAATATCAATTTCACCGAATTTGCTCCGGTAATTTTTCTCGATGATCTTATAGCCCCCCTTCTTCAGAGCCTTCGCGGCCATTTCCTCCCCTTCAATACCCAATTCTCGTTTTGTAGTCATTTATGACCCCTGATCACCCTCAAGTTTATTGACTATCAGGTCAGCCTCCTTGAGCACTCTCAGTTCAATATAGTCATATCGTGAGCGGGAATGATGATTTCCTATGATTTCGCAAATTTTCCTTGTTTTTTCAGGGGGAAACCCTATGCCGGCGAGAAGTTTTTCCGCTATTGGAGGACCATACTCCTCTTGAGTCCTGCCGTTGTTGAACCCGAGCACTTCTTCTGACTTCTTTATGCCAACATCGTGCAAAAGGGCAGAGGCAACAAGGATTTCGTAATCGCAGCCCTCCTTATTTTCCGCAATCTTTTCAGCGTACTTTAACACCTCAAGGGCATGGGCTATCCTTCGAAAATCATCTCCAAAGTAATCAGTCATGAGTTTTGCTATTTTACCCTTACAGTAATCCACGGCCCCTTCTTTTTGAAAATCCGTTTTTTTGTCCTCTCATGATTTCTTATCATGTCCAGTGTCAGCAATACTCCTTTACTCCACGGAAGGTTCTCCTGTGTATAGGGGAGATACCGTACTTCATGATTGCCAGTCTATGCTCCTTTGTAGGATAGCCTTTATGTTTTTTAAAATTATATTCCGGATATATTAGTTGATAGGTGTGCATAATACGGTCACGGGTGACTTTCGCGATAATCGAAGCTGCCGCAATATAGAAGCATTTCCTGTCCCCTTTTACAACCGGCTTCCCCTGCGGACAATTATGTATACACCTGTTTCCGTCTATTAAAACAAGTTCAGGCACGACACCAGTGGCGGCAAGTGCCCTTTCCATAGAAAGAAGGCTCGCCCCGAGGATATTCACGCTGTCAATCTCTTCATTGCTTGCGATGCCTACACCCACCCTGTAAGCGTGCTCAATAATCCACGAGAATAGACTGGCCCTGTCTTTCTCTTTCAAAAGCTTCGAATCGTTAACACCCATTTTATTTTCAGGTAATGTTTTCCAGACTACGCAGGAAGAAACGACGGGGCCCGCGAGAGGCCCCCTTCCGGCTTCATCGATACCGCCTACAAGTCCTGTAAGCCGGCACGTCATCAATTTCTAATCTCTTTTTTCCTTCAGCTTTGCGGCTTTGCCTTTCAAGCCTCTCAGATAGTAAAGCTTCGAGCGTCTTATCTTGCTCTTGCTCGTTGTCTCTATCTTATCGATAAGCGGCGAGTGTTTCGGGAATGTCTTTTCAATACCCACGCTGTATGAGACTTTTCTTACCGTAAAAGTAGCTCTTGTGTTGCCGCCTCTCTTGCGAATCACAACGCCTTCAAACACCTGGATCCTTTCCTTATCGCCTTCAAAGATACGGGTATAGACCTTGACGTTATCGCCAACCATGACCTCAGGGAGGTCCAGCCTCATATGTTCTTTTTCCATTAAATCAACCATCTCATTCATTGCATCCTCCTCTTTCACCAAAAATTCTATCAAGGATGATTCCCAATGCCACCCTCAGAGAAAGATGATTGTAATCACCTCTTCCTTTTATGGGAACAAGCATTCTGTCACATCCGTTAACTACTTCGTCGGCAAGACCCCATCCCGTCCCGAAAAGGACAAGAGCAGGACTTGTTTCGTTCTCAAGAAACCTGTTCAGTTCCTGATAGGTCATGGCCTTATTTGGCCGTTCCCGGGACGATGTGCCGACTACAAGCGGCACCCCTTTTTGTCCCGCGTGATCTATCATTTCCTGAACGGTGCCCATAACGCGCACCTTCCGCAATGCTTCGCCCCGTGCCGGATTGTACGTCGAACCGTATCCGTGAATCCAGTGGTGGACCAGCTTTTCGGCGATCTCACGCTGTTTTGCAAGAGGCGTAACAATATAGCATAAGTCAATACCAAAAGTCATGCATGTTCTTGCAATATCATGTATTTCCAGGTTTGTGACACTCGTTGCCACGATACTGCCATGTTTATCATAGACAGGGTAATGGATAACCCCGATACTGAGATTATTCAGGAATCTCCTCCATAACCTCTTTTATAAATCTGCTATCTTCTTTGCCGGGCGTAAAATTAGTAAAAAGATCAGGCCGTTTAAGGATTGTCTTCCTGATCGCCTCTTTTCTGCGCCATTTTCGTATCTCTTCATGGTTGCCTGAGAGCAGAACCTGTGGCACTTCCATGCCCATAAACGTATCAGGCCGCGTGTATTGAGGATATTCAAGGAGGGGCTCCTTGAAACTCTCAGACGCAGTCGATTCATCATTTCCAAGCACACCGGGTATACATCGTGATATGGCGTCTATCAGTACAAGGGCCGGAAATTCTCCCCCGGAGAGCACATAGTCCCCCACGGAAACCTCCTCATCGACAAATTGAAGCACCCGTTCATCAACACCTTCGTAGCGGCCGCAAACCAGACAGATATGGGGAAGCTTTGAAAACCGTTCCGCCGTGAACTGATCAAAGGGCCTCCCCTGCGGTGTCAGAAGGACAAACCTCGGTTTTCCCAGCGTCTCTTCGACGTGTTTCATGGCTTTGTAGATGGGCTCCGCTTTCATGACCATGCCGGGGCCGCCGCCATAGGGGCTGTCATCGCAGGTCCTGTGGATATCCTCCGCGAAATCCCTGATATTGATAACATGAAAACTGATAGCGCCTCTCTCGGTTGCCTTTTTAATGATGCTCTCCTTAAGCGGCGATTCAAATATACCGGGGAAGAGCGTCAGGATGGAAAACATCATAGGCCAAGCGCCTCTTCGTCTACGCGAATGATACCTTTCACAAGATCTATTTCCACGACGAATCCCTCCACAAGGGGGACAGCTATTTCTTTTGCCCCGGCTACCATGAGCACATCATGGGCGCCATTATTCAGTAACGATTTTACCGAGCCTATCTTTTCTTTATTCGCATTGATCACATCCAGTCCGATGAGTTGATACTCGTAATATTCGCCATCTTCCAGAGAAAGGAGGTCATCCTCACGCACAAAGAGTTCCTTGTTTACGAGCAACGAAGCATCTTCAAAGTTTTTGATATCTTCGAAAAGTATGTAATAAAAGCTTTTCCGGAACCTTACCTGTTTCGGCCTGATTTCGGTTTTTACGCCATCTCTCAAAACAAACAATGAGGTGTACCGAAGAAAGTCTTCGTGCACCTCATTGTAATAGTAGAATTTAACCTCTCCCCGTATGCCTTGAGTTGATACTACCTTACCTACGGGGATCCATTTCATCACTCGATGATTTCGAGTACCGCCCTTTTTCTGGCTTTTGTTGAGGCAGCGCTCAATATTGTCCTCATAGCCCGTGCGGTCCTTCCCTGCTTTCCGATAACCTTGCCGAGATCATCTTTGGCAACGTTGAGTTCAATAACCGATGTCTTCTCTCCTTCGATTTCGGCCACGTTCACCTGATCAGGGTTGTCTACCAGTGCCTTCGCCATGTACTCGACCAGTTCTTTCAACACAATTCCACCTCCATGCGTTTTATGATGCCTGCTTCAGAACCCCTTCCTTTTTGAATAAATTCTCCACTGTTTTTGTGGGCCTCACACCTTTTTCATA
>CAZXVZ010000129.1:0-3695 GCA_964644085.1 uncultured Syntrophus sp. | reverse complement strand
TTTTTCATACCAGGCTTGGATTTTTTCTTTGTCCAGGATTACCTCTGCGGGGTTTTTCAATGGATCATAGGACCCGACCTTCTCGATGAACCTGCCGTCTCTCGGAGATCTTTCATCAGCCACCACAATCCTGTAAAAAGGTTTCTTCTTCGCGCCAAACCTTGTCAATCTGAATTTTACCGCCAAAATTGCCACCTCCTATCGGAATAATTGTTGTCTCTGAAGGCCTTTCATGCCTCCCTTTGTAAGTTTTTTAATCATCTTCTTTGTTTCCATATATCGCTTCAGCAGGTCATTGACATCGTGAACCTGTGTCCCGCTTCCCTTCGAGATACGCTGTCTCCGGCTCCCGTCGATAATGTTGGGATAAATTCTCTCTTTTAATGTCATTGAACTGATGATGGCCTCAATCTTTTTTATATCTTTTTCCGCTTCCGCAAAATTAATAGCGCCCTTCAACTTACCAAGCCCCGGTATCATACCGAGGATTGATTCCATTGAGCCGAGCTTTTTCATCTGTTTTAACTGCTGGCTGAAATCTTCAAGGGTAAATTCGTCTTTTCTCAGCTTCCGCTCAAATTCAACCGCTTGTTTCTCGTCAAATACTTCCTGGGCTTTTTCCACGAGGGAAACCACATCGCCCATGCCGAGTATGCGTGACGCCAGCCTGTCGGGAAAAAAGGGCTCAAGTGCATCGAGTTTCTCGCCGGTACCGATGAATTTTATAGGCTTGCCTGTCACCGCCTTGATGGAGATCGCAGCGCCGCCTCTCGTGTCACCGTCAAGTTTTGTGAATACAATACCGTCGACACCGAGTTTCTCGTTGAAGGCGCCGGCGATGCTCACCGCGTCCTGACCGGTCATTGCGTCAAGAACAAGGAGCGTCTCTCTTGGATTGAGATATTTCTTCTGCGCGATGACCTCATTGACCATGTCATCGTCGATATGCAGCCTCCCTGCCGTATCAACAATGAGCGTGTCGAAGCTGTTCTTCATGGCATAGGCCTTGGCCTCTTTGCAAATATCCAGCGGATTCTTCATCTCGGCCATGGTAAAGGCGGGTACATTGATCTGTTTACCGACCTTCACGAGCTGATCTATGGCGGCAGGCCTGTAGACGTCGGTAGGCACCAGAAGGGGTCTTCGGCCTTTCTTTCTCAGGTGGAGGGCAAGTTTTCCGCAGGTTGTGGTCTTACCGGAACCCTGAAGGCCGACGAGTAAAACCGCCACAGGCGGCGAGCCTGCCACGTCGAGAGGCTTGTTCGTGGAACCCAGCAGCGTGCAAAGTTCATCGTAGACGATCTTTATGAACTGTTGCCCGGGCGTAATGCTTGTGACAACATCCTCGCCCATGGCCTTTTCCTTGACCTTCTCAAGAAAGTCCTTGGCAACCTTGTAATTGACATCAGCTTCAAGGAGGGCTACACGGACTTCCCGGAGGGCATCCTTAATGTTATCCTCAGAAAGCTTCCCGTAACCTCTCAATTTCTTGAAGGTTGACTCCAACCTTTCCTGCAATTTCTCAAACATTCGGCAGATAGTGTAACGGAATTGACTTAAATAGTCAATTATATAAGTGCTTTGGCCATTCATGAGTTTTAATCGCCAAAAGCACTTTACTTACAGGGGCTTTGCGTTTTTTGCGACAAACTTTGTCAGTCATGGCACCGCACAATGCTCGGTTTACAGCGTTGTATAGCGCCCCTTGGCGGCATTCTATCTGCCCCGCCATGTCACGCGGGGCAGATCATTCGGCGTTATCCATCGAAAATAGCTCCGGCCGAAAAATCACTTCATTTGTTGCTCTTATGACTCACCATGCACTTATGACTATTCACTGGTTTTCCTGCCTCAGGTTCCCTCCTCCTCATCGCCCTGCCATGCGTCCAAAATCATCCCGGTTGGTGAGAAAACATTATGAACAGTATTTCTTGGCAGGAATTTTTTCGGCGTGTAATGATTTGTGCAAATTCTTTCAGATTTGTTGCCATTGACCCCCTTAGAGTGTTATGGACTGTAATATTATCTCATTACCTGCAAATACCGGCCAGCGCCAGTCTCCTCTACTTCATCAATAACATAGAAAAATCTGAAGCACCCAATTCTTCACCGCCACGTTTCCGGCACATAAGCTCCAAGTTTCTTGACACTTTTTTTGAAGTGTGGTGCCTGCTTCAATTGTGGTGAGACATACTCTTCTATTCTCTTTTCCAACCCTTTTCTCATACCTGAATCCATTTTCTAGAGTCTCTTCAAAAACTCGTTTGTCAGGAAAATTCGATACATCAGATAAGCCGGTTGCTTCGTTTTTTGTAGTCCTTGATCCCCGGTTTTATTGAAGTCTTTAAGGCGGCATTCGAGTTGATCTCCGCCATCTCGAACTCATGGACAAATTCCATTTCATTACTATATCGCATTGCGGCCGTTTCAATAAAATTAGAAATTGGCCTGTTTTCCTGATCGGCTATAGTCTTGAAGATCCTGTATGTTTCATCATCCAGCCTGAACGTTACGGCTTTTGCCATGATGTATCCCCTGCCAATGTCGTATAAATCAAGAACAAGGAGGACACGCTATTCCTTCGTGTAACCTTTCACTGCAAATACCTTCAACCCGAAGGACATCTCTCTACCCTCTGTGCAAACTCGTTGACAGTAAGGAGACACATACCGTGGAAAAGATATCTTAATATGAACGATGGAATGCGCCGGGGTTATCACATCACAGGTATTTGGCAATAATTCTGGGTACCAGATTCAAAGATAAACATTTGGTCCCTATGGACGTCCCCTCTTGCACTGTTACCCTAGTTTTAACGAGAACAGATATTTCAAACATTATCCCTGATGATTAATCCAATGGCCCCGACAATAATAAGGACATCAATCATAGTCTTTCCTTCTACTTATTAATTAAAGCTCGTGCTAACACTATATTAGATAGTCTTATGGATAATATCAAAAGCAAGGAAAGTATGCAATCAATAACTGACAACTATAAACAGCAACCGTGCGGCTTGAAGCGGAATCCTCGTAAAGAGTTATTTATAATTTTATGGACGTCCCTTTGCCCGTCCGAAAGACGCCATCTTCTATGACGGTATCGATATACTTTCCTTCTCGAACAATGTTGGCGATGGTAAAGGCGTCCCTCACATCGTTTTTTGCTGAAGAGCTTTCGTCGAGTTCCCGCTGGTGTTTTAAGGCAGTGGTACGGACGAAACGGACTTCGTATCCTTTCTCAAGACTAAAGAATCCGATCTTTCTCCAGTAGTGGCCGGTCGGTTCCATGCCGATCAAGACATCGGCAAACCCCTGTTTGTTTCGTGCCTGTTCGACTATTCTGTGAAAATAATCGAACCCTTTCCGTGAGTTATATATCTTCGGGTACCTGCCGAGCACATTTCCTTCCTTATCCATGAGACACACCGCATTGAACTCGCTGCCGATGTCGATACCGATTACCAGGGTCTTGTTGCTTATCCTTTGCCGTTTTTCTATCTGTCTGGTATACTTCTTCATACGCATGGCGGTTATCCCTCCTGTTCAGGTGTTTTTTGTTCACCACTAAACATGTCCTTAACGGAGGGTAATTGTCATGCGTTTTTTTCTTCATTCTTTGTTTGCTTCCTTATAGTAAGCTTAAGCGCGCGAGGCTGTCCTGAAGGGCCTTTTCAGCTTCCTTCTGCTTGGTGA
>CAZXVZ010000128.1:0-8242 GCA_964644085.1 uncultured Syntrophus sp. | reverse complement strand
AACAGGAATAAAAGAAAGACAGTGAATAGTAGTCAGTGGATGGTGAATAGTGAAAGTTGTTGGGTCATAGGGTATTCAGACCCAATGACCCGATAGACTCGACAACTCAATGACTTGAAAGCAAGGAGGTAAGGGCATATGCAGTTCTTCATTCAGCTACTCTTTCAGGGATTGTCAATTGGTTTTCTCTATGCTCTGGCCGCGCTTGGTTTTGTTATGATTTTCAAGTCGAGTAGCGTTCTCAACTTTGCACATGGTGAACTCCTTGCTATTGGTGCTTTTCTGTTTCTTGCCCTATCCTCATGGCTTAAACTCCCTATTGGTCTGGCTTTTGCTTTAACCCTCATATGTACTTTCGCGCTTGGTTTTATTATTGAGCGTCTTTTCCTGCGTCCTTTAATCGGCGAGGCATTGATCCAGGTGATCATGCTGACAGTTGGGCTTGCATCAATGTTCAAAGGGCTGCTGCTCTTTGTCTTTGGCGGGAACCTGCATAATTACCCGGAACTGCTGCCTAAGGGTCTTACTCTTCATCTGGGGGTTGTGAACATAGCGCCGGTCTATGTTGCCACATTTATTATAGGCCTGGTATTTCTGCTTATATTCGGACTCTTTTTTAAGTATTCTTCCCAGGGTGTCTATATGAGATCCGTGGCTGATAACCAGACTGCAGCCCTTTCTCTCGGTGTTCACGTAAGAAGAGTTTTTGCGCTCTCCTGGGCAATTGCCGCTATAGTCTGCGCGATGAGCGGGATACTCCTGGGTGTTATGAACGGCATAAACGTTCACGATTTAAGCGCCGTAGGCTTGAAAGTATTTCCCGTTGTAATCCTCGGCGGACTAGAAAGTATTGGAGGAGCCATTATTGGGGGCGTGATCATAGGCCTCCTCGAAACCTTCACCGGAGGCTATATTTCCACATCCTTGCGGGAAGTTGTCCCATACGTCGCCCTGGTTATTATTTTGCTGGTGAAGCCATACGGGCTTTTTGGCCTCAAAGAGATTGAACGTGTATAGATGTCTATGAACACCAGGAGGCTTGCATGAGTAAACTGAGATTCCATCCCTGCGGAAGTTTCAACGAAAAATATGAGCAGGAACTGACCATTTTTCAGACCGATTTCGGAAGATTGTGGATTCTTGTGGGCCTTGTAATTCTGTTTATCGTGATTCCCCTCATTTGCAAACCCTACACCCTTTATGTGATCAACCTCATGGGGATTGCCTCTATTGCCGCCATCGGGCTCAATATCCTGGTCGGATTTACAGGACAGATTTCCCTGGGACACGGAGCATTTTTCGGGGTCGGCGCTTACTCCGCGGCTATTTTATCTACCTTTGTCGGATTCCCCCTCTATCTTTCCGTTCTTTCTGCTGGAATAATAACTGCTCTCGTGGGCATGGTTTTCGGTATCCCTTCCTCGCGCCTTAAGCATCTCTATCTGGCGATAGCCACTCTGGCGGGTCAGTTTATTCTTCAATACGTTTTTGTTAACTGGACAAGCCTCACAAAAGGACCAGAAGGGATAATATTGCCTCGCGCCAGTCTTTTCGGTGTCCCTGTGGCAAGTGACAGATCATTCTTTTTTATCATATTTGTCTGTTTTGTTATCCTGACGTGGGTGGCGGTCAATCTTCTCCGCACGAGGTTCGGCAGGGCTTTCATTGCCATTCGTGACAACGACCGTGCGGCTGAAGGCATGGGAATTCCGATCTTTAAATACAAACTTCTCGCATTTGCCATAAGTTCTTTCTACGCGGGTTTTGCCGGCGCGCTCTGGGCCCACTTTACCGCCAGCATTACGCCGGAGCCTTTCACACTCTTCATGTCGGTGGAATATCTCGCCATGATCATCATTGGCGGGCTGGGGAGTATTCCGGGAGCAGTCTTCGGTGCGGTTTTCATTACTGCGCTTAACGAAGTATTGAGCAGTCTGACCCAGTATTTCATGAATCTGCCTGGTCTGACAGCGATTGCCCTTACGATTGCGCCCCTCAGGGAGTTCATTTTTGGGCTTGCGATTGTATTGTTTATCATTTTTGAACCCAGGGGTCTTGCAGAGGTGTGGCGCATCATCCGGTCAAGTTTTAGGTTGTGGCCATTCTCATACTAGGTGGAGTGAGGTCAAGAAATGGAAAATGCTGATCTTCTAAAAATTAATAATATTTCAGTCGTTTATTCCGATGTGATCCAGGTACTCAAGGGGGTTTCCCTCAGCGTGAAAAAGGGGCAGATTGTCTCTCTCCTTGGCAGCAATGGCGCCGGAAAGACGACAACTCTTAAGGCCATTTCCGGTTTACTGAAGCCGGAAAACGGAAAGGTGACAGAGGGTTCTATCGAATATGAAGGCCGTCTCATTCAGAACTCTTCACCTGAACGGATAACCCGTCTTGGCATTATTCAGGTACTGGAAGGCCGTGAGGGCTTCAAAAACCTAACCGTAGAGGAAAACCTCAGAGTGGGCACTGCCACACGATGGGGTAAACCGTTCAAGAAAGATCTGGATTTGATGTATGAGTACTTTCCACCTCTTGTAATGAGAAAGAATAGACTGGCGGGCTTCTGCAGTGGCGGCGAACTCCAAATGCTGGTCATGGGCAGGGCGCTGATGGCACATCCGAAACTCCTCCTGCTTGATGAGCCTTCCCTGGGGCTCGCACCCTTTCTTGTGAAGGAGATATTCCAGATTGTGCGAAGAATCAACGATGAGCAAGGGACAACAATCATTCTCGTGGAGCAGAACGCAAATATGGCCCTCCAGATAGCACACTACGGTTATGTAATGGAAAACGGGAGGATTATGATGGAAGGCGAGGCCAGGAGCTTGAGAGAAAATCCCGATGTGAAAGAATTCTATCTAGGCACGGCTTCCTCGGGAGTGATGAAATCATACAAAGATGTCAAATCATACAAACGGCGAAAACGCTGGCTATAAAAAGGACAAAGCGTATAGGACGAGAATATGTAGATCAGAGAATTGAATAATCAAGAAGAGGGAGGAAACTATGGTGGCCAGAAGGCCTGTGAAAAGTTTATTCGACAAGAAAGAAGGTATGTCTGTTGCCGAAAGGCAGGATTACTATAATAAAAACCTTGCCCGGATGATACGGCTTGGATATAAACGATCCCAAAAGGTCAGGCAAATTTTTACCGAGCGAGGCATCAATCCTTCTGAAATAAAGTCTGTGAAAGATCTGGAGAAGCTTCCAGTTATTTCGAGGGAGGAGCTTGTAAAACTCCAAATGACGGAACCACCCTATGGAGGATTCTCGCCAAAAGACATAATGACTGACAGGATTTTCACTTCCCCAGGACCTGTCTACGAGCCACACCTCACGGAAAAAGACCCCATCTGGTCAAGGGGTTACTATGCTGCCGGTTTCGGAAAAGGAGATATCGTACTCAATGCCTTTTCCTACCATATGGTAGCCGCGGGTTTGACCTTTCACAGCGGGCTCAGGCATGTGGGGGCGACAGTTGTGCCTTCAGGTACGTCAAGCACAGAAAATCAGGTACAGTTGATTCGAGATCTAGGTGTGACATGTTATACGGGTACACCCAGTTTTCTCATGGCCATTATTAAAAAGGCGGAGGAAATGGGCTACCGCTTTAAGGATGATTTCAAGGTGCGGAAAGCCAGCTTCGTTGCTGAACCCCTTCAACCATCGCTCAGGGAACAATTCGAAAAAGAATACGCTATAGACACATACCAGATGTACGGTGCAACCGAGGTGGGAGACATCGCCTATGAATGCAAGGCAAAAAACCACTGGCATATCTGCGAGGAGGTCATCGTCGAGATCGTTGATCCTTCAACAGGCAAACAGGTTACGCCGGGCCAGTTAGGGGAAGTGGTCGTAACAAGACTGAACAATATGTTCTTTCTCTTCCGTTTCGGGACTGGAGATCTGTCGAGCATTGTGAAAAAGAAATGTTCCTGCGGAAGAACCTCGTATAGGTTGACTGGTATATCGGGACGGGTCGGTGAGGCCGCCAAGGTGAGAGGAATGTTTATAACGCCAAGCCAGCTTAAAATGGTTGCATCGAAGCTCAAACTTTCACGAATGCAAGCGGTAGTGCAGCGGGAAGGTTTCAAAGACGTGCTCACCATCAGGATTGAAACAGAAACAACCGGTTCCATTGACACCAGGCTCGAAAAAGAAATGAGAGAAGCCATTAAAGATGCTTGTGGTTTGAATGTTGACATAGTCGAGTTCATGGAAAAGGGGATTATATCGGAAAAAGACCGTCTTATTGTTGACCATCGTGAATGGAAATAGCGTCTTTCGTCACGGGTGAAATATCCATTAAAGAGGTGTGACCCGGCGGACTTGCAACGGAGGTTAAAGCAGTGGACGGGCAAACAAAACAATCCTTCAAAGACAAAGTCTCAAAAGAACCCTTTGCCGGTATTCTTAATATCAGGCTCATCGAAGTGGATGAGGGGTACGCTGTCTGTGAAATGGAATACAACGGAGAGTTTGATAACATCCACGGAATGGCACATGGAGGCGCCATATTTTCTCTTATCGACGAGGCTTTTGAGATTTCGTCCAATAGCTACGGTTTAACTGCTGTCGCGCTCAATGTAAATGTTACGTACTTGAGGCCGCCGACAAAAGGGGACACTCTCCGGGCTACTTCTTCGGAAATCAGCAAAAAGGCCGGAACCGCACTGTACCAGATTATTGTTGAGGACCGGAATGGTGTTATGGCAGTCTGTCAGGCCCTTGCCCATCGGAAAAAGGAACAACAGACATGATAGGTCGACATGCTTATATAAAAGAAAATGACTGACGGAGGTGTACCATGGAATACGGATGCTGGCTAACAGCGAAAGATGTTCTGGAAGTGAATGCCTTCAAGTGGCCTGATAAAATTGCCGTGAAGGATCTGAATAAGGCTTACACTTTCAGAGAGTGGAACGAGAGATCGTGCCGGCTTGCCAACGCTCTTTCCGGGCTTGGTATGAAGAAGGGTGACCGTTTTGCCGTTCTCGCCTACAACTGCGTGGAATGGATGGAAATATATGCGGCATCGGCAAAAGGAGGTTTTATCTGCGTTCCCATTATGTTCAGGCTTGCCGGTCCCGAAATGGAGTATATCATCAACCACTGTGAAGCAAAGGTTTTTATCGTACAGGATCAGTGGATTGATCACGTAAAAGGGATGAAGAATAACCTCACAACGGTTGAGCACTACATATCATTCGCAGTCGGTAATTCTGGATTTGATGGATTTCTCTCTTATGAGGACTTAATTGCCAAATCAAGCAAGGAAGAACCACCCGCAATAGTTGACGCTGAGGATTCATGGGTTATCATGTACACGGGAGGCACGACAGGAAAGCCGAAGGGCGTTGTGAAGAGCCACCGGTCTCTCTTCGCCCAGTACTTTATCTCTATCTACGACCATGAATTTACCTTCGATGATGTTAATCTTCTTGTTATGCCCTGTTGTCACGTAAATTCCCTTTTCTATTCCTTCGTCGTCACCTGGGTCGGCGGTACCGTGATGGCCTACAACATGGTCAGTTTCAATCCCGAGGAACTTTTGCACACATTTGCAGAGCACAAAGTTACGTTCACTTCCCTCGTACCTACGCACTATATTATGATGCTTGCGCTCCCGGCAGAAGTGAAGAGCAAGTATGATCTCAGTTCAGTCAAAAAGTTGCTCATTTCCTCTGCTCCGGCAAGACGCGATACTAAACTGGGTGTGATGGAGATGTTCAAGAACTCCAGGCTCTGGGAAGCTTACGGATCGACAGAGGCAGGAATAGTAACCATATTAAAACCCCATGAACAACTGACTAAGCTTGGATCCTGCGGCCGCGAGGTGATCGGTTCCAGCCTCGTTAGATTTTACGATGAGGAGGGAAAACTGATAAATGAACCAAACAAGGTCGGGGAACTCTATTCGAGAAGTCCTATGCTGCTTTCCGGTTACTGGAAAGCACCGGATAAACTTGCATCTTCTATGAAGGGTGACTATTTTAGTGCCGGTGATATGGGTATGAGAGACGAAGAGGGGTACATCTATCTCGTCGACCGTAAGGCCAATATGATCATTTCAGGAGGCGAGAACATCTTTCCGTCGGAAGTCGAAAACTGTGTCGGTGGCAATCCAAAGGTCAGAGATGTCGCCGTTATTGGCGTACCCCACGAAAAGTGGGGTGAACAAGTGACGGCTTTTGTTGTGCTCCATGAAGGACAGACAGCAACGGCCGAAGAGATTTCCAGATATTGTAAAGGCAAAATAGCCGGTTACAAGGTGCCCAAACAGGTTGTCTTCATCAAGGACGAGGAAATGCCCCGGTCGGGCACCGGCAAAATATTACACAGAATCTTAAGAGAGAAATATGGTATGTGGAAGGACCATCAATGAAAATTGAACTGAACTGCGGCAAATAGCGGATAGTGAATAAAGAAAGGCAAAAGAATCTTGATTTGAACGCTTTCTCGCTAAGAAGAAGGGTGCTCTAAACGGAAAGGAGGAGTGTTTTGAAAGAGTCAATTTTAGACTATAAAAGAATTCTTGCAGTCGATGATGAACCGGACATTCTTGAGGTACTGAAAGAAGAGATTCTGTTGGCGGCCCCTAAAAGCATCATAGATACAGCGACGTCTTATGAAAAGGCTCGAGAGCTTTTATCATCATGGTCATATGATCTGATTATTCTGGACATTATGGGTGTGCGTGGTTTTGATCTGCTGCAATCAGCCACATCGCTTCCGCATCCGGTTCCTACTGTAATGCTCACCGCCCATTCCTTTTCACCTGAATCGCTGAAAAAATCGATTGAACTGGGTGCGCGGGCATATCTGCCCAAGGACAAACTCGGTTCATTGGTCCCCTTTCTCGAAGATGTTATGACCTACGAGTACGGTCCGGCGTGGAGAAAGATGCTGAAAGAGATTAAGGGTGTTTTCGACAAAAGTTGGGGGCCGTATTGGAGAGACCCGGATTCCGTCTATTGGGACGAGTTCGAGAAAAAGATTGCCGAAAGAAAGTAAGTTTAGCACATGCTCGTCATCGGTAAGGATTATCTTAATCATAAATCTTTTTCAGAATAAAACTGGAATGACTCTTCGGGGTAAAAAAAGTTACAAAAAAGTATTACTAACTAAATTTATTGTGGGTTGAACTGAATCCAAAAAAACGTCAGGAAAGAAGTTGGAAATACCTGAGAAATGAACCGAAGGTTACAAAAGATTAGGTAATAAAAAAAGGCTTCGCACCACCACTATTTTGTCAATCTTGCCCATGCCCTGGAGAAAAACATCAACTGTTGATCAATCAATCCTTTTTCCGTATAGAGAATTGCATCGGGTACCCCGGATTCCTTGAGATATTCATACCGGTCGAGACTTATTTTAAGCAGAGAAATGTATTCTTGCAGTGATTTCATGTCAACATCAGACTGCCAAAGCTCTGTTTTATTTTGTATCCTCTGTTTTGCTGTTATATCCATTGTGTCCTCCTGTTGATGTCTTCACATAAACATACAAAAACCATGCCAGTGTGTATGACGTTCTAACTTATTAAAATATGTGACCTTATTCCTAAAAACCAAAGTTCATGGACAAATAAGGCCTACATTATTTGTGGTACCAGCCACATTCATGGTTGATGGCTACCTCAATGTACAGTGATAATTGTAGGTACTTTTTTGATGACCTTAAAGACAACCATTTATTAATATATTGCGTTTTTTCGTACAAGCATTACTCTTTCACTTTTTTTAATGTATCGTCATATCTGTCGACCATGCCCATGTCTTTCGACAATTATGTCGGTATGCAAAAATAAACACAATGATTCTATTACGCAACTATTTGGAATAAATGCATTTATTCAACAGGGTGGCTTGGCATATATGTTGCTGTTGTTTAAGTAATGAGCGATCTTATAGGAGGGAAAGCATGAAAATTATTATACTGATTCTTTTAACAGTATCATTAGCAGCTTGCGCAGTAGTTCCTGTGGGGCCACCTCCATTCTATAATGAATTTGGCCCGAGAATTGGTGGTCCGCGCGGACATTTTGTTCCTGTGCCTGTGCCACCTCCCCCACCTCCGTTCCGTCATCATGGTCCCGGTGGACATCGCGGTCCTGGCGGACACCTCTGGTAACAGCAATATTTGAAGGGCCCAGCAACCTGATGTTTCTATTAATTGACCGCGGGTTTACGTTCCTACGGTCAATTAATAGTATGTTTCCCGTATAATTTTTCTTATC
>CAZXVZ010000127.1:0-8282 GCA_964644085.1 uncultured Syntrophus sp. | reverse complement strand
TCAATCTAACTCCTTGATTTTTCGCCCTCTTTCTGATATAAAATTCAGTTATTCATGAGAAATGCCATCGTCAGGGTATGGAGCGGGGAAGCAAAATTTATGCGATGGGTACTCTACGTTCCTCTTGTGTTTCTTTCATACCTGTACCGGACCGGGCTTTTGATGAGAGAGTATATGTACAAATCAGGTTTTGCAAAAACCGGGAGAGCAATCGTTCCTGTTATCAGCGTCGGTAATATTACCCTTGGAGGTACGGGAAAAACACCAGTCGTGGAAAAACTGTCAAGGCTGCTCAAAGAGGAAGGGTTGAATCCGGGGATTATAACCAGAGGCTACAGGAGAAAAAAGAAAGGAATATTCCCGGTGGATGTAAAAAGAGACGACGCTCAAAGCGCAGGCGATGAGGCATTTATGCTCGCGAAGAAAACCAAACTTCCTGTCATCGTCGGCAAAAACCGCCTGGCCGCAATTGAGGAAGGTATCCGTTCATCAGGCATAGACATAGCAATCCTCGATGACGGATTCCAGGTAAGGAATCTTGTAAAAGATGTAGAATTACTGGTCTTGAAAGACAACGGCCCACTGGAAAGACATGAGATTTTCCCCCTTGGGCCTTACAGGGAACCAATGGAACGGATTCGTGATGCTCACGTGCTCATCATAAAGAAAGGTAACCTGAACGGGAGTGAAACCTCTTTTACGAGCACTATTCCAAGATTTAACATACGCTATAAACCATTATACCTTTATAACGTGAAACGGAATCTTATGGCGCATTACAATTTCGTGAAAGGGAAAAAGATAACCGCCTTCTCCGGTCTTGGAGATAATCGCTCTTTTTTCAACACGTTGAGAGATAT
Organism: uncultured Syntrophus sp.; assembly: GCA_964644085.1. Taxonomy (GTDB): domain Bacteria; phylum Desulfobacterota; class Syntrophorhabdia; order Syntrophorhabdales; family Syntrophorhabdaceae; genus PNOF01. Next base: position 7,422 of record CAZXVZ010000127.1, on the reverse strand, counting down.
CGGCGCCAATATTATCCAGGAGATGCAATTCCCTGATCATCATTGTTACACCGATGCTGATTTAAAAAAATGTGCTTCATGTAAAGATGCGGAATGCGCCGTTACGACAGAAAAGGATGCCGTCAAGTTAGCTCATCTGAATGTCCCGGAAAATATATTCTACCTCTCCATTGAGCCGGTCATCGAAAATGAGAATAAATTGATGGAGCTGCTTTTAAAAAAAATCGGAGTTCATTCCCGGTCAGAAATAAAAGGTCGAGGCCGGCATATTATGCAGTAGCAGGCGGCCCGCGAACCATAATAAAAGACCCCACTTTATATGGTGAGGTCTTACTATGAATAAAGGAGGATACCGTGTCAGAAAGAGTATACATTTTTGACACAACGTTAAGGGACGGAGAACAATCTCCCGGCAACACGATGAACACGCAGGAGAAGCTCCGTGTGGCGAGACAACTGGAAGCTCTCGGCGTTGATATTATTGAAGCTGGCTTCCCTATTGCTTCGGAAGGTGACTTCGATGCGGTGCGGCAGATTGCCTCAACCCTTAAAAACTGTGAAGTCGCGGGTCTTGCCCGCGCCAATGACGAGGATATAGACAGGGCATGGGAAGCCGTCAAAGTCGCCGCTCATCCGCGTATTCATACATTTATTTCCACATCGGATATTCATCTCAAATATCAATTTAAAAAAAACCGGGATGAAATCCTGAAGATCGCCGTGGCTTCGGTAAAACGGGCGAAGAAATATACGAAGAATGTTGAATTCTCGGCAATGGATGCCACAAGGAGCGATTGGGATTATCTATGCCAGGTTTTTACTGAGGTTATAAACGCCGGCGCGGTAACGATCAATGTGCCTGACACAGTGGGCTACGCCGTTCCTGACGAATTCGGCAGGCTTATCCGTTATATCGTGGAACACGTACCCAACATAAATAAAGCAGTCATCAGTGTCCACTGTCATAACGATCTGGGGCTTGCTGTTCCCAACTCTATCGCGGCAATTCAAAACGGCGCGCGACAGGTGGAATGCACCATAAATGGCATCGGTGAACGCGCGGGAAATGCCGCTCTTGAAGAAATCGCCATGATACTGCGGACGCGTAAAGATCTGTTTTCGGCTGACACGCGCATTATCTCAGAGAAGATATATCCGACGAGCAGGCTCATTACGACTATCACCGGTGTTTCTGTGCAACCCAATAAGGCCATTGTGGGCGCCAACGCCTTTGCCCATGAATCAGGTATTCATCAGGACGGCCTGCTGAAATCAAAACAGACCTATGAAATCATGAAACCCGAATCGGTCGGCATCTCAAAAAGCTCGCTCGTTCTCGGTAAACATTCCGGCAGGCACGCTTTCCGCGACCGTATTGAAGAACTCGGTTATACACTGGACGACAGGGAACTGAACCTTTCCTTCAAGAGGTTCAAAGCCCTCGCTGATATGAAAAAAAATATCTACGACGAAGACATTGAAATGATCATTCAGGACGAGGTATTCCGAATACCGGAAAGATATAAGCTTGTTTATCTTAATGTCAGCTGCGGCAATATGACGATCCCCACAGCCACAGTCAGGCTTGAAGTTGACGGCACGGTTTATCAGGAAGCCGGCTTTGGAGACGGCCCCGTTGACGCCATATACAAGATCATCAAGAAGATAGTCAAGACGACCAGCAAGCTTGAGAAATTTTCCGTTAACTCCATCACTCAGGATATGGACGCGCAGGGCGAAGTCTTCGTCAAGCTTTCCGAAAAAGGCCTCATTGCAATCGGAAAAGGGGCTGACACGGATATCATTGTCGCAAGCGCGAAGGCATATATCAACGCGTTGAACAGACTGGAGTATGTGAAGAAAAAAAAGTTTGAGGTGACATAAATGGGAATGACGATTACAGAAAAGATACTGGCGGCGCACACGGACAAAAAAAGCGTGGAACCCGGTGAGATTATCGAGGCCAGGGTCGATTTGGTCCTTGCGAATGATATTACGGCGCCCCTGTCCCTTGAAGAGTTCGCCAAGGTGGGAGCCAAGAACGTTTTTGATCCGGAGAAAGTTGTCTTTGTCATGGACCATTTTACGCCGAACAAGGACATCCTCTCAGCTGAGAATTGTAAAAAGATACGGGAGTTTTCAAAACAATACGGCATAACACATTTCTATGAAGGCGGAAATTGCGGCATTGAACACGCACTTCTTCCTGAACAGGGGCTGGTCGTTGCCGGAAACCTTGTCATAGGTGCCGACAGCCACACCTGCACGTATGGCGCTCTGGGAGCCTTTTCCACCGGCATGGGCAGCACTGATATCACCTACGGCATGGTGACGGGCCGCACATGGCTGAAGGTACCGGAGAGCATTAAATTTAACTGCACGGGCGAATGGCAGAAATGGGTCACCGGCAAAGACCTCATTCTCCATATCATCGGCATGATAGGTGTCGACGGCGCTTTATACGCGGCAATGGAATATGACGGAGAGGCAATATCGACGCTTTCCATGGAATCGCGTTTCACTATTGCTAATATGGCCATTGAAGCAGGCGCGAAGAATGGTATTTTCAAGGTTGATGATAAAACGGTTGCGTATATGAAAAAACATGGAAAAAAAACGTATACCATATTTGAAAGCGACCCTGACGCCCGCTACCAGCAGGTCTATGATATCGATGTGTCTTCAATGAACCTCAAGGTTGCCTGTCCCTCTCTTCCTTCCAATGTGAAGGACGCTGCTGATCTTTCCGCCGTTGAGATCGATCAGGTTGTTATAGGCTCCTGCACGAACGGAAGAATGGAGGATCTTGAGATAGCAGCGCAAATCATGAAAGGCAAAAAGTGCGTATCACGGACCAGGACTATCATCATCCCCGCCACACCGGCGATATACAAAGAAGCGCTCAAGAGGGGATATTTTGACATTTTTCTTAACGCGGGATGTATCATTTCTCCCCCCACGTGCGGTCCCTGTCTGGGCGGTCATATGGGTGTCCTCGCCAAAGGAGAACGCGCCGTGGCAACAACAAACAGAAATTTCATCGGCAGGATGGGTCATCCCCAGAGTGAAGTATATCTCGCCGGCCCGGCAGTAGCAGCGGCAACGGCAATCAAGGGAAACATCGCCCATCCCGGGGAGGTATCATGATTATTAAAGGAAAAATATGGAAATTCGGGGATAACATCGACACCGACATCATCATTCCCGCCCAGTATCTTGCCCATACTGATCCTGCGATACTGGGCAAACACTGCATGGAACCACTCGCGCCGGGATTTCATGAGAAAGTAAAACCGGGCGATATTATTGTCTCGGGATATAATTTCGGCTGCGGTTCTTCACGCGAACACGCGCCTATTGCCATTTCAGCGCTGGGTATACCTCTCGTCATCGCCAAGACCTTTGCCCGTATTTTCTATCGGAACGCTTTTAACAAGGGACTGGCTCTTCTGGAAATAGATATTTTTGACGATGTTAAAGAAGGCGATGAGATTGAAGTTGATCTCGCCTCCGGGACCATCAGGTGCGGCGTAATCGAAAAGAAAGCAAAACCCATTCCGCCATTTATGGTTGAACTTGTCAACGCCGGCGGACTTATCCCATATCTAAAAAAACAATTGGAGGTATAAGCATGAAAGAGTACACCGTAGCAGTTGCGGGTGCTACCGGAGCCGTAGGAAACGAAATGATCGCGACACTGGAGCAAAGGAACTTTCCGGTGAAAAAGCTGAAGCTTCTCGCTTCATCACGAAGCGTCGGAAAAACCATCACATTCCGCGGAGAAGACATACCCATTGAGGAACTGACAGAACATTCATTCAAGGGAGTTGATATCGGCCTTTTCTCTCCGGGAGGATCCGTAAGCCTTAAATACGCGCCCATGGCCGCGGCAAGTGGCTGCGTGGTCGTCGATAATACCAGCGCTTTCAGGATGGAAAAAGACATTCCTCTTGTCGTGCCCGAAGTAAACGAGCATGCCATCAAAGATTATAAAAACAGGGGTATTATCGCGAATCCCAACTGTTCAACCATTCAGATGGTTGTTGTTTTGAAACCCCTCCACGACAAGGCAAAGATCAGACGGGTTGTCGTTTCAACCTATCAGGCTGTCTCAGGAACAGGGAAAAAGGCCATCCACGAACTGGAACAGCAGGTCATGGCCATCTACGGGAACAGGAAGATTGAAAATATGGTCTATCCCCATCAGATAGCCTTCAACTGTCTTCCTCATATTGACGCCTTCATTGAGAACGGATATACAAAAGAAGAAATGAAGATGGTCAATGAAACGATGAAGATCATGGAAGACAACAGCATCGCCGTGACAGCGACGACGGTGCGGGTTCCTGTATTCTATGGACACTCAGAATCCGTTAACGTGGAATTTGAGAAAGATCTTTCTCCTGATGAAGCACGGAACATTTTGAAAAAGGCACCGGGAGTGAAGGTTCTCGATGACCCGTCAAAGAAAATATATCCTCTCGCTATTGACGCGGCAGGAAAGGATGATACTTTTGTCGGCAGGATCAGGAGAGACGAGTCTATCGCACATGGCCTTAATATGTGGATCGTCGCTGATAATATCAGGAAAGGAGCGGCATTGAACGCCGTCCAGATAGCGGAAGTGCTGATTAAGAAATATCTCTAAAAAAACAGCTTTACGACGTGGCCCATAGACATGATGTTTATGGGCTTTTTTTATGAAGGAAGAGTTCCATAATGAAAACCAAAGCCCAGAAAATATCCTCCCGCTATTATCTCGGCAACCAGACACATTCCTTGATCCGGCATCCAGCCGCTCAAACGGATTCCATCCGCCGGAATGAGAAACATCCCATTGTTTTGATGCTGGTGTAATATAATAAATTAAGGCATGACATCATACTTGCCTGCTTGTGTTTTCTGTAGAGTCTCGATTTCTTCCTCAATGTCTTTTATGGAAAGACGCATTCTCGTTATTGCGGTTATCCTGTCTTTGATGAAAGGATCGTCCTTGCCTACTGATTTTTCAGAAGTAAATTGATCATAAACATACTCACCAATTTCCGTGTTCATCTTTTGAATGTTTCTCTGTAATTTTGCTATATCGAGATACTTCTTTTTTCCTATGATGGCATGCTTCTCAACATTAAAGGCAATATCCTGTGCCGCCTCTTTGAGTGTTTTCAGGCCTGCTTCTGTCTTCTGTTTCAGATCATCAATAATCGCCATTGCGCCTCCATAAACAACTCTTTTTTTCTTAATATAGGGAAAAAAAATCATTTTTTCAAGTAATACCAATCTTAATTGAGCCGCGGAATATATCTGTGGTAAATCGTAGCTTCTTCTACAAATAATGTTGTATAATGTTATACTAATATACATTACAATTTTTTTCATCCTTTATATTATATAGTTATAATTCATTATCCTCTGGCATATAACTTGCTTATTAAAAGTATTAATGATGAGCAATAAGGTAGTTGATATACATAATAATACATCAGGAGGAAACACCATGGAAGAGAGAAGAAAATCACCCCGGGAAGAATGTCATATTAAAGCACTGATCCTTTTTAAGAATAAGGAAATAGAGGCGGAACTCCGGAACATCTCCGCGGGCGGGGCGTTTCTCAGCGTGGCAGATCAGGATAGTCATAAGATAACTGCCGCAGATATAAATCAAATGATCACTTTTCGTCTGACAAACGGTAGATCACATGTCAGCTATAAGGGTATAGTGGGCCGCTATTCAGAAACTGAGGGCAACCGGAAGTACCTGGCCATTCACTTCAGTCAGAGACCGCTGCACGGTCTTATGTAATGTAAACCCTTTGTATAGAAAGCAAAGAGCCAAAGATTATTTTTCATTCTCCCCTGTAAATGTGAAATAAATTATCTCCCGTCCTACTGACGGAAGCGCTACATCTTCTTCATGGATTATCTGATAAAATACTTCTCATATCCATCATTAACTTAGCCGTTCTTCCTCGTACAATAGATTGATATCACAGGATTATTATGATAAATTAGGAGGCCAGCGAAAATATATGAATATCCGCACACGATTAGAAGAAAAAGAAGAACTGATCCTCTCGCCATTCGCGCAGAAAAGCAGGGATAGCCGCGGGAGATCTAAATATGAGCCTGAATGTGATATCCGGCCCGCCTTTCAGCACGACAGAGACCGTATCACTCATAGCAAGTCTTTCAGGCGGCTGAAATCAAAAACCCAGGTCTTTCTTTCTCCCGCCGGAGATCATTACAGGACAAGACTTACCCACACACTGGAGGTATCGCAGATCGCACGTACCATCTCCCGCGCGCTCTCACTCAACGAAAGCCTTACCGAAGCCATCTCACTCGGGCACGATCTTGGACATACCCCCTTTGGCCATTCCGGAGAAGAAGTACTCAATAAAATACATAGAGGCGGATTCAGGCATTACGAACAGAGCCTCAGGGTTGTCGATATCCTCGAGAAGAACGGCATGGGACTCAACCTCACCGTGGAAGTGCGGGACGGCATAGTAAATCACTCCAAAGGCAAAGGTGACATAATCATTCGCGGCGAGGAAAATAAACCCCTCACAAAAGAAGCTGAGGTCGTCCGTATTGCTGATGTTATCGCTTATCTGAATCACGACATTGATGACGCAATCCGTGGAAATGTCATTTCCGAAGATAATCTGCCGAAGGCGGCGCGGAAGTTCCTCGGTTACACCGTATCGGACAGGATCGATACAATGGTCCGCGGCGTTATTTCAGAAACTTTGAAAAGCCGGGAACTGAACCTGGAATTTGGCGAAGAACTTGAATCTCACATCAGCGACCTGAGGAACTTCCTCTATGAACGTGTCTATGACAGTGACAGAGTTCACGGAGATTTCATTAAATGCTGCCGAATTATTGAAGATCTGTATCACTATTTCCTTAAAAACGCTGATGAGTTTCTCAAGGAAACTGAAAAAGAAGACTTTTACGATGAGCCTGCAAATTGCGTTTGTGATCTTATCGCGGGCATGACAGATAGATATGCTTTTACGCTGTTTGAAAAAATATTCCTGCCCATGCCCTGGAATATACCGGTGTAAAAAAAATGATCAATAACCAAGCACCAAAATACAGACAGAAACACATTTTAAAAGGGTTTAATTTGATCGACTGTAATTTGATAATTGGTCATTGTCTTTTGTTTGATTATTGTCTTTATTGTTTGGTTATTGTAATTTGATTATTGGTAATTTTATTTTGCTAAGGGAGTTTTAATGGAAAAAACTTACGATCCGCACGCAATTGAAAAAAAATGGTACGCACTCTGGGTCGAGAAAGGATATTTCACTGCCGGAAAGGATTCTTCGGCTCCCGCCTTCTCGATGGTCATCCCGCCGCCAAATGTAACAGGCTCACTCCATATGGGACACGCCCTTAACAATACGCTTC
>CAZXVZ010000126.1:0-8304 GCA_964644085.1 uncultured Syntrophus sp. | reverse complement strand
GCCGTGGAGCACAGGAAGATAGGCATAATTAAAATGGAGCTGCGCTATGCACTGCGCATAAGTCAATTGATTATTCAGACGAAGTATCCACGGATTCAGCAGGAGAGCTGAGGGCCGCGGGTGAAATGGACAACGGCTTGGAGTGGAAAGATGAATATGCGATGGGCTGACGTGTCGTGTTGGCCGGAAATAATACTGTATGTATATTGGAGGCCACACGGCGCGGCAGAACGCGCAGAGGCGTTTTCCCGAACAAGCCGTCGGCCGTTCACAAAATACACGTATTCAATATTTTCGGTACTTCATCTGTTCCTACGTAAACCCTTGACAACAAAAATCGATAATACTATAGTTGACAGACCGCAAGACTCAACAGAATAGAAGGAGAAGAACATGACGGGAAGGTTTGAATCACAGGCAAGGAACAAAAAAGAACTGAAGGCACTTCAGCTTGACGGCCTCAAATGGACAGTCAGCCATGCCTATAAAGGCTCACAATTCTACAGAGAGAGACTTGATGAAAAAGGCATAAAACCCGATAGGATCAAATCTCTGAACGATATCCGAAAGCTCCCCTTCACCACCGCCGCTGACCTCCAGGAACGCTACCCATTCCCTCTTTTAAGCGTGCCCATGAGTAAAGTCGTCCGTATCCACGCATCAAGCGGCACAACAGGAAGACGAAAAGTTCTCTGCTACACAAAAAAAGACATCGATGACTGGGCCTCCATGATGGCACGGTGCTATCATTACGCGGGGTGTACTAAAGAAGACAAGATACAGATAGCGGTCGGATACGGTGTCTGGACGGCAGGGGTAGGTTTTCAGCTCGGCTGTGAAAAATTCGGCGCCGTGGCAATACCCATCGGGCCGGGGAACCTTGACATGCAGTGCCAGTTCCTGCAGGATTTCGGCACAACGGTTATGTGCTGCACAGCCTCCATGGGGCTTCTGCTGGCTGAAGAAATAGAAAAGCGGGGACTTCGCGGAAAAATAGCACTCAAAAAAATGATATTCGGCGCTGAACGAAGCAGTGACGCCATGAGGAAACTTATTTCAAGCATGTCCGGTGTCGACACTTCCATGCTCTTTGACATCCCCGGGTTGACAGAACTCTACGGACCGGGGACGGGCCTTGACTGCCCGCACCACAGGGGCATCCACTACTGGGCAGATTTTTATATTCTGGAGATACTCAATCCCGACACCCTTGAACCGGTCGCCCCGGGAGAAGTAGGTGAAATGGTGGTGACAACACTTAAGAAAGAGGCAGCGCCTCTTATCAGATACAGAACCCGGGACTTAACAAGACTCATCACTGAGGCTTGCTCCTGCGGCAGCGTCATGCCCATGCACGACAGGATATTAGGTCGTTCCGATGATATGTTCATTATCAGAGCCGTTAATGTCTATCCGAGCCATATCGACCAGCTCCTTTCCAGCACAGGGGGTGTTGGAAGCGAATACCAGGTAGTCCTCAACAGAAAAGAGGACGGTAAAGATTATATGCTTTTGAAAGTGGAGAGAGCCACTGATGGTCTCAGCGCGAATGACGCTCAGGTGAAACGGATTGTCGAACACAGCATTAAGAAACAGCTCCTTGTCAGTTGCGATGTGGAAATAGTCGATTACGGCGCATTACCGCGAACCGAGAGAAAAGCAAAGCGCGTTTTTGACAACAGGGATTGACAAGAAAAACTTTCTTTACTTTCTGTTTTTACTTCGCCCACTCCTGCCAGGGCATGCCTGTTTTCTTTTCCCAATCTGATTCAAATCTTTCAGTAAAGAAAGAATAGAGCTTCTTAGAGAGTTTTTTCCACCCTGTTTCATAATCGTTTTGCAGAATATCTTCAAGGAATGGGACTATCTCGCCAAGTTTATCTTTCGGAAGATAGGCTCTCGCCTTCATTTCATAGGACCTTTTAAGGGCGTCAGGACTGAGGGCGTGTGCTGTCAGCATTGCCACTTTTAGATTTTTCTTAACGGCAACATCAAGGAGGTCGAAGCCACGCACGCCCATAATATCGAGGATGACAATATCATATACACTTGTTTCAAGAAGTTGCACTGCCGCTTCGAACGTCGTGGCTGTCTCAAAGGTACAGTCAGGACATTCTTCCATGATTTCCTCTTCAAGCACCTCAAGCACATCCGGTTCATCATCAACAGCCAGTATTTTTTTGCCGTTTAAAATTGAATTCCCCATTACGTCCTCCTTTTCTCTAAATTAAATATTTTACAGGGGCGGAATTCGTGCCGTGAAGCTCGAACCATCCTCCTCCCCGCTTTTCAGCGAAATTTCTCCACCCATTGCTTCGATGATATTTTTCACGCATGAAAGACCAAACCCAAGGCCTTCGGGGGCGTTTTTACTGTCCTTGATATCAACAAAACGTTTAAAAACACGGTCCTGTTTCTCTGCCGGGATTCCCTGTCCGTCATCTTTTACGGTAATGACAAGATCAACATCTCCCGTAATTGAAAGTTTCATCATTCTCCTGCGATACTTAAGGGCATTGGAAACAAGATTGCGGATAATCTGCCCGACTTTCTTTTGATCGTGTGTAAATGGAGTAGTATTGTATTTACCTGTCACTTCGGTATAAATATCGTTATTTATCAAGACCTTATCAAAATCGTCCTGGCTGCATGCCCGGCAAAGAGCTTCCGCAATATCAGGCTTGACCACTTCGGCAGCATCACGGATTGCGTCACGGAGAACCTCGTTAATGGAAAACTTGTCTTTCTTGAAAAGACCTTCTTCTGAACGATATACTTCAATGATTTCTTGTAGTAACGTCCTCGCTCTCTCAACGTTTCTCCGGGCCCTTTTCAGTGTTTCTTTGTGATTGACATGATAAGGACCGTACTTTTCTTCTTTGTCTAAAAGTGAATTCACGCTGGCCGAAACGATTGAAAGAGGCCCTGTAAGGTCGTGTATAAGAAGATCTACCAACGTATTTTTGCGGTTCATAAAATAATTTCCAATCGGACTAATGTGCTGCCTGACCCTATATCAATCGTATCATAACATCAAGGCCAATAAAAGTTAAAAAATAAAATAAAAAAGATTATCGATCCTGGGTCCTGGATAGAAACAGAATATCCAATAGGTCAAATAATTTTTACAGAATAACTATCATTCTCTTAAGGTACATCCTGCACAATACTGTAGCGCTTTGCACATCTATTTCAAAGCGGAATTCAAATCTTTTATAAGTTGTTCTGAAAAGGCCGCCATGTTTGAACTCATGGCTTTCGCAAACCCCTCTGGTGATTTTCCGTCGAGAGTCTTGGAATATCGGTATGTCTTGCTAAAACGGAACCTTTTTGTCATCTCTTTCTCATGCGTATCGAGAATCCTGATATTAATGTTAAAAATGGCACTACTAACAGAACCTTCATCTAATTGAAAAAATTCATCAATAGCGCCCTCAAGAACGAACCGGACCCGCTCATCGCTTCGATAAGTAAACACCTCTTTAAAAAGGCCTGCCCTCCGTAAATCGCGGATCAAGAAATCGCCGACCATATCGCCGGGATTTACCGCCCACCGGTTACCGGCATATGAATCGAATCGATACGTTTGCGGCTTGAAAACCATAGCCATCTTGTCAAATGCATGGGCTACCGACAACCTTTCTACACGAACAAGTCCGTTAACAGGTATAATGCCGGACGGAACAGGTGGCTGATAGTCAAACGTGAAGCGTTCAAATGTGTATGGGGCTTTTGTTCTTTCAAAACAGCCTGTGATATGGACGATTGCGATTAATATGAGACAAATTTTTATGTAAGTTTTTACAAAATCATTTTTCATCATTTCACCTCTTTTTTTCCGGCGGTTCACTGAAAATGATATCAGACGGATCAGATTTCAATCTGTCGAGGGCCTCTTCGAGACTTTCCGACGCCCTTCTCAGGTTTTCACTGGTAGCCTGCAGGTCCTCCGTAATCAATTTTATCTTCCTGTTAACATTATCAAGGAGCCTGTTCGCTTTGTCCGAAGTTTCAGCAAGGTCAAGGGCATTTGCTTCTTCTTTAATTTTCTTTATGGCAATCTTTGCTTCTTTAATACTTTCCCGTGTATCGTCCAGGATATCATCAATCTTTCCATCGGAGACAATTGAATTAACTTCATTGGCCGCGTTATCCAGGCTGGCTATCATGGTGTCGAGATTCTTCATAATCCTTTTCATCTCAGCACCACTGACAAAAGTATTGATGCTTTTGGCGGTTGCCTTTATTTCATCAGATATACCTTTGAAATCAACCTTATTTATCTGTCTCATAACAGTGTCAATACTTGAAAAAATCTGATTAATATCAGAAGGGTTTGATGGTATGACAGGATACGGGGGGGTAAATGTTAATTTTGGTGTATTTTCAATGTCTCCCGGTTTGCGGTGGTCCAGTTCCACATAGACAATACCGGTAATACCTGCCATTTTTAACTTTGCGATTGTGTCTTCGAGATCTCCCGCATAATCGATTTTCATAATTATCTCAATGAGGCGAAAGTCGGGCGCAACCTTTATTTTATCGACAATTCCTATATCAACTCCCCTGTATTTGACATTCGAGTCAATCTGCAGTCCCTGCACGGATTCATCGAAGTAGGTGGCATAGATTTTCCCTTTTTGCAGATATTGTGAGGTGCTAAGCCATACAATGAGGGCAGTTCCAATGACAATACCGATCAAAACGAAGAGTCCTACCGTAAAATAAACCTTTTTCTTCACCATAATATTTTCCTCAATTATTCTTCTCCTCAACCTGCCTGTTGAAGAAATTTCTCACCTTGCGGTTTTCAGAATGTTCTTTCAGGTCTTTAGCGTCACCTTCAGCAATGATTCCTTTCTTCTCTTTGTCGAGCATGATAATTCTATGTGATACGTTAAATATCGTTTCAAGTTCATGGGTAACAATGACCATCGTGGTACCGATACCAGAGTTAATTTTTTTTATCAGTATGTCAAGTTCTGCTGTAGTAACAGGATCAAGCCCGGCTGAAGGTTCATCAAGAAAAAGCATTGCAGGTTCCAGCGACATTGCCCTTGCGATACCGGCCCTTTTTTTCATGCCGCCTGACAACTCTGAAGGAAAATGATCTTCATACCCCGAAAGGTCCACCATACCGAGTTTCATTTTTACAATAAGATTTCTGGCGTGTTGAGAAAGGTCTGTAAATTCCGTAAGGGGCAAAGCCACGTTTTCCCCGATTGTCATGGAACCAAACAGGGCGCTTCCCTGAAAAAGCATTCCGATATTCTTCCTCAATTTTTCCATATTTTTATCGTCTATGCATGTTGTATCGACACCGTTTATAACAATTCTGCCGGATTGCGGTGTTTCAAGCCCGATGATATGTTTAAGGAGTGTTGACTTTCCGCAGCCGCTGCCTCCAACAATCACAAAAATCTCACCTTTGTATACCTCAAAACTGACATTATCAAGGACCGTGTTCTCCCCGTACCGCACGGTCAGTCCTTCCACAACAATCACCGGTTCCCGTCTATTCATTTATAGTGTTACTCCGCGTCCGAATAGCAACTTCATTCTTTTTCACCTGATATAATGGAGCACTATGGCAAATGTTGAATCAATAACAATAATAAGAAAAATGGCGGACACAACTGATGATGTCGTTGCATTGCCGACCGCTTCAGCGCCGCCGCGTACTTTGAAGCCCCTCTGACAGCCTATGGCAGCTATGAAAGCGGCAAAAACTACAGACTTAATAAGTCCCGATACAACATCAAAGAGGTCTATAGCTCTCATGGTCTGCTGGACATACGTGTAGAATGTCAGATCAAGATTGAGCACACCCACGACCAGGCCGCCCGCGACTGCAAAGATACTGGAAAAACCCGTAAGGATTGGGAAAACAAACATGGATGCAAAAACCTTAGGTATAGCCAGAAAACGTGTCGGATTAAAGCCCATAGTAATCAGGGCATCCACTTCTTCGTTGACACGCATTGTGCCAATCTCCGCGGCAAAAGCCGAGCCGGATCGACCGGCGACTATAATTGCCGTGATAATCGGCCCCAGTTCTCTTACCATGGCAACGGCAACCAGTGAAGCCACGTAGATATTGGCGCCGAATTGCTTCAACTGCAATGCTGACATGAAGGCCATTATTAGACCAAGGAGAAAGCTTATAAGAGCAACTATAGGGAGACCGTCAACTCCAACCTTTTTCATATACGCGACAACGTCGTTCCATCGTATCTGTCGTGGGTGCAGTATTGAAAAAACTATCTCATAGGCAAGTTCCCCCCAGAAAAGTATTACCTCATAAACATCCCTTAATATTTCCGTTGTCGCGTTTCCGATCTGTTCCACAAAATTAAGCGGCCGTTCTCTGGTCGCAAGCGAAGGAGCGCGCAAGGCTTCACGATCAACGAGACTCAACATTTGTTTTTGTTGATCCGTGATGTTGGTAACCATAAACGGGATAGACCGTGCCTGAGTTTCGTCCTGCAATTGCGAAACAAAGAGCGCGCCGGAGCTGTCGAAGTATTCAACGCGTGAGAAATCCACGGTAAGTCTGTGAGGATTGTATTCTATGAAAATCGTTTTGATGCCTGACAACAGAACATTAAGGTCGGTAATCCCGATTCTCTCACCAAGCGAAAGAATGATATCTTTATTCTTCTCCCCCTGGATGGAAAATGGCCTCTTAATGTCAGGCATTAATTATCTATATCACACAAATGAGGAAATGAAAAGGCGGGATATGTGATGATAATAATCAATAACCAAATTACAATAACCAAAGAGGAGGAGTCTTTTTATGTGTCGCTCTGCCCGGTTTTTATAATCTTATATTTTTTAATCTTGTATCGCAGCATCCGCTCGCTCAGGCCGAGAATGGATGCCGCCTTTGTCTGGACCCATTCAGAACTGTTGAGCGCGTCAAGTATCATATTTCTTTCAATAGTCTCAACAGTGCCCTTCATATTTTTCTCAAGGAGATCCTTTGTCTCATCGGAAAAAGCAGGGAGGTCTTCTTTTGAAATAGAATCGCCCCGCGTGAGCACCACCGCCCTCTCAGTGATATTCTCCAGTTCCCTGACATTGCCCGGATAATCATATTTCATGAGCACATCACGGGCTTCTCGCGTGAGGCCTTTTACGTTCTTTTTGTGTTTCGCGCTATATTTTTTCAGAAAAAAGTCGATAAGAAGCGGTATATCATCTTTTCTCTCCCGAAGTGGCGGCACACGGATGTTTACCACATTGAGCCGGTAATAAAGGTCTTCCCTGAAAGCGCCCTTTTTCACTTCTTCATCGAGGTTTTTGTTCGTTGCCGCGATGATTCTCACATCAACTTTTACAGGGTGGAGGCCTCCAAGCCTTTCTATTTCCCGTTCCTGGAGTACCCTGAGAAGTTTTGACTGCAGGACAAGGGGTATGTCACCGACTTCATCAAGGAATATGGTCCCCTTGTTCGCCAATTCAAATTTCCCTATTTTCCTCTGGTAGGCGCCCGTGAAAGCGCCCTTTTCATAGCCAAAAAGCTCGCTTTCCAGGAGCGTCTCAGGTATTGCCGCGCAATTGACTTTAATGAGGGCATTATTATTCCGTTCGCTCAATGAATGGAGGAGATCAACGACTACTTCTTTTCCTACCCCGCTTTCGCCGTTAATGATACAGGTCGAATCTGTTTTGGCGATGCGGACGATGAGACTTGCCACTTCGTTCATCTTTTCACTCTGATAGACAAAATCCTCTGATTTGAACCGATCCTTCAGCGTCTCTTTCAATACCCGATTTTCCCGTACAAGGTAGGTTCTTTCTTCTGTCTTTTTGATCTTAAAGAGAAGATCGTCAAGATCAATAGGCTTGGTCAAGTATTCTGAAGCCCCGGCTTTTAATGCGCCCACAGCATTCTCAATACTCCCGAATGCTGTTATCATGATAACTTCGATTTCCGGATTGATCTCCTTCAATTTTTTTAAGAGCGTCAATCCATCAGTATCGGGAAGTTTATAGTCGAGAAGGACGAGTTCAAAAATATCTCTTTTGAAAAACTCAAGCGCGTCCGCTCCTGTCCCGGCCTCCCCGATAGTGTAACCTTCTTTCTTCATCAGACCGGAGAGCAATGTTCTCTGCGACTCTTCGTCTTCTACAATGAGAATACTTGCTTTATCCATAATGAGTACCTCCATTATAAATAACCAATCACCAAATTACAATCACCAAAAAACGTACCAGAAATAAATTGCAAATTAAACCACTCTGGTAACCTCATCGGGTGGCGCCCATACCAAATTGCCTTCATTCATATAGGTTTGT
>CAZXVZ010000125.1:0-8411 GCA_964644085.1 uncultured Syntrophus sp. | reverse complement strand
GAGATAATGAGCGGTGACTGGAGTTCAGACGTGTGCTCTTCCGATCTACTTTGTGATAACAATGCCCCTGAATATCTCAGAGGTTACATCTCTTTTGTCACACCTTATGGTGGTGATGAAAAAGCATTATGGTCCCGATGGGCGGGAGTCAAGGTTCCAATGTGGGATGACATTGCTCCCACAAGCTTATTTCTTTCCAGCCTGTGGCAGGGTAAAGCAACAGCCAGCATCCCGTTTTGTCTTTTCTTTGGTTATCAAACCGGTAAAAGCAGCGATGGCGTAATTGTACTTCAGGGCCCGTTAAAACACGGTATCCACCTCAAGGTTTTAAAGAGTTACGGATTTAATACAGACCACGAGGGAATCCTGAAGGAAAATAAAGAAAACAGCCGTGAACAATTCCTGAAGATACTCGATAATCTTGACAAAAGATGATGTAAATATCTCAGGTGCATGCTGCGCAGTATCCGGGTTCGCTCGCCTGCTGTTTTATCTCGTATGTTTCGGCTTGATTTCGGAACTTTTGCTTGAGGTAAAAGGCCAACTTCCCTTGCCTCGGGAAGTTTTTCTTCAACAAAACCGAAATATCATTAAATGACAATTCGGGATGAATTTTCTTGACGCCTGACTTTCTTTAAGGAATAATGTGTTGCGTTTCAAGATTATGTGGCTTCGGTCACCGGGATTGTATGTATGTCGATGAATGGCAATCAAACAAGTTAAGAGGTATTCGGATATTGAACAGATTTGCAGTTTTCCTTATAGCCGGATGGTCAGGTTATTTTGTGATGGCCGTGGAGTTGCTGAGCGGACGCATTCTCGCTCCTAATTTTGGTAACAGCATCTACGTATGGGGCGGTGTCATCACTATTTTCATGCTTGCCCTATCTATAGGATACCTCATCGGGGGACGCCTTTCTGTCCTGAATCCTTCTCTCAGGAAACTCTCAATGATGCTCATGGCCGCCGCGGTATCAGCAACACCGGTTGTGTTAGTGGGTGATACTGTCCTTGACAGAATATTCATGCTCATTGAAGACCCCCGATATGGTTCGTTGGTATCCGCTACGATGCTCTTCTTTTTACCGACAATGATATCCGGGATGGTTTCGCCGTACGCAGTTCGTCTTCTGGTCACCGAATCAGGAAAGAGCGGGCATTTCGCTGGTCTTCTTTACTTTGTATCAACTTTTGGCAGCGCGGCGGGTACCATCCTGACCTCTTTTTATCTTGTGCTTTATTTTCAGGTAAACCATATTTTCTGGACAATGATGGGTGTTTCTTTACTCATAGGTGTTTTTTCATATTGGGCAGGAAAACAACATGGAGAAAATAATTAAAACAGTATTGTTCCTGATGATGTTAGGAATCACGGCAGTCTTTTCTTTTACTGCGAGAGCGGAAACCATAATACACACGGAGCGGTCTTTATACAGGAACATAATTGTATATGAAGATGATGGCGAACGATGCATGCGATTTACGAAACTGTTAACTTCACGTCAGACATGTATGTCTCTGAAAGATCCTGATCTTCTTGTATTTCAATACACGAAGATGATGCTTGCCGCGTTGTATCTTAAGCCTGAACCTGATAATATTTTGATTATCGGCTTGGGCGGCGGCACGATTCCATCAGTCCTTTCCGGAATTTTTCCAAAAGCAAAGATCGACGCCGTAGAAATAGATCCCGCTGTTGTGCGTGTGGCAAAGAAATATTTTAATTTTCGGGTATCCGCGCCAATAAACGTGTTTGTAGAGGACGGAAGAGTGTTTGTTAAACGTGCGGGTAGAAAAAGCATCCAGTATGATCTCATCGCACTGGATGCTTTTGATCATGATTATATACCTGAACATCTTTTGACACAGGAATTTCTCAGAGAGGTAAAAACGATTATGACACCAACGGGTGTCCTGGTTGCCAATACCTGGTCGCAAAGCCGGCTTTACGACCATGAGTCTACGACATATGAATCAGTTTTTGGCAGGTTTTTTAATTTACGTCAAGGGAACAGAATAATTCTTGTCAAGAAGGACGGATTACCGTCAATGGAGACAATAAAAAGAAACGCAAAACTGTTTGAAGCACGATTCAAGTCCTTCGGTGTTGGAAACGATTTTTTGTTGCCCCTCTTTTCGTTAAGCCGTGACTGGCGTGCCGACGCTAAAGTTCTTACGGATCAGTATTCACCTTCAAATCTGCTCAATGTCCGGTAACTGATGGTGGGAAACCAATGACCGTGTAGAGAGATAATGTTGTCCTTCATTTTTCACAAATAATTCAGCCCCTCAATAAATGTGGAAATAGAAAAAGTGTCAGAGATTGAGTTTGCCCTCCGGTACTCTGTATGAGGGATACATGACAAAATCGGCAACGAGAGGAAGGTGGTCCGAAGCAATGAGGGCTGTCCTGCTCTTATGCAGCCTTACTTTTTCCAGAACCAGCTCCATATCATAATATATGTGGTCAAGGTGCATGAACGGGAGGATGCCCGGATAGGTACTTTTCCTGGGAAGTTTACACATAATATCTTCACCGGAAAAGTGTGAAGAAAAAAGGCGGGTGGGCAGTCTGCGCGTCCAGTCGTTGAAATCACCGAGAAGAATACGCGTACCTTTCTGACGCTTGAGATCCGACATCAGCTCACTCATCATATTTAGGGCCTGATATTTGCGTTCCCGCAATGATATTCCGAAGTGAGCGTTATAAACATGAAGAATGAGATGTTTGGACACTTCCAGGTCAGCGTGGAGACACGCGCGCTCTTTCCGGCCGGGACGGTTCAGACCAAAAGAACGGGCGGACAGAAAGGGAAAACAGCTTAAAAGCATATTGCCGCAGACTCCTCCCCTGTAAGTGCGCGTGATGCGCATACGGTATTCCATACCAAGAGCAGTGGCAATATATCTTACCTGATCCGCTTCAATCTTGTTTTTCTGAATGCTTACGACTTCCTGCAGGCCGATGATATCTGCGCCTATTTCCTTAAGGACCCTTACCACTCGTTCCGGCCTTCTCAGACGGTCAAGACCGACGCACTTATGGATGTTGTACGTTACTACCCGTAATCGCGCAGGGTAATCTTTCATGAGATTCCTGTTTCTCCATTTTCTTTTTCATTACTATTTTTTTCAGCGTTTTTCTTTAGATATAGCCGCCCTGTTTTGATAAGCATAGCAAATCCAAACCATCCACATATAATTGCCATCGGGAAAGTGACCCATTTGGGAATGAGAACGCACAATACGGCGAGGACAAGGAGAATAATTCCACCCACAAAAGGGATATGTTGTTCAGCTGACCCAAGAGCACGATGGTTGGTAATGGCAGCCCCGACGACATTACCAATCCGTATTGCGCCGGCTCCGACCCGACCCACACTTCCCTTCCTTCCAGGCTTGAAATGAATGGATTTTGCGTGATATGAATCCAAAGTTTTTTTCAAACGCCCGGTTCTGAGAACAATTTCCGTGGCGTTCTCAAGATCGGCGAGATACATTCCTTCCATTTTTTTCGCAAAATCTTCATTTTCTATGACCACATCAAGCTCGTAGTTACCGATCCAGCTTGCGATATTGAGGTTTGTTGATCCCACTCTTGCCCAGTAACCGTCAGCGACCGCGGTCTTTGCGTGAATCATGGATCCATTCCACTCGAATACGCGCACCCCGGCTTCGAGTAATGGTCTGTATCCGGCTCTTGATAAAGCGCGCACCATTGGAATATCAGTGGAGCCTGGAACGAGGAGACGTATGTCGACTCCGTCCATTGCCGCTGATCGGAGGGCCTGAACGTAGGGTGTGGTACCCGCATAGTAGGCATCAGTGAGCCAGAGAGATTTCCGGGCCAGAGCCGTGATCTGCAGGTCGAGACGGAAAAGACCGCCCGTGCTTGGTGTGCTTGATACCACGCGCAGTGAAACATTGCCGACCGATGATATAGATTCCCGATCAGGAAGCTCGTCGGCAGGCAGAGGTTTCCCGGTGACAGACCAGATCTGGGAAAAAGCAGCCTCGATGTCGGCAATCGCCGGCCCATTGACCTGTATGCCTGTATCGCGCCATGGATCAAGTGACTTTACCGGATTTCCGGCCCATATGTTGCCGATACAGAGCCCCGTAACGAAAGCTACTTTTCCATCAATGGCAATCATTTTCCTGTGATCTCTGCTGATCCATCCCAGAGGACTGTCGAGCCGTGGTGGATTGAAACAACGGACTTCCGCACCCGCTTCCCGCAGTTTCTGCCAGAACCGCCGTGATGTTTTTCCGAGACCTCCAAGCCAATCATAGGCGACGCGAACCTTGACCCCTTCGCGCGCCTTGACCGCCAGTACTTCGCCGAATTCCCTGCCTGTTTCATCGTCGTAGACGATATAACTCTCAAAGTGAATCCATTTTTCGGCTTTTGTTATTGATGCAAGCCACGCGGGGTAGTTCTCGACGGCATCTTTCAAAAGCGTTACTTTGTTCCCGGTACTGACGGGCGCTCCGGCTGTTCTGGAAAAAACCTGCTCGGCCCAGGCTTTTGAGGGAAACGTTCCCTGTGAAATGAAGTGTTTTTGATATGATTGTCTCATGCAGATGGTATTCTATCACATGAAACGTTTCTGTTCTACTTCGTGCCGTAAAAAAACGATTGCTTTTATCTCCCTTGCCGTTTGGAGGGGAAAAAGGTGCGGGAAAGGGAAAAATCATCACGGTTCAGATGGCCATCTCTTGTTGTGAGATGGTTTATTGAAAAATATGCGGTAATATCCAAGAGTAGTTATCGGTTGACGGTGATGCCATAATGATATACATATTCTGATAGGACCAAACCCATGAGACGATTTGTCATGTTTCTCTTCATTTTGACTGTGGTCGTTCCTGTTTATGCCTGTCATAGGGAAACCGAGGAGGACAGAGTCAGGAAAGTCATCATTGACATTCAGGCCGCGGCTGAAGAAGAGAATGCCGGGGATATCATGGACCACATCTCGAAAACATACAACGATCCTCAGGGGTTTAATCACGAAAATATCAAAAAAATGCTCTCGGGATATTTTTTCATATATCCGAAGATATCGGTCTATATTACGAATCTCAATGTATCCATTGAAAACATGTCTACCAGGGTTATGTTTCGTGCGGTGCTTACCAGTGGGGGAAAGAGCGGCTCTGTGGCTGATGTTATTCCCCGATCGCTCGGCATGTATGACTTTGACGTATCGCTGAGAAAGGAATCGAATGATTGGAAAATAGTCTCAGCCACATGGGCAAAATCAGAGATGATGAACTCGGGGGAAGCTGACGATTAAAAAAATGCCGGATGGCGATGATGGCTATAGCCTTCTAAATAGAAATAATATTATCTAATTATCATAGCTGTTTAAAGATTTCAAAAATACTTTAAAACACTGGTAAATCGGTTTATTCTCGGACGATAATATTTTAAGATGGACAAAAGACCGGAAAAATGGCAAGCAGAAGGAAACCAGGATCTTGCACTAAAAATTCATGAGGCACAGATCTACGAGCTCTATAGTCAAACCTGAAGGGGCCGACTTGATATCGACCAATAAAGATCTTGAACTCGCGCTTGCAGATATCCGTCAACTGAGTGGTATGTTGCCTATCTGTTCAACATGCAAGAAAATACGCGATGACAGCGGTTATTGGGAGCGCATTGAGGCTTATGTGCAAGAATACTGCGAGATAAAATTCAACCGTAGTCTTTGTACAGAATGCATGAATGCGCTACATACCAGCATGTTGTAAAAGGATAATGCATAGCGATGTTTTTGAATCTATTTATTTTTCACGGTTCATTATTTTACAAGGTTCAGCTTGCAACTTCCTACAGAAAATTATATATTTTTAAATAACGGGAAATACGGAGTAATTTTTTAAGGAACAGCAGGTGGAGCATAAGAAAAGGAGAAAAGAGTGACTCTGCGTGAGATTAAAACGATACTTGATGCTGAAATCTTTGTTGGCCACGATCAGTTGGATAAGGAGGTTAAGACAGCATTTGGAGCGGATTTAATGAGCGATGTGCTCGCTTTTGCAAAAAGCGGAAGTATGCTGTTGACCGGCTTAACGAATCCCCAAATTGTGAGCACGTCCAATATACTCGATATTGCCGCCATTATCATCGTTCGGGGAAAACGCCCATTACCGGAAACGACAAAACTTGCAGAAGAATTGAAAATTCCTCTTTTGTCAACGAAATATATTCTCTTTGAAACCGCCGGGAGGCTATACAAGCAGGGGATTGTCGGTTGCGTTGAGACAGTCGAAAGCAAAAGCGGTCTTTCACAGAAAAACACATTCTAAAAAATCCATCACAGGGTAATAGCCTCAACAAAAAAGCTTTGAAGGAGCACATATCACGATTCAACATTCCTTTTTTGCGGAAGTGATATTTATAAATTAAAAGAAATAGGTTTTATTTCGAGGGGGATATTGGCGAGCAAATGCGATGTCTTTGTTTTTTCCGAAACGAGTTGCATATTTAATCTGTAAACGCCTGTTTCATAAGAAGTTGTAAAAATAACAAAGCCGCCAATTGAGAATGTGCCTTTACGACAATTTATCTGTGTTTCAAAAGTTTCAATAATAGCGCCTGTATCAGAGTTTGCCACCGTTATCTGCATAACAAAGTCTTCCGGATTTTCGCAGGCAGTATTTTTCAAGGTGTAGGCCACGCTTATTGGCAGTCCCTTGTATGAAGGGTTTGGCTGCGCGTTGACAATGCCTACAAGACCGGCCATTTCAATCGAGTTTTGTTCGGATAACATTGCGGCTTTTTCTTCTTCAGAGATGGAAGCAATTTCGTCGTCGGATAAGCCTTCTAACAGCACCTTTGGCAAAGCAGACCCATCGGAAAATAGGTAGACTTCAGAAATATCAGCCGTTCTTTCTTCAATAACGGTCACACCATCTTCTTCTTTATCCTCAACATCCGTTTTAATAGCGGCAGTTTCCCTCTGCTTGTTAAGCTCTGTGATTGTCTTGTGCATTTCGCGATAGTCTATAATTTCTTCAATGGAAACGTCGGGAGATAATTCTTTCTGACATGTACCATCTGAAATTGTGTTTTGATAAATAGTTTCATTTGTAACTTCTATGAAAGACTCCGGAAGTTCTTTTTCCGGAAGCCGTATCCCTTCCGTGCCTTTAAGGGCTATGGCCTCCTCAATATCCTCTTTGGATGATATGAGGAAATCCTGTTTACTGAACTTTCTCTTTACTTTATTCTTAACCCATCTCTTCCATGGCAATCTCGATTGGGTTTCCTGTTTGGAGAATACCCGTTCTACTTCTTCCAAATGGGTCATTTCCACAGTTCCGGTTTCATCAGATATGTGAAAAATCATATCATCGGAAGAAAGCTCCTCCGAGGCCGCTTCCTTAGTTTTGGATATCGTTGTTTCCGTGGAATCATTTTCTTCCGGAAGAGCAATAGCAGTTTTTTCTGAATATCGGGTAATTATTGGTAATTGTATTTCTTCATTGATAATGGAAATCTTATCAGTCAAAGAAATGCCTGCAAACAGTTCGTTCTCGCGGGCAGTTTCAATAAATAGCTTTTGAGGGCTAAATCCAAGAATTGCGCCTGTGGGAAGGCCG
Organism: uncultured Syntrophus sp.; assembly: GCA_964644085.1. Classification (GTDB taxonomy): domain Bacteria; phylum Desulfobacterota; class Syntrophorhabdia; order Syntrophorhabdales; family Syntrophorhabdaceae; genus PNOF01. The sequence goes on along the minus strand of CAZXVZ010000125.1, from coordinate 797 downwards.
GGAGGTTCGTCTTGAAAGATTTTATCTGTAATCATGCCGTGCTCTATTTTTTCAATGACAGCCATTTCATGAATAGAAATTTCTTGAGGAACCCCTTCCACCTGCATTATTTCCGACACGCGGTTTTGATCAAACATAGGGGCGAGTTCATGAACTGAGGGAATATCTCCAAGAACTATTTCCGGGGACATAGTAAGGGAAGAGTCAATAAAATAGTCTGATACCGGTGAAGGTATTGTGGGCTTCGCAAAATTCAGATCCGGCATAAGCGTCTGGATTTCTTCATCAGCGGTGGGAATCGTCTCGTCCTTATGAGAGATATCGTTCGTCACCAGTGTTTCCTCTTGTGATTCTTCTCCAGCCGCTTCATGTGTAAAGGGTTCGATTTTTTCAGTAGCTCCCCTATACTCTTCCGGTGACTCCTCTCCTTCAGTTACTTGTGTAATTGCAACTCGAGACTCAAGGGTAGCTTCCAGAGATTTCTCCGGAGATTCATTAACAATCGATTTTCCTTTCAGCTTTCTTCTGAGCCAGGCCATCCATGGAAGTCTCGGTTCGGTTTCTTTTGCGGTGATATCTTGCGAGGCATTTTCCGGTTTTGTCGCCTCCACGATCGTGGTTTGGTCAGATGTCTGAGAGGTGACATCAACAGTTCTCATTTTTTCAAGGGTTGTTTCTGCTGCCCCGGATATCGTTGTTTCTGCAAAGCCTCTTTCTTCACCTAAAGGTACGGAGGCTTCTCCTGAAACTTCATAAATCTCGGGGGATTTCATTGCTTCATCAGGAATAGAGATATT
>CAZXVZ010000124.1:0-8444 GCA_964644085.1 uncultured Syntrophus sp. | reverse complement strand
CCTGATGGTCGGTCACAGTTATGCACTTGTAGGCAGAACTACTCAGGGGTTGGGGCTTCTGGACACCATTCACAGGCACTGTCTTCAGAAGGGCGACCGGTATTTGTCGGCATATTCCGCGTCCATCATTGCAATGGTCATGCTATCCATCAATCGCGTTGAGGACGCCGTTCTCTATTTAAAATCCTCACTCAGGGATGCCGAGGAAACCCGTAATTATGGAGTTGAAATCGGTGTAGCCCTGCTACTGGCTCTCGTTCATTACATACAGGGTGATACAATTCAGGCAACTGAATACCTTCAGAAATTTCTTCAACACAGACGGGAAGCATCTCTTCATTCGTTACTTCCCTACTATGTATCCGCAATATGCTGGGCTATCGAAACAGGTCAACTGCAACCCGCACAGAACCTTTCGCTTGCACAGGAAATCGAACAAGGGCTTAAATCCCAGAATATTTTCATAAAAGGAATCGCTTGCAGATCCAAAGCGTTATTGAAAAAATCAAAAGGAGAATCAGGGCAAGAGATTATCCGGCTCTTTCTTTTATCCATTAAACTGATTAAAGAGTCGGGTAATCAGATCGAACTGGCCAAAACATACCTCGATTTGTCGCAACATTATTCATCAATGGGGAAAAAGAAGAAGGCTGAAGAGACGATGCAAACCGTTTCTAAGATTCTGTCGTCGGCAAACATAGAGATGATTCCCGATGATTTAAGGGCACTTGTACAGGACCGGAATTTTGAAAGTACTATTCTCGCGGAAATTCTTCATTTGAAAGAAGAAATGGCCTCCAGGAAGGAAAGCAAAAAGCTGCTTCAGCAAATTGTCGCAACGGTGAACAGACTTACCGGGGCTGAGAGGGGAGCGCTTTTGCTCGTAGATGAGACAACTCATCCCGTTACGCTCCAGCTTCGGGCTTCAAAGGGTCTTACGCTTGAACAAATTTATCATGAGAGCTTTACCCATGCCAGGGAGATCATCTGGGATGTGGTAAAAACACGTAAGGGTCGCATTTTTAAACCCAGATCAGAGGAAGAGAATAATTCTTTTCCGGAAAGGGATATTGGTTCCAGTATTTGCGTTCCAATTACAATGGACGATCAAATGATCGGCGTTCTCTATCATGATAATCGATTGCTTAATAACGCTTTCAAAGAATCTGATCTGACTCTTATTACATATTTCGCGGCACTGGCGGCCCTTGACCTCGATGGCGCCAATGCCCGTCAGGAAATCCAGAAACTCCACCAGAAGGAAGAGGAAAGAGAGATTGTCTATGACGGAATCCGCTCTCAAACCGACCATTTTGAAGGAATTATGGGGGTAAGCCCGGCGATTATACACATCCTGGAACAGATTGGCCAGGTCGCGAAAACCGATACGACCGTTTTAATACTGGGCGAAACAGGCGTGGGAAAAAATCTAGTGGCCGAAGCTATTCATCATCAAAGCCTGAGGCGTGACGGATCTTTTATTACTGTCCAGTGCAGCGCCCTAACAGAAAGCCTCATTACGAGTGAATTATTCGGTCACGAAAAAGGAGCCTTCACGGGCGCGACAAGCCGATACATCGGCAGGTTTGAAATGGCACACAGGGGGACACTGTTTCTTGATGAGATTGGAGACCTGTCTTTAGAAGTCCAGGCCAGACTCCTTCGCGTGCTGCAGAGCAAAGAATTCGAGAGAGTGGGAGGAGGCAAGGACCTTCTTACTTCCGACTTCAGGCTCATCGCCGCGACAAACCGAGACCTTGAAAAGGAGGTAAAGGAAAAAAGGTTTCGGGAGGACCTCTATTATCGCATCAAGGTCTTTCCCATCAGCATTCCGCCACTGCGGGAACGAAAAGAAGATATCCCCCTGCTGGTCCATCATTTCCTAAATATCTACAACTCCAAACAAGGAACAACATTCCGGAAAATCAGGCAAGGAGTAATGGAAAGGCTGGTCCATCATAACTGGCCAGGAAATATCCGTGAATTGGAAAACATCATTCAAAGGGGTGTTATTTCGAGTCAAGGTAATACATTCCAGTTACCTGCACTGGACATCTCGCAATCCGCAAACATTTCATCGAACAGCTTTGTCACCCTCAGGGAAAATGAACGGCAGCATATCCTGGAAGCGCTTGAGGTATCAGGCTGGAAGATTCATGGTCCGGGAGGCGCCGCAGAACTGCTCGACATAAACCCTTTCACCTTGACGACAAGGATGAAAAAACTGGGTATCAGAAAAAAGCCACGGGGAAATTCTCTGTCTCCCAAAGGTTAATCAGGACATAGCCGTTGAAAAATGGTGGAGGCAGCTTTAGAAGTGGACCTGAAGCCACTCAATATTATGGTTGAACGTCGTACCACATGCCTCCATGAATACCCTCATATGTCACACTCCTGTAGCTATACTAATCCTGCACTGAAACCAAAACAGTCCCCAAGAATGCGACCATTTTTTTCCAGTGCATTTATCCAGAGAGCTTGCATCGTTTACCTCATGTTGCCCTCGAACTGTTCTTGATTATGTCCGGTGCATAGCCCCTTATGTTTCCTCTTTCGAATAACTGTTCGCCGGGGCTGTGGAGAAATGCAAAATTGGTCTGTCTACCCGCCGAGCCACGAGGGGACAATGAACTAGCCCTTTAGGCACAAAAACCAAACAGCTCTTTTGTATGAGGTGCTTTTCGTCACCCAACCAAAGTTCTACTTCTCCGCCAAGATCAAGCGGATCTTCCGGATTACTGCCGAAGAAGGCCAATACTTCATCGAATTCATGACTGTGTGGGGCCGGTTGGTTCTCGGATGCAGATGGTTTCAACCACCATCCTGCGGAGAGATAGAACGCACCGGGTATTATCTTGTCGTCGAGGTACAATATCCGGGTGCCTCTTCCTTTATTTTTCGGGTCAGCCATCATCTCCTGAAGCTTTTTTGGAAGAATTTGTTGGGTAAGAATATATTTCCCGTACTTGCTTTCGCTCATTGTGTCCTCCCTGTAACTCTTTTATTTTGTCGGCGGCAGATCTGCCATCATATCCTTGACGAGTTTCATTGCAACTGGTATATGATTTTCCATGATTGTCTTGCCAGGCACATATTCAACTTTCTGATTCATTTTTGCAATGTCAGCAATAAATCCTGGATCTTTACAAATTGTTTCAATTGTGTTCTCAAGTGTTTTTATGATAGGTTCCGGTGTCTTGGCAGGCGCTATCAGATAAACCCGCACTGGAATGTCAGGGAAACTCTTCCCGTATACTGAAGCAAAGTCAGGGATTGATGGATCAAGGCCAAAGTCCTTGGGTGGATCAAAGCTAAAGAGCGCTCGTAACTTGCCAGCTTCTATGAGCGGCCGCGCGGAAGCAACGCTGAGTGCCCCGATTGCTATGTGGTTTCCAAGAAGACCGCTCAGGATTTCGGCATCGCCCTGCCTTGGAAGTCCAACCATTCTAAGCCCTGCCTGCCTGTTGAGATTCTCAGTTCTGAAGTAGACGTTTGTCCCCAACCCAGGATGACCGTACTTGATGTTTCCGTTCTTCTTCGAGTAATCCACAAACTCTTTATACGTCTTCCATGGCGCATCTGCTGCCACGCAGAGAACATTGCCGTTTCGGGATACCTGCGCGATTACACGGAGATCCTCCAGCTTATAGGTTGCCGTCTTATTCAGTATTGGCATGAAATAATCACCCTGATTTAACAAGGTGTAGCCGTCGGGGCGGGCATTCGCAACGTAAGTAAATCCAATGACGTTACCACCGCCCGGTTTTGGCAAGTTTACCACAGGCTGACCGAGGATCTTTTCCATATATTTGGAAACCGTGCGAACCCACATTTCCGAGAGACCTCCTGCTGGAAATGACGTTACAATCTCAATGGGTCTGCTCGGATATTTGTCCTGAGCATAGACCTGGCCAAAACCACAGAGAAAAATACCGACACATACAAGTGTTACTGCGAGAAAAAATCGTTTCTTCATAATGACCTCCTATGTAAGATTTTAAACAACATCCACGAAACCACATTGGCGTGGGTTTATGGTTCAATCACGGCTAAACCCTTCTGTGTTTTTTTCTGAAAAGAATGTTTGGTCTTGTACTAAGATGAGCAGAAGATCTTTCGCAGGGGGAGAAATTTTCCACTTCATCCGTCCAGTCGGGATATCTCTCCTTCAGCTCATCGATCGGGCCTGCATCCAGGGCTCGCATGAGACACGCCGCAACACAGGCTGGTTTCAATCCTTCTCGTATTCTATCGATACAAAACGTGCATTTAGTCATACGGGGTCTTGCCGCACCCTCCGGCCCATACTTCTTGAGATCATTGTCATAAAACTGAGGGGCTCCCCAGGGACACGCTTTACTGCAGCGTCCACAGGAAAGACACTCCTTTTTTTCATTCACAAGAACCGCTCCATAATCAGGCTCCTTGTAAATGTATCCTGTCGGGCACGCATTGACGCAGGCCGGGTTGTCGCAGTGATTGCAGGAAATGCTCAGATTCAACACGTCCACGTTCGGAGGAGCATCGCCGTATTCGGTGACCATAACTCTGCGCCAATTCTCCTTCATTTGATATCGACGGTATTCTTCATAGTTCTGTTCGCCGGTGCTTCCGGGCGGGTTCTCATATTCCCCCGGTTCGGAATATTCTCCGGTTGCGAGCCAATCCAAGCGCTGGTTGAGCCGTGCATCACCCCTTTTGTCATCGTTCCATGCCTTGCAGGCAAGTACGCATGCTTTGCAGCCTGCACATCTGGTCTGATCGAAAAAGAAACCCCACTGTTTTGACAAATAAACCTGCCTCTCTCCGCTGCTATTGTGGCTTTATTTTCGTTATTTCGCAAAGGGCACCCCCCGCGTTCATGCCCGCACTGTCAGGTGAAAAGGGATCCAGGATGCCGGAATTCACGTCCTTTGTTATAGTGTTGACACAACCCCCCACGTCAACTGGCACCTCGTGTCTTTCCGGTTTTCCGTCGCCATCAATAGGAAGCCAAGCCTCGAAGGTTTCCGAGGTACTCGGTCTGTACCATGCACCCTGTCCTATCGCTACAACTCCCGGGATGATTCTTCTGGTAAGTCTGGCTGGTAGCTTAATACAACCTACGTCATTAAAGACATACACCATCTCACCATCAAGAATATCCCTTGCGGCAGCATCGTCAGGATGAATCTGCACCGAATGAGGAAATTGTTCCTTCAATACGGGAACGTTATCGAAAGTTGTGTGCGCCCTTTGACTAACGTGGGGTGTAATAAACTGCAGAGTATACTTCACCCCTTTTTGTCCCAATTTTCCCCCGTTTTCAAGAATCTCCTCGTAGCCTTCAGAAGCTCTCACATACTGGGCTTTTGACACATTCAGAACCGCTCTCTTTCTTTCTGCCAGAAAAGGCGAATAAAAGTTGATCATACCCGTTTCCGTGTAAAACTCCCCCGGTTCGATGGAAGCTGCATGAATAAAGGTTTTTTCGGGAGGCACAGGCAATTGAAAATTTGCGCTATCGAGGATCTCTTCGAAACCAGGCAGCTTGACGGAGGGTTGAATTTCTTTGTAGAGATCTGGAATCGAGGCGGTGTTCCATTGTTGCTTCATTATCTCTTTGTCTGTGAGACCTTGTCGCCCAAAGTCGAGGCCAAGCCTTCTGCCAATCTGCTCATTGATCCACCAATCCGGCTTTGCCTCATACATATGTTCAATGGGTCCATTCACCACAAAAGTATCGGAAACAAACCTGGTCACGAAAAAACTTTGTTCAAAATCCGTTATAGAAGGAAGGACAATGTCGGACCATGCAGCCGTTGCCGTCATAAAACGCTCGTATGACACTACACATTTCAGTTTTTTCCAGGCCAGGGTTCTTTTGTTGACATTCTGGCTCTGATTGAAAGGATTTACGCGTGCTGCCCCCCTGACAATCATCTCCAACCGCAACCTCGCTTCCGGTCCCAGGTCTATCCCGTTCATAATGAGTACGTCTTCTCTGAGTTGTTCAGGTGTTCTGCCGTCACGGCCATACAGTATCACATCATCGGACCTGGACATGGAGAACAATATGGCCTTCTTAGGCTGGATGGAAGTTAAAGGCGGCTGAGGAGCAAGTCTTACAGTGTAGCCGTCGTCGAATCTGATCTCGCCGAACCCCCCTCCCCGCTTGTTTATGTACCCTGTCATGGCGCTTAAGGCGATCATCAGCCATGAGAAATACATGCCGTTTTCCGTCCGTTGTGCACCTCCATTGCAACTGGAAAAGATGAAAGCGGGTTTTGCCTCAGCGTATTTTACCGCAAATTTCTCTATCACCTCTGCTGGAGTGCCCGTCAGCATGGAAGCCCAGCGAAGCACTCCCTCATACCCTCCATGCTCTTTTTCCAGTTGGTCGAGATACTCGACAAAAGAGCACTCCGGAGGAACGGTAAAAGTCTTTCCTGCGAAAGGTTCGCCGGTTACAGGGTTCTTGCGGGGGGAACGGCTTGTCACACTGTCCCCCGGAAAGAATCCGAAACAATATTTTCTGAGAAATGCTACGTCATAGAGCCCTTTGCGAAATATGACATTGGCCATCGCCGCAAGCAACGCTCCATCTGTGCCGGGCCTCAGGCAGATCAACGGCGGTACGTCACCGAACCCCGTTGCCATTGAAGCGGCGGTATCAGTATATCGAGTATCCACGACGGTGACGGGAATCCCTGCTTCTTTGGCTTTGATGATAAAAAAAGGAAGCATTGGAATGCTCGCCGGGACGTCATTTGCCCATATTATGATGTAGTGGGAGTTGAATATGTCAATCGGGGGATTTCCAAAAAAGGTCCTCCGGTCGCCTATCGATGCCTCCATGGCTGCCGCGGCATTACCGAAGGAGGGAACACCAAACCTTTTCAAATATGGCCCAAGGTATGGGGTGACTCCACCAAGGTCCCAAACGGGGAGATATCCCAGTTCGTCTTTTCTCTTCTGCATTTCTACATACCACCGGGCGATGGTGTCGAGCGCATCGTCCCAACAGATACGCTTGAAACCTCGAACATCTCCGCGTTCTGCCGTTTGTTTCAAGGGGTGCTTCAACCTATCCGGGGCATATATTCTATTTAGTTCGCTGAAACCTTTCAAGCATGCCCTTCTCTGGATCGGCTGGAGACACTCATCCTTTTCGAAGGAATTTTCTCTGGGGATGTCGCCATGGGAAGTAATCTTACGGATTACACCATCTTCGACATGGAGCTTCAGAATGCAAGCTCCGCCGCAATTCATAGTGTGGAGTGTCATGATAGTTTTCTGCTCAGCCATAATGTTCACAATGAGTATATCAAAACATGCCAGCTTCTGTTTCCTTGCGAAGTCTTTTGTCTTTGAGCAAATTACTCATTAAGGCAGAAACATGACTTCTTAAGTTCACCGACAGACTGTCTTCCATCTTTTTGCTTATTGGTAATGCTAGGGGGAGTCCCTTACACTTCTTCATTGTTGCTTCTCCTGCCTAAGATATTATTGATTCCCTACATATACTAAATACTTATTCTCTTCGGTTCAGATATTCCGAGATGTTTTAGAGAGAGGACGGGCCAACTTGTCAAAGTAAGCAATATACCTAGGGCTATGATGCCAAATCTAAAACTAAGCAGGTCCCCTGAGAGACCTAGCAGATAAGGAATTAGGCCACCTCCAAATAATGTGCCCACTGGCATTATGAAACCGACGGCCATACTCATAGTCTCTCGATCAAATAATCTCGCAATACACACAAAGCCGATAGGCATGATGGCAGTAATAAAAACAGCCTGCAAGAAAAGTGTAATCCCTATGAGAGAGGCTGGCATAATACCAAGACAAATCGTGAGAATACCAGAAATGATCATTAAGATAAACATGATTTTGCCAAGATCAAATCGATCAATAAGAAAGCCACAGATTACTGCCACTCCAACGCCACCCAAGCGTGATACCCCCAGCAGACCATTCGCATGTCCGATACCTAAAGACAATTCTTTCGTGAGAAAAAGAGGCAGAATATTATAGATTCCCATATTAGCTCCCATTGCGAGAGACATCATTGCCATCAATGACCAGAGAGATTTCCTGCCAACCAGTTCTTTAAGAACGGTCTTATGAGGCTGATTCACTTTCAACTCCTCTCCCGCAAAAGAAAAGAATACGCAAATACCGATAAGTACAATTCCGACCACGTAAAAAATCTCTCTCCATTGAAGAAATGTGAAAAGAAAAAGCGCAAAGAAAGGAACGGAGAATATAGCTACCGGCGCCGCGGAATCATAGATCGAAATTACTTTACCCAAATTTTTTTCACCGAAATGTTCCCTAATCAGAGGCATAATTGCCGGGCCATAGATTCCCGCAGAAAACCCGACTACAAATAATATTGGGAAAAAGAGTAAGAAATCCTTCGTGAAGGGTATGAACAAGGACGCGACAGCCAACATACCAAA
>CAZXVZ010000123.1:0-8483 GCA_964644085.1 uncultured Syntrophus sp. | reverse complement strand
ATCATGTCCTGCACCATATCATTGGCAAGTGATATAAACGCCGAAGAACTTAAAAGTCTCATCAGTGAAAATCCGGGACTCCTCATTATTGACACGCGTACCGAATTCGAATTCAAACAGGGCCATATACCGAAAGCAATCAACATATCCCAGGAAAAATTTTATACCCTCAATACACTGTTGCCGGAGGAAAAAAGCACTCCCATCGTGTTTTATTGCAGAGGTAAGTCCGGGTGAATGCCGCCGAGTGTAGCGGCTGCAGTCGCAGCCAAAAAACTTGGGTATACACATATTATGTTATTTGATAAAGGTTATCCCGAGTGGATGAAAAAAGGCTACGAAATCGAAAAATAGCAACAAAACCCAATCTCGTCCGCTTCTCGGCAGTTATTCACCCCCCAGCTTCTTAACCGGTTGTTCCCTCGGAACATTTGTTTAACATTCTTCCTTCGAGGTTGGTTTCATTTTCTTTCTCAGTGTATGTGATCAGCGTTTAGGATTTCTAGATTAGAATTCAGCATTTACCTCCCTGTCATGTCCTTTCTTCTTGACCTCACTGATATTCCAATCTATACTTTAAATAAAAATGATTTCTATTTAAATACTTCAGATATAATGGAAGAAAACGGAGATTTTAAAAAGATACTGAGAAATTCCCGGTTGAAGGCGACTCCGAAGCGGCTTGCTCTGCTGGATATTCTCGCGGCAGAATCAACGTATCTCGGCCCCGAAGATATCTGGAAGAAATTAAGAAAACGCTTCTCCTCTGTGGGTTTACCGACAGTGTATCGAAACCTTGAGTATCTCGCTAAAGAGAACATCATCATCAAGATCATTCACCCGAACCGTCAACTCTATTATTATTTATGCCATAACACTGATCGGCACCATCACCACTTCGTCTGCACGGTTTGCAGAAAAGTGCAGGATCTGTCTTTTTGCGGCATGGATAAAATCGAAGAAGAGGTAAGAAAAAAACTCAAGGGTGACATTGTTTCTCACTTCCTTCAGGTCTTTGGTTTTTGTAAAGAATGCTCGGCCCGGGAACAATTATCGCGAAAGAAACGACACCATGAAGAATAAGGTTTTCTTTTCTCTTTTTATTGCATGCGTAACGGCCGTCCTCATCGCCTCATGTCAGAAAGAAGAGGCTTTTGTTCCGCAATCAAAGCAACTGTCTCTCGTTGTCACGCTTTTCCCGCTCTTTGACTTTTCGAGGGAAATTGTCGGCGAAAAGGCGGATGTATCTCTCCTTTTGCCTCCCGGTATGGAAGCCCACAGCTTTGAACCAAAACCCGGAGACATGATCACAATCAATAATGCCGATATATTTATTTACACCGGCAAATACATGGAGCCCTGGGCGGAAAAGATCCTTCAGGCAACAGACAATAAAAATCTTCTTGTTATTGACACAAGCAAAGGAATAAACCTCCTTAAAAACACGTCAAATCATAAAGAAGAAAATCACGGACAAAATTCCATAACACGTCGTGAGCATGGAGTTTATGATCCCCATATCTGGCTTGATTTTGTGAATGCTCAAAAAATGGTTGACACCATTCTTGAAGGACTTACGCGGCAGGACTACGTGAATAGAGATTACTATAAGCGAAATGCCGACGCCTACAAAACAAAGTTGCGGGAATTAGATGAAACATTCAAAAAAACTCTTTCAGGATGCGGTAAAGACACTTTTGTTCATGGCGGTCATTTCGCTTTTAATTATCTGGCCTCCCGATACGGACTGCATTATATATCCGCTTACGGCTCATCTCCTGACGCTGAGCCGACTCCGCGAAAAATTATTAATCTAAAAAAAACAATTCGTGAGCAAAGTATCAAATACATCTATTATGAAGAACTTGTAACGCCGAGAATCGCAGACATCCTTAACAAAGAAACAGGTGTTCGCCTCCTTAAGCTAAACGGGGCGCACAATGTAGGGAAAGATGACCTGGAACAGGGGAAAACGTTTATTAAGCTCATGGAAGAAAATCTTGCGAATTTGAAGGTCGGTCTTGAATGTCAATAACCGCACTCGCTTCCGATAAACTTTATTTACAGTATAATGCCACCGAGATATTAACAGACATTTCTTTTCAAGTAGCGGCTGGGGATTATGTCGGCATAGTCGGACCAAACGGTTCGGGAAAAACGACCCTGATAAAACTTGCCCTCGGCTTCCTCAAACCCGCGCGGGGAAAAATCAATCTCTTTGGACAACCGCCGGTTGATTTTACCGACTGGCAGAGAGTCGGCTATTTGCCGCAAAAGGCAAATTATTTCAATCCTCATTTTCCCGCCACGGTAAGGGAGATAGTAGCGCTGGGCCTCCTTTCAAAGAAACAATTTCCCAAGCGGACCGGAAAAGGTGATGAAAAAACAATTGATAATGCGCTGTCATTAATGGACATAGCAAATATCAAAAAGAAACTTATTGGTGAACTTTCCGGCGGTCAACAGCAGCGGGTCCTCATCGCAAGGGCAATGGTCAGCGAACCGGATCTGCTTATTCTTGATGAACCCACAACCGCTCTCGATCCGGAAGGACGAGAAAAATTCTACAACACTTTAAAAGAGTTAAACGACAAGAAAAAATTGACGATCATTATGATCACTCACGATATGGGTACAATCGGAAAATACGCTTCAAAGCTTTTATATATCGATAAAAAAGTAATTTTTTTCGGCGGCTTTGACACTTTTTGCGCTTCCCGTGAGATGTCGGACTATTTCGGTGAATATTCGCAGCACATTATTTGCCACAAACACGATGAATGAGGCAAATTCCAATGACCAAACTCCAAATTCCAATCCTAAATTGTCTTGTATGTTTGGTTATTGTGATTTGGTATGTGAATATTATTCTTTCTGTTTGCTTATCATGATTTGGTTATTGTTCATTATCTTTACTTTTTGGTGATTGTAGTTTGATTATTGGTTATTATTTTTATATTTGGTTATTGTGATTTGATTATTGAGATTTGGATATTATGATTTGGATATTGGGATTTGTTTCATGACGAATATTTTTGATCTTCTCAGCCATGGTTTCATCCAGAGGGCTCTCATTGCCGGCTCCTTTATCGCCATATTGTGTTCAACGCTGGGAGTCTTTTTGGTGCTCCGTCGTCTTTCCCTTATCGGCGACGGGCTCGCCCATGTCACCTTTGGAAGCGTGGCGGTTGGGCTTCTTTTGAAATCATCTCCATTCTATGTGGCCGTTCCCATTGTCACGCTCGGCGCGCTGGGAATACTAAAACTCATGGAAAAAGCCCGCCTGTATGGCGATGCCGCTATTGGGATTGTTTCATCTATAGGTATAGCCACCGGCATTATCTTCGCGAGCGTAGCGGGAGGTTTTAATATCGACCTCTTCAGCTATCTCTTTGGAAATATCCTCGCAATAAATCAAACAGAGGTAATAATTTCCATATCACTTTCCGTAATACTAATTGTCGTTGTTATTTTATATTATGAGGAGCTTTTTTCTATAACTTTTAACGAAGAATCGGCAAAAGCTTCCGGGATAAGAACATCTCTCATTAACAAAATTCTTGTCCTGCTGACTGCCATCACGGTTGTTCTCGCCATGAAAGTGGTCGGAATTTTGTTGATTTCCGCCCTTCTCATCCTTCCTCCAGTGACTGCCATGCAAATCGCGAAGAGTTTCAAAACAACGATTATTGTCTCAGCCCTGTCCGGTATTTCTTCAGTTTTATCAGGTATTTTTGTTTCTTTTGCTCTTAATTTGCCGGCAGGGGCCACCATCGTTATTATAAACTTCATCTTTTTTCTCATTGCTTTTGCCTGTGCGCGGATACATGTGAAGACAAATTCAAAGTTCTAAATCCCTGAATTCTCAACGCTCTAATGACTATTGGGGATTTCGAATTTACATGTGTATTTAATATGTTATCAATTATTCAAAATCGCTGAATTATTTTGTCTTACGATGTTGACAACCCTGTACACGGGCATTATATTGCAGTAGACGCTAAATTTTACTATTATGAATTTTATTTCAGGAGGATAGAGGTATGGCTAAGAAAGTAATTGGAATAGATTTGGGAACAACAAACTCGGTGGTAGCTATCATGGAAGGCGGTGAGCCAAAAGTTATCATAAACGAAGAAGGCAGCAGGCTCACACCGAGCGTTGTGGCATTCACGAAAGACGGTGAGATACTTGTCGGCCAAACTGCAAAAAGACAGGCAATCACAAACCCTGAAAACACGATTTTTTCAATAAAAAGGTTCATGGGTAGAAGATTCAATGAAGTTCAGGGAGAGATAAAGACCGTTCCCTATAAAGTCGTCGGTGACCAGGACGGAAACGTCAGGGTTGATGTGCGCGGCAAACAATACACACCTCAGGAGATCTCAGCTTACGTACTCCAGAAACTGAGAAAGTCCGCAGAAGCCTATCTGAACCAAACGATTGACGATGCCGTTGTAACGGTACCGGCCTATTTTAACGATTCACAGAGACAGGCGACCAAAGACGCGGGCAGAATAGCCGGACTGAACGTGCTCAGGATCATCAACGAACCGACAGCATCCGCTCTTGCCTATGGATTGGACAAGAAAAAGGATGAGACGATTGCTGTATACGATTTCGGCGGCGGCACATTTGATATCTCTATCCTCGAAGTGGGTGACAATGTCGTTGAAGTAAAATCGACTAACGGTGATACCCATCTGGGCGGTGATGATATTGACCAGACAGTCATTGACTGGATCGTAAGTGAATTCAAAAAGGATCAGGGTATCGACCTCTCAAAGGATAGGATGGCTCTTCAGAGGCTGAAGGAAGCGGCGGAAAGGGCAAAGATAGAGCTTTCTTCAACCGTCGAAACAGAGATTAATCTTCCTTTTATCACTGCCGATGCTTCAGGCCCGAAACATCTCAATCTGAAACTGAGAAGGGCTGAGTTGGAACAGCTTGCCGACGCCCTCATACAGCGTTCAATAGAGCCGTGCAGAAAGGCCCTTGATGACGCCAAACTGACTGCCGGAAAAATAGATGAGGTTGTCCTCGTCGGCGGTTCCACGAGGATACCAAAGGTCCAGGAAGTGGTAAAAAGTTTCTTCGGTAAAGAACCGCACAGGGGCGTGAACCCCGATGAGGTCGTGGCCCTCGGAGCGGCAGTGCAGGCCGGTGTTCTTGCGGGCGAAGTAAAAGACGTCCTGCTCCTCGACGTAACCCCTCTTTCTCTCGGTATTGAAACACTGGGCGGCGTCATGACACGGGTCATAGAAAGAAACACGACGATCCCCACAAAGAAGAGTCAGACGTTCACTACTGCTGAAGACAGCCAGACGAGCGTTGAAATACACGTACTTCAGGGAGAAAGAGAATTCGCCAGGGACAACCGGACACTGGGTAAATTTCACCTTGTCGGTCTTCCCCCTGCGCCGCGCGGCATTCCGCAGATCGAGGTTACCTTTGATATTGACGCCAACGGCATACTCCACGTCTTTGCCAAAGACCAGGCCACCGGAAAGGAACAGAGTATCCGCATCACCGCGTCAACGGGTCTTAACGAAGAAGAAATCCAGAGAATGGTGAAGGATTCTGAGATGCACGCAGAGGAAGATAAGAAAAGAAAGCAGGAGATAGAACAGAAAAACCAGCTCGATAATATCGTCTACACAACAGAAAAAACATTAAATGAAAACAGAGACAAGATGTCTGCCGAAGATATACGCACCATTGAAGACGCGCTTGCTCCGGCAAAAGAAGCGGTAAAAAGCGGGAACCCTGACCAGATCAAGAAAGCCATTGACGATCTCACCAAAGCTTCCCATAAGCTGGCAGAAATGCTCTATAAGAGAACCTCACAGACACCTCCTCCGGGAGACGGTTCGGCCGGACAAGGGCCGGGCGGTCCTCAGGGCGGGCAAAAAGGTGACGACGACGTTGTTGACGCAGAATTTGAAGATGTGAAAAAATAGGGGGACTGAATGGTAATAGGATTTAAGAACGATAAAAGCATTAAAGACAGGATGTTTATTCCGGCAGAGTTACCCATACTGCCCCTTCGGGGTACCATAGCGTACCCCGATCTTGTAATGCCGCTCATAGTGGGCAGAGAGAAGTCCATACAACTCATCGATGAGGCGATGAACGACGACAAGATGATCGCCATCATTACGCAGAAGAATCCTGACATTGAAGAACCCGATATCGAAGATCTCTATACTGTGGGGACCGTCGCTACAATCATGAAGATGGTCAAAATGGTGGATGGCAGCCAGCGGGTTGTCATTCAGGGTATATGCAGATTTAAATTGATAGAATTCACCCAGAAAGAACCCCATCTGAGGGCAAGCATTATGCCCATTTTCGAGGACTACCAGAAGGACATTGAGATCGATGCCATGTATCTGAACCTTAAGAACCTTTACCGGAAGGCCATCGAAATGGCGCCTTACCTGTCCTCAGAACTCGCCCAGATCGCAACGAAGGTAGAAAACCCCGGCAACCTTGCCGATCTGATAGCGTCGACAATCAATATCTCCGTGACGGAAAAACAGGAGATTCTCGAAAAGATTGACCTGAAGGAACGGCTTAAGAAGATCACCATCTACCTCAACAGGGAAGTGGAAACGCTTGAGCTCTCCAGTAAAATACAGTCCAACGTAAAAGAAGGCATCGACAAAACCCAGAGAGAGTACTATCTAAGGGAACAGCTCAAAGCCATTCAGAAAGAGCTCGGCGAGACAGATGACCGGATGAATGAGATAGAAGAAATCCGCAAGAAGATTGTTGACGCGAAAATGCCCGAGGAGGTTCAGAAGGTAGCGGAAAAGGAAATGGACAGGCTCTCAAAAATGAGCACCATGTCGGCGGAATACACGGTTTCGAGGACATATCTCGACTGGCTCACAGACATTCCCTGGTCGAAATCAACAGAAGATAACCTGGATATAGACGGGGCAAACACGATATTGAATGAAGACCATTATGATCTTGAAAAGGTGAAAAAGAGGATTCTTGAATACCTCGCCGTCAGAAAACTGAAATCTGATATGAAAGGCCCCATCCTGTGCTTTGTGGGCCCGCCCGGCGTGGGTAAAACATCGCTGGGGAAATCCATCGCCAGGGCCCTGGGAAGGAAATTTATGCGTATGTCTCTGGGCGGAATCCGCGATGAGGCGGAAATCAGGGGACACAGGAGAACATACGTGGGAGCACTGCCGGGAAGGATCATACAGGGCGTGAAAAAAGCCGGCTCCAATAATCCCATTTTCATGCTCGACGAAGTAGACAAGATCGGAACTGATTTTCGCGGAGATCCGTCAAGCGCTCTTTTGGAAGTCCTGGACCCGGAACAGAATTTTTCCTTCAGCGACCATTACCTTGAGGTAGCATTCGATCTCTCAAAGGTCATGTTCATCGCGACTGCAAACCAGCTCGACCCTATTCCGCCTGCCCTGAAAGACAGGATGGAGGTCCTCGAACTGCCCGGCTACACGGAAGAAGAAAAACTTATGATAGCAAAACAGTTTATCATTCCTAAAGAACGTTTTGAACACGGTTTAGGCGAGGACCATATTCACTTTGAAGATGAAGCGCTTCGGCTCATTATCCGTTCTTACACACGGGAAGCGGGTGTGAGAAACCTCGAAAGAGAGATAGCAACAGTTTGCAGGGCTGTCGCCAAAGATGTGGCGCAGGGAAAAACTGAGAAACAGATAATTACAGCAGAGAGTATCCATGGATATCTGGGGCCGATCAAACATTTCTCTGAAGTTGCCGAGAGAACAAAATATTCCGGCGTTGCAACAGGTCTTGCCTGGACACCGACGGGAGGCGATATCCTCTTTATCGAATCAACAAAGATGCGCGGAAAGGGCAATCTTTCCCTTACCGGGCAGCTCGGGGACGTCATGAAAGAATCAGCACAGGCCGCCCTGAGCTATATCCGCAGCAAGGCAAGTGATTATAATATTTCTGAAGATTTTTTTGAAAAGAATGACCTCCACGTGCACGTTCCCCAGGGAGCAATACCAAAGGATGGTCCATCAGCCGGGGTAACAATACTGGTTTCCCTTGTATCTCTCATTACAGACAAACCTGTAAGAAACGATGTGGCAATGACCGGTGAAATAACATTGCGTGGCCTTGTGCTCCCCGTGGGCGGAATCAAGCAAAAAGTGCTTGCGGCAAAACGGGCGGGTATTAAGAATATTATATTACCGAAGCTCAACGAAAAAGACCTTGAAGAAGTACCGGAAAGTATCAAGGAAAATATGGAATTCAAGTTTATCGAAAAGATGGACGAAGTAGTCGGTTTGACGCTGGCATCACCATAGAGCATAAAAAAAATGGGTCGACTTCACGTCGACCCTCTTTTTTTTTATGCTCTATAAATCACAAATCCCAAGCACCAAATTCCAAACTGAAGGTCAAATTACAAATCACAAATATCAAACAGTAGATAAGCAAGTATTTATTTGATGTTTGTGTATTGG
>CAZXVZ010000122.1:0-8517 GCA_964644085.1 uncultured Syntrophus sp. | reverse complement strand
TAGCTGTTGCTGTATACGAGGAGAAACTGCCTCCCATGGTCCGTCCATATCCTAAGCCCATGTACCGAAATAAAGAAATGCCTTCCGGAGCTGTGCCTCAGGGTTCGATGGAAAAGCATTCATATGACAGGGCCGAGAAAGAAAAGGGCGAACAGGCCGGCACAGGATTTGGTGAGACAACTTATTCCCCGGCACGCGAAGTGCACTTTGAACCGGAAAACATTGCTGCTGAAAAAATTGTTCTCAAATACGAGTGGCGTCAGGAATTATGTAAGAAGGGGATTATCAGATGCGGTCCGAAGAATAGATTCTGGCCCGACGGCGAAGGTTTCGCGCCCATTCCACGGGGTTTCACGGGATAGCATACACAGTCAAAATCCTGCCTGTTTCCATGGCAGGATTTTGATGCATTATCCTGTTTAGTTCACTAACTATTAAAAAACAGGCCTCATCTATTCCTGGAAACTTTCCAGTCTTTTTCGCCTTAACGGATGTTGGAGCTTTTTCAAGGCCTTGGCTTCTATCTGTCGGATACGTTCACGGGTAAGCCCGAAGATATCACCGACTTCTTCCAGTGTAAAATCGGTTGTCTCTCCGATACCAAGGCGCATCCTGATAACCTTTTCTTCCCTTGGGGTAAGGGTTGATAAAACTTTGTCTATCTCTTCTTTAAGAGAGGTATCTACAAACTCCGAAAAAGGTGAGGATGCGCTCGGATCAGCGATGAAATCGCCGAGTTTTGATTCGTTATCTCCGATCGGGGTTTCCAGCGACACCGGCCCACCGGAAATCTGCATGATCTTTCTGACTTTTTCAGCTGGGAGTCCGGTTTTTTGTGATATTTCTTCAATATTCGGCTCTTTCCCCAGCTCCTGGTAGAGGGCTACCGTGGCTTTGCTAATCTTGTTTTTTGTTTCAAGAATATGAACCGGAGTCCTGATTGTCCGCGCGCAATCTGCGATAGACCGCGTTATCGCCTGTCTGATCCACCACGTCGAATATGTGGAGAACTTAAAGCCTTTCTGATAATCGTATTTCTCAGCGGCCTTCATGAGACCCATGTTACCTTCCTGAACAAGGTCAAGGAACGACAATCCCCGGTTTTGGTATTTCTTGGCAATAGTAATGACGAGCCTCAGGTTTGACTGGACGAGCCTGTTCCTGACGGTTTTCAACTCATTTTCGATCTCCCTGAGCTTCATCAGTTTATGTTGTATGGTACGGGCTTCACTCTTCTTCACGGACTTCATCTGCTGGGCTATTTTTCTGATGATTTCCACAAGGACTTTCTTGTTGAGCTTAAGATTAAGCAGGATTTCTTCAGTTTTGTCTGAGATCTTCTGCAGATCTTTGGCAAGTTCTTTTTTGTTTTGCTTGTCCGTTCCCGTCATTATCTTTCTGATTTCTTCTTTTTTCACATGCAATCTTTTTAGCGCATTGATGGAAGCTACGGTTTTTTTTCTGTATATCTCCTCGTCTTCTTTCGTGCAGTTCATCTCATCAATGTTGTTGATCACGTCTACTATATTTACCGTTTCTTTCTTCAGTTGCTGGCCTATTTCCAGAAGTTCATTGATAGCCTGAGGCAGTTCAAAGAGAATGTTTTTTGCCTTTGCTTCCTCTTCCTCAATTTTTTGCGCTATCTGATGTTCTTCTTCGGAGGTGAGAAGCGTCATATGCCCCATGTCTTTTAAATATGCCCATACCACGTTATCGGTTGTTTCAGAAGATGATCTTTCAGCATATCCCCCGCCTGTTCCGTTTTTCTTATTGGGACTTATCTTTTCCTGAATCGTTTCGAATACGTCTATATGGGATGCGGAAAGAAAATCAAAAGTAGCTTCACCATCGTCGGTAGAAAAGCTTTCCAGAGGAAGAAAATCACTGTTTTCATCAGACACGGAAAAATCCTTTTCAATTTCTTCGCCCACCATGTCTTTTACATCACTAGAATGATTTGTTGTCATCTCTCAACTCCAAAAATAGAAACGCCCCTTTACTATTCAAAGGCATTCGAATTTAAGTTCTTGCGAAGTAACGCTTTTACATCTATATGACGAACCGTCGGTCACCTCATGAAATCTGCTGTGTTCTTTATTATCTGTAACCGCAGGTACTTTAACAAATAGCCTGCCAGTTTATATACTTACGGCAAAAACAGGACTCAGGAGAATTTCAAAAAAGAAGGGCAAGCAGGGAAGACCCCTAACTTGCCCCGATTAATCTTAGCTCCTCACAACGTTTGACGCGGCTGGACCTTTAGGGCCTTTTACTACATCAAAGCTGACCATATCACCTTCGTTGAGCGATTTAAAACCACTGCCCTGGATTGAAGAATGATGGACGAATACATCTGTGCCGTCTTCCTGTGTAATGAAACCAAAACCTTTTGCATCGTTGAACCACTTTACTGTACCTTTTGACATATTTTAGTGCCTCTCTATTAAGTATTTTTGAAGGATACGGATCGTGTGTTATGGATATACTACATTTCTGCGGTCACTATAAACAAATGCTCCGAAACTTCTCGAAAACCATTATTGCATATTTCTGCGAAAAATGCAATACATTTATGGAAAAGGCATGTGTTATTGCCGGTCCGGGCAACACGGCGCCAAGTATGGCACAATCTATATCAATTGTCCGTTTGATCGCTCATATTCCCATCTTTTTCCTTTTTTCCTCAATATGAGCAAGTATGCCGTCAACAGCTTTCACATAATCTGTTTCAACATTGAGGACGCCACCTGTCAGGTCCTTCACATCATTGGTGAGGAGTTTTACGAGATTCGGTCCGCCGGTGATGGTTGGAATGGGATTGACATAGGTATAAAGACCCAGCGCAAGCGCGAAGACAGCATCAATAGTAGCCTTCTGTTCCATATATTCAGGGGCAACAGCGGCAACGGGAAGATCAGGGATCGGAATACCGGTTGCGTTTGAGATCAAATAGAGCAGATCGGCAAGGCGGCCTGTGTCGGTACATGTGCCGAAGCTGAGTACAGGTGGAACACCAAGGGTTTCGCAGATCTTATTCAAGCCTTCTCCGGCGAATTTTCTTGCTTCAGGGCTTGTGAGGCCCGCCACCTGCATAGCACCGTTTCCGCACCCCATGGAGAGAACGAGGATGTTCCTTTTAATCAGCTCCCTGGCAATGCGGACGCTATGAACATCCTGACCGGAGTCGCGCAATGTTGTGCAGGAGACAAGACCGGCTATGCCTCTGACGAGACCGTTATTGATAGCTTCAAAGAGCGGGGAAAGGGTCCCCCCCATCACGTCGAGGATACTTTCCGATGAAAAACCTACTACCGCTTCAGTGACAGCAAGCCCTGTCACAGCTTCAACGGTTGCCCGTCTCTCATTAAAATTGGCAATGGCCATGTCAAGAAGCGTTGCGGCCTGCTTTCCTGCTTCATCGGGAATATAGTCAATCCTGTCCGTGACACCTTCAAAGACAACGAGGGGACTCACGGGAATCAGTTTAAATTTATATTTTTCAGCATATTTGGGATCAATCGGCATGGAACAATTCATATCACACGCGAAAAGATCCACGCACCCGCTGGCGAGCACTGCCTCCTGCATAATCCAGTTACCGGTAAAACCAAAAAAAACATCATCCATGGCCCATCTCTGGATCATCTCCTGACCTGTTTCAATATTGGCAATGATACGGAGCCCTTTCGCGCCTGCCATTTTTGCCTTTTCCTGCCAGACAGGTTTTCGCGCCAGTTCCACCATCGCAAAACCAAGGAATGGTTCGTGCCCATTCGGGAGGACATTAACATAGTCAGGATCGAGAACACCAAGGTCCACGCGCATCGGATGGGGCCTCGGTATGCCGAAGATGATGTCCTGGCAATATTCATTAACGATCTGGCTCTGATATGCCATGGCAATACCCAGACGCATTGCTTTCAGCGCAAGACTCGTGTAATATCCGTCCACATTAGTAAGACAGGAGCTCGTGGCAAGCATTATCTCGCTATGGATGCCACCGGGGAAGATGCCGAGTTTCCTCCAGGTTTCTTTTCTTTCTTTTGGGGCGAGAGTCTCCACAATGTAGCTCGGTTCATCGTATTTACGATTAAAATCAGCCTCAACATAATTGCAGAGCATATGAGCCACTTCATTGGCAGGAAAATCACCGGGCATATTAAAACGGTTGGCAAAGGCCGCGAGTTTTTCCGGTTCCCGGATGGTGAATGATGACCGTCCGTCAGCGACAGCCCTGAGTGTCTTAATAGTTTGTTCCGTATGATAATGATATGTCGATGCGCCCAGAACATTTCTGAGGAGCATCATTCGCATGGCCATGCCGTCTCCGGTAATGCCGCAGACCCCCCTTTTGTCCTTTGCCACATCGGCACGGCAGGGACCGTTTGAACAGAGATCGCATCGCACGCCTCCCTGGCAGAAGGGACACCGTTGATCCGGGCTTGATCCAATACCCTGAGCTTCATACCGGTCCCATATGTTGGTCATACCGTCCTTTTTTATCCGTTCATATATTTTTCTTACTGACTCATGATAAGAAATCCTTTCCCCTTCCATATCAAGCCTCCTCTTAGTTTACTACAGAATTAAGAATCTTAGCAGAGAGAGCATGCATCGTCAAGGGTGAACAACTGTAAAAAGCAACAATGAAAAAGGGTATTCGATTCATAGTATTACAATTAATGTAGCAAGTACTACGTCAAATGTAGCAGAGTGCTAACCAAATTTGTTGTAATCCATAATAATATAATAAATATAAATATTTATGATGTTTTGCAATGTGGTACAAACATTGCATACAAAGAAAATAGTATGGAAAAGAGAGACCAACAATCTTTGAGACAGATACCCTTTTTTCGAGCTCTTATCGACAATATACCCAATCCTATTTATTGTCAGGATATATACGGGTATTATCTGGGCTATAATAAAGCTTTTCAGGAATTGTTCAGAGCTGAGGCAGATGAAAGCTATGTGGATAAAACCGTTTTTGAACTTCCCATTAGCCTTGAGGAAGCAGTCTTATGGCATAAAGCTGATTTGGAACTCTTTAAATCACCGGGCGAACAAATCCATGAAATTACCCTGACTTTTCCGGATGTTTCTGTACGATACATAACAATAAAGAAAACAACTTTCTATCAAACTGATGGCACAATAGGCGGTATTGTAGGTTTCATTACGGATAGGACAGACTCTAAAAGGGCTGAAAATCATCTAAATGAAAGCGAGGCACGCTTTAAAGAGTTATCCGAAGTTTCACTGGAGGCTATTTTCTTTATTGAAAAGGGTGTCGTTACGGATGTGAACCGAAGAGTATATGACATGTTTGGATATAGCGATGGCGAGGTCATCGGCAAAAACGCCCTTGATTTTATTGCGCACGACGCACGGGTTTTCTCAAAAGAAACGATAGAAACGGGTAGTGAAGAGAAATATGAGACAAGGGGATTGAAAAAAGATGGCACTATTTTTCCCATTAGCGTCTATTCCAGGGAGCTCCACATGAAAGGAAAACAGGTAAGGATATCTGTCGTGAGAGACCTTACAGAGCAAAAAAACATGGACGACGACATGCTGAAGTCGAAAAACCTCCAATCAATGGGGACACTGGCAGGCGGTATCGCTCATGACTTCAATAATCTCCTGATGGCAATCATTGGCAACATCGCTCTTGCCAAAATACACGCCCCAAAGGACGGCAAGTCCGCTAATTACCTGACGGAAGCTGAACGTATGGTGTTTTTAGGAAAAGACCTGACGCACCAGCTTCTGACATTTTCCCATAATGTGGAAACAGTCAAAAAAGTAATAGATATCGGGCCATTGGTAAAAGAAGAAGCGGAAACAGTTTTACATGGTTCCTCCATCAAACTCAATTACTCAGCTTCTGAGGATCTTTCTCTGGTTGAAGTTGATGAGGAACAGATAAAACAGGTTATTGAGAATGTGGTTGTCAACGCCAAAGAGGCGATGCTATCTGAGGGCGCTATCTATATTAACTGTGAAAATGTGCATATTACGCCTCAGCATAAACTGCCGCCCTATAAGGAAGAATATGTACGCATCTTAATTCAGGATGAAGGTGTGGGAATACCGGAAGAAAATTTATCAAAAATCTTTGATCCCTACTTTACAACAAAAGATATGGGATCGCAAAAAGGCACCGGCCTCGGCCTCGCAATTTGCTATGCCATTATTAAGAAACATAACGGCTATATACTCGTTAATTCGATGCCGGGTAAAGGCACGGCATTCCAGATTTACATTCCTGTTTATAAACAAAGGGTTGTGGAGAGATTGGAAGAGAGAAGGGCTGTTAAGCGGGGCAGAGGAAGAATCCTTGTCGTGGACGATGAAGAAATTGTGCTGAAAATCGCGGAAAAACTGCTGCTGTACATGGGATACGAAGTGACAACAGTGCAAAACGGCAAAGATGCCGTCAACTCATACAAACAAGCAATGGCATCGGGGAAATCCTTTGATGCTGTCATTCTTGATCTTGTTCTGGAAAGAGATATGGGCGGTACAGACGTAATGAAGGATCTGCTTGCCATCGATCCCAATGTAAAGACCATAATATCGAGCGGATATTTGTACGATCCCGTGATCATGAATTACAAAGACTATGGTTTTGCAGGTATTCTGACAAAACCATATGATCCGAAGGAACTCGATGAAAAGCTGCAGAATATCATTTATCCTGAAAAATGGAAATAGGTAGAACGCTAATCCTATTCAACCTGCAATCGTCGTGTGAAGTCAATTGACAGCCTAAATGTTTCAAGGTAATCATACGCCTTTGCCCCTTCGAGAAAATAGGAAAAGAGAGGGGTATGCTATCTTTATTCCTCAAATACCCCATATTTTGTCGCGAACAGGTTCATCAGGCTTTTATAATTAAGATAACGCATGTCGTTCATGTTTATGCCTCTACAGTTTTATTGTCAATGCCTGATAGAAATTAGAAAATATTTAACCTGTTTTCAAATTAGGATACGCCCTTTAGTCGGTAACTATTGACAGCAGGAGTTAGTTGATGAGAGACTATCTTGCTTTAGTAGACGCAACATCTGAAAATTGGTTTGGGATTCTTGAAAATTTGGCAGGTTTGCTGACTCTGACGAAGCTGAGTTTTGATCCACAAAGACACTTAAAAGAGGTATTCTATGGAATCATTTCCCTGGTGGTCAAAAGAACAGATAAAGTTTGCTGAAGAGGTTAGCCTCTTTGCACGGGAGGTCTGGCCAAGAGATGTGGAGACCCGTTATACGAGACAGTTTCCCTTTGACATCTTCGATAAACTTGGCATGAAGAAATATCCCGGCGCGGCAATCCCAAAAGAATACGGAGGCCTCGGGTTGGGTGCAACCGGTGCCTGCATAGCCGTGGAAGCTATGGGCAGAATGCCGGGAGTGGCAAGGGTCTTTGTGGGCAGTATGCTGGGAGGTCTGAGACAGATCATCGAATACGGCACCGAGGAACAAAAGAGACGTTTTCTCCCGAGGATTGCCAATGGAGAGATAGGCGCTATAGTTATTACCGAACCCTTCGCCGGTACCGATGCCGCGGCCATGGAAACAATAGCGAAGCGGGAAAATGATACCTACTTCATTACCGGAAAAAAGCGCTACATCGTATCAGCCGGAGTGGCGGGCAGATATATGGTGTATGCCCGCACGAGCAACGATCCTGATGTTGTTCGCGCTTACAAGCACCTTACCGCATTCATCGTCGACAAAAGCTCACCGGGATTTACCGTGGAGAAGATCAATGACATAATGGGCTTCAGCAACATCCAGAACGGGGTGCTTAATTTTGATAACGTACCTGTCCCTTTAGCAAACCGGATCGGAGAAGAAGGCGAGGGATGGAAGGTCATGACAGCGGGGCTTAACTTCGAACGGACCCTCATCTGCGGGTTAGTCACCGGCTGGATCGGAGAACTTCTCCGAAACGTAATTCCCCATGCACAAAGGCGTGTACAGTTCAGCAAACCTACCATTGAGATCCCTGAGAACCAGTTCAAGATAGCGAATCTCATCATCAAAAGGAACATGGCCCGCCTCGCAACATACCATACGGCGTATTTGTGGGATCTCGGCACAGACATCTCGCTTGAATCAAATGTGTCCAAGGTATTCTGCTGTGAAACAGCTGTCCAGGCTGCCCTAGATGCGATCCAGACTATCGGGGGCGATGGAGTCTCGACACTCTATCCCCTCGCGGAGATATTAGGCCAGTCAAAAGTGGAGAACATCGGCGGGGGGACCATGGAAGCCTGTCGCCTCGTGATCTTCCGAACAGGACTGCGCACTTTTGCTAAAGACATGAAGATGGAACGAAAGGAAGTGCACTCTGCCCTCGGTATACCGGTGCCCGTAACGGCCCCGATTGAAAAAGAAAAAGTGATCGACGAAGAGAAACTTCTCTTGCTCCTTGCGGAGGATTACCGCGTGAATCCGGGTATCTACATGAGTCGTGAAGATATCCTTGAGCGCTTTGATGTGGATGAAA
>CAZXVZ010000121.1:0-8528 GCA_964644085.1 uncultured Syntrophus sp. | reverse complement strand
GTGCTCTTCCGATCTTTCCAAAAAGAGAAAAAGTATCTTGTGGTTTCTGTAATTTGGTGCTTGGATATTATCTTTTTGCCTGACTATTGGTGTTTGGTAATTGATTATTTCTTCAAATTGACATCTCTTCGGGTTTTGTATACAGTTATTCTCATTTATTATGAAAATAGGAATACTCTCAGATACTCACCTTACCGGTATTACGCAAGATTTCAAAGAGACGATTAAAGGAGTTTTTAGTGATGTCGACATGATCATTCACGCAGGGGACATAACGGGAATGAGCGTGTTTAACTATCTCTCCAATTGGGAACTCAGGGCGGTAAGAGGCAATATGGATGATTTTGATTTGTATAATTTACTGCCTGAAAAAAGAATAGAGAATATAATGGGAAAGAAAATTGGAATCATTCACGGTAAAGGCTCTCCAAAAGGTATTGAAGATGTGGTGCTGAGGGAATTCCATGATGTTGACCTGATTATATTCGGCCACTCCCACATTCCCCTTGAAACTGAGAAAAAAGGTGTCATGTTGTTCAATCCCGGGAGTTACAGGAGAAGTTATTCGTACCATGGAACTGTCGGAATGATAGAGATAGCCGACAGCATTACCTTCCGGCACATTGAAATTGATTGACATACTTTTTAAACTGCCGGATTGCAGCCGTTCGGTAAATTTACTTACAGGATAATGAAAAAAAGCAGGTAGGCGGCAATACACTATGGAAAGGATTTGCGGATATGATGGTTATGTTTTTTAATGAGTATTTATTTGGTTTCAGTAATTTGATTATTGATAATCAGGTGTAGTGTGGAGCCTTTGTATATCTCCTTTCTCTGGCACATGCATCAGCCGTATTATAAGAACCTTTTTTCGGGCGAATACCTCCTTCCCTGGGTTTTACTCCATGGGACTAAGGATTATTATGATATGGCTGCAATTCTGCAAGAGTTTGACGGTATGAAGCAGAATTTTAACCTCGTTCCTTCATTGATTGTCCAGCTTTTTGACTATGAAAATCTGGAAGCAGATGATGTGTACCTGAAAATCTTTATGAAAGACCCGAAAAACCTGTCTGATTCTGAAAAGATCTTTATTCTTACCAATTTTTTTAGCGCGAACTGGGAGAATATGATCAGGCCTTGCTCCCGCTATTATGAACTTCTTACTAAACGCGGGTTTTATTATTCTAAAGAATCCCTCATGAAAATAATAAAATATTTTACCCATGAGGAATTCAGGGACATTCAGATACTCTTTTTCCTTTCATGGATAGACCCTATCTTTTTTAATGTCCACGATGGTCTGAAATATCTTAAAGAGAAAGGCCGTTTGTTCAGTGAAGATGATAAAAAGGTTCTTCAGGACGCTCAAAAAAATATTCTGAAAGGTATTGTTCCTCTGTATCAAGAGCTTACGGGAAAGGGTATTATCGAACTCTCAACCTCACCTTACTATCATCCCATTATCCCACTGCTCATCGATAGTGGTGCTGCCAGGGAATCCGTGCCGAATGCAACCCTCCCGGAAAAACCTTTTTTCAAGCCTGAAGACGCTGCGCACCAGATAGAAAGCGCGATAAGGCTCTTCAAAGAAATTTTTCACTGTGCCCCAAACGGTATGTGGCCCCCCGAGGGCTCTGTAAGCGATGGCGCTCTCCAGCTCTATATGGAAAACAGTGTCAGATGGCTTTCAACCGACGAGGATATACTTTTTGAAAGCCTGAAATGGCAATCGAGAAGGGATAACAGCGGTTTTGCGGCTTACCCTGAAATACTCTATAAGCCATACCGGTATGAAAAAAAGGAAAAGCATATTGATATAATATTCCGGGACCAATCCCTTTCGGACCTCATATCGTTTCATTATTCCCGCATGGACGCCAAGGCCGCCGCCATGGATTGTCTCAGGAGGCTCGGCAGGATTCGGGAATCCGTGCGCGGTAAGGTAAAAAAACCTCTTGTTACCATTGCCATGGATGGTGAAAACGCGTGGGAGAGCTATAGAAATGACGGACGGGATTTTTTGAAATATCTGTACGAGGGGATTCTCAAGGAGGATGGCATAATCCCTGTTACAATCTCGGAATATCTCAATGATGCTGAAGAATTCGGCGGGCTTACACATTGTTTTGCCGGTTCCTGGATCGGCCACAATTTCTCCATATGGATAGGCCATAGTGAAGACAACAACGCCTGGTCTCAGCTTTCCAGCGCGCGAGACGTGCTGGAAAAGCAGGATCCTGGACATTCGAACAGGGAGGCCTGGGAGTCAATTTATGTGGCCGAAGGGAGCGATTGGTTCTGGTGGTATGGCGACGAACACTCTTCAGAAAATGACGAAATATTTGATTTTCTTTTCAGAGAAAATCTTGCCAATGTGTACAGATTTCTCAAACTGGAACCCCCGGAGATACTTGGTATACCAATCATTGTGGAAGACCGGGAATCCCATCCCACACGTGAACCGATGAATTTTATTTATCCAAAAATAGATGGTTTGGTTACAAATTATTTTGAGTGGATGGGCGCCGGTTATTTAGAGGGAAAAGGGCATGGCGTTGCCATGCACGAGTCGGTTTCGCTCATTAAGGGTTGTTATTACGGTTTTAACGAAGACAACCTCTATCTCAGGCTTGATGTTGACAAAACCTTTATCAGCGACATGGGAGATGTTTCTTTTGAAATTAATATGATGGCAAAAGATGGGTTTAAGATCTTCTATAGCGCAAAAGACAATTCCATAAAAAGTGAACTGCCCGTTCTTGGTATGTTTTCTGAAGTTCTTGAACTGAAAATACCTTTCAGTGCTTTTGGCCTCGCGAGGAAAGAAGGGATAAATATATGGCTGTCGTTAAAAATTAAAGATATGTTCGTTGATAGAATCCCGAAGAGAGGATACCTTGTCATAAGCATACCGTCTGAAACGTTTGAGGCGGAGATGTGGTACGTTTAAAACAATGACCAAATCCCAATAATCAAATTCCAAACAAACTACAACAATGAGCAAATTACAAATTACAATAACCAGAGCAAAGATAATAACCAATAATAAATTACAATAATCAAACAAAATAAGCGGATACTACACCGGCAAACAAACATCTCAAAGGTTGTCATGCCGGCTGATCCGGCGTCCAGTCTTTTTCAACAAATTCCGGATCGTGTGCCCTTATTCGGTGACTATTTTGTCTGCACGACGGCCGATGATATCCAGCCATCTCTGCCTTCAAAAAAAGTAATCTTATACCAGGTACCGTTATCAAACGTGTGTTGCTCCCCGATGACCCTCAGGGTTTGCCCTTTTGAAATCATTCCGATTCTTTGCGAATTAATATCTGGTTCCGTTCTTACGTTGGCAGCTCCCACGTTTACTACTACCTCTCTCAGAGGTATGGGATTCATTTGCGCACGATGAATTTCGTTGACGATGGTTTCCGCTGCCTCTGGGGAACTTTTTGTTTTTGAAAAGAAGAAACGACTATGGGTCGAAGAAAAAAGAAAATAATATCCAACACTTCCTAAAATGATTAAAAGAACAATCACCAATGCTAATGGCGATATTTTACGGAGGTTTATGTTCTCATTTGTTTTTTTCACAGAAGAAAGAGGGATGCTTTCTTCGACAAGTATCTTTGACACGACAGCGCTATCGACGGTATGTGTGGATTGGGTGTAGAGGACAAGGAGACACCGGTCACAGATATAATTAATGAGACGTGGATATCCTTTGGACGCGATATGGATCAGCCGGACAGCTTTGTCCTGAAACGTAAGCGGTCCTTTAGAACCTGCTTTGAAAAGCCGATAGTTGATGTATGATTTCACTTCATTAAACGAAAGCGGTTTAATGCCGTATGTCACGGTAATCCGCTGAGACAGGTGGCTTAAACGCGGATCCTTCAGTTTATCAAGAAATTCCGGCTGAGCAAAAAAGACCGTGTGGAGAATCTTTTGTTTGTCAGTTTCTATGTTTGAGAGAAGCCTTATGAATTCAAGCATTTCATAGGAGAGCAACTGAGCCTCATCAATGATGAGGATATTTTCTTTTCCTTCTTGGAATTCCTCCAGCAAAAAAGACTTCAGGGTGTCATAAAGTTCTTTTTTTGTATCCGGTTCGTGAGGAACGGAAAACTCTTTGAGCAGTTCTTTCATGAATCCGATCTCATCTGTAACAGGATTCAAAATGAGTGCGGTATTGTATGTTGCCCTGTCAAGTGAATTGAGAAAAATACGCGATATGGTGGTCTTCCCGGAACCCACATCTCCGTAAATGAGAGCGAAACCCTCCTGCTGGGATATGAAGAATGTCAGATAATCAAAGGCTTTTTTATGCTCAGTGGATTCAAAATAAAAAGCCGGATCCGGTGACATCCCGAAAGGTTTTTCTGTAAATCCAAAATATTCAAGGTATGGAATTTCCATCTCTTTATCAATATGACACATATTGATATAATTGTCTTCCAAAAAAATGAATATGTGTCATATATACCAACAATATCAAAAAGATACGCATTGCACGCAAAGGGGATCGTTTTCGAGAAAACTGTCTATTCGAAAGACACCTGTGACGATTCTCCTAAAAGACACGAAATACACTCTCCAGTAGAAATGTTTTTTCCCTTCGGCCAGTAATCGATGAATCTTTTTCACAGTGGACTATGTTGTCAAGCCAACCTTCGATATCGGAGATATTTTTCCCAAATTATTATCGACACATTTTAAGATGTTTCCGCAATTTACTGTCAAGAATTGCCCATTGAGGCAAATCAAGGTATTCAAGTTTTCTCTTACAGGTGACGTTATCATCTTTCGCGGTAGGCATCCTTTTTTTGTTTCCCGTATTTGCCGGAATCAGCCCACCCCCATAAGAATCTTCAGACGTCTCACCGCGGCAGGGAGCGCATCACCTATCTTTTCATAAAATCGAAGATGTGCCGAGCGGTCAAAAGGTGTTTCGCCTTTGTTGATGATAATGAGTTTTGCACCATGTTGAAGTGCTTCAGCGGGCATGTCTGCGGCAGGCGTTACCACAAGACTTGAACCTACGACTACGAAAAGGTCGCTTTTCCGGGAATGTTCATAGGCAAGCATGAGATCACGTTCGGGCAGTGGTTGGCCAAAACCGACCGTGCTCGATACAAGCTGCCCTCCGCACAAACACACGACAAAACCTGACGACGCATCATAGGTTAATCCACAGAGTGGGCATCTTTGTTTTGTCATGTTGCCGTGAAGTTCGGCGATCAGCTCCGGCCGTATTCCCGACTTGAGATGAAGATTATCCACATTCTGTGAGATGAGGAACTTCAGCTTCCCCATACTCTGGAGGTCCACGATGGCCATATGTCCCTGATTTGGTTCATACAGGTGCCACGGTTTGCTCGTCTTTGGCGGCGGCAATCCTCTATCCTTTCGTGTCCATACTCCATCAGGACCCCTGAAGTCAGGGAGTCCGGATTCCGTACTGATACCCGCGCCGGTGAAGACGACAAGATACCGTGACTTGAACATGAGCTTTGCGAACGATTCTACTCGTTCTTCAACGTCCTTTTTCATTTCGTGTCCTTACTTTAACTATAGGAATTATATGGAAAAAAGGCAAGCCGGTGAACAGGCGCTCTCCTGATATAAATCGCCTACGGAGAAGACAACTATTTGTGCAATCTTCCTAATAGGTTCCTATTGTTAATTTTACAGGGTTTCTTTGGGTTTTTTGGGCTAAGAGTCACATACACAACAAATCCGGCAGTCATCTGGACAGTACAATAGAATGTAAAAAATAAAGATGGCTGTATATTAATTGTTCAGGCCTCCAATTAGAAAAAGGATTGAAAATGGAGCCAGGGAAATCTCTCGATATTACACATCTGGAAAACGTTTGTTGCAACGCAAAGAGTGTTGAAAAGTTTCTGGAATTGATCGTACCACTGTGGTTGGAGCCTGAAGATTGCGTGCTTGAAATTGCCACAGGTAAAGGGGAGTTTGTTATCCCATTGGTTGAAGTTAAGGGAATGGGAATAGACAAATTACCATATCGCATTTCATATGCCGGGAAAGAACATCAACAGCGTATGCCAGATGCTCGGGTGAGTTTTGCGGAGATTGACGGGGCGGATGATGAGCCGAAGGCGCGGGAAAGCTTCAATTAGGTGGCATGTATCGGAGCTAGTTGAATCTATGCAAGTGAGAGAGGGACGTTGAAAGCTTTAAATGAGATATAAATAATTTGTTGTACTTCCACGTAAATCTATTATAATTGAAGGAAGGAATAGTAAGATCAGCTAGACGTACCTTCCTCTCAAGCGGGTTCCAAATGGGAGAGGCGACATGGACGAGAATCAAAAAACTCCTCTTGACAGCAATCCCGATGAGAAACCGGCAGCCGAGCAAAAAAACGACCTTCTACAAGATGAATCGTTACTGAACAGCGAGGTGCTATTCCGGAACACCTTCGAGTGCGCTTCCATCGCCATGGCTTTGGAGGCCTATGACGGCACATTTGTCCGCGCCAATGCCGCCTTCAACAGGATGGTGGGTTACGAACCGGGAGAACTCAAAGGTGTTCACCGGTCGATACTCACACCTCCGGAGGATGTTGCCAGAAACGAGGAGCGGTACCGACAGTTCTTAGAAACGGGACTGCCAGGCCTGACGTACGAGAAACGGTACATGCGCAAGGATGGCCGTATTATCTGGGTTGAAATGAGCGTGTCGCTCGTACGGGATGCAGAAGGCAATGCCAGGTTTTCAATCATCATAGCCCGTGATATTACTGAGCATAAACAGATGGAAGAGTTAATGCGTGAAAGCGAAGAGAAATACCGGTCTTTGCTGGAGCATGCATACGATGCAATAATGATTGCTGATTTTTCGGGAAATCTGCTTGAGTTGAATAAGAAAGCGGAGGAACTCCTGGGCTACTCAAGGAAGGAATTAACTGGTACACACATTTCGACGATTCACCCGGAGGAAGAACGTGAAAGGGCATGGCACGCTTTCAGAGAAATGGTGGAAGGGAAGGTGCACTCCTTGTCTGATACCAGGGTACTGAGAAAAGACGGTAAAACCATTCCCGTTGATATCAGCGGGGGGGCAATTGGATATGGGGGAAAACAGGTGGCCCAGGCAATTTTCAGGGATATGACCGGTCAGAAGAAGATCGAGAGGCAACTCAGGGACTACCAGGAACATCTGGAAAGACTTGTTGAGGAGCGGGCCAATGCATTGAAGAAAAGCGAGAAGGAATTCAGAGCTATCTTCGACAACGCGGTGGAGGGAATATATCAGACAACTCCGGAAGGCCGGTTTCTGAGAGTAAATCCCGCCCTCGCCCGTATGTACGGGTACGAGACACCTGAAGAGCTTGCGCAATCAATCACGAACATTGGAACCGAAATATACACAGATCCCGGGCGTCGAAAGGAATTCATTGATGCTATCGAAGAAAACGGCATTGTCGAGGGTTTCGAAATACAGGTTAGAAGAAAAGACGGATTCATAGGCTATGTATCTCTGAATGCCCGCGCAATCAGGGATGAAAAGATGGAAACGCTTTATTACGAAGGCACGGCTCAGGATATCACCGAGAAAAAACGATCGGAAGAACAGTTGATATTACAGAGAAACCTTGCCTTGGAGCTTTGCCAGATAGAAAATCTGGAGGAAGGCATGGTCCTTATTCTCCAGACGGCCTTAACCGTCTCGGGGGTGGAATGTGGCGGAATTTCATTGAAAAACCACAAAACGGGTGGATTCGATCTTGTCACGTCCATTAATTTTCCGCATGAGTTCCAGGAAAAGGTGCAGCACATCCCCGTTGGATCGTTCACCTGGTCGCATATGATCGATAAAAAGAGTCTCTATTTTCAGCCGGACAGAAATAGAACGCCTACCGCCCTTGAAGCAGGTTTCCAATTTGTTTCAGTAATGCCGATGCTCCAGGGGGAGCAAGTCGTTGGCTTCCTTGCGGTGGCTTCAAGAATTCTTACTGATATTCCGGAGCGGGTTCGCATCGGCCTCGAATTTCTGGCGGCAGAATCCGGAAACATTATTGCCCGCATCCTCGCCCGGGAACGACTTGAGGCCGAGATTGTTACCAGAAAAGAAGCAGAGAAAGCCCTTGAGGCCGAACGTCAAAGCCTGGAGGAAGTTAACTCCGCCTTGAAGGTCTTGCTGAAACAACGGGAAGAAGACAGGAAGGAGTTGGAAGAGAGGCTAGTGGCAAACGTACAGAAACGGGTGATTCCCCATGTGCAAAAACTTAAAACGAGCATGCTTGATCCTTTCCAGCAAAAGAATGTCCGTCTTATTGAATCCAACCTCAATGAACTTATCACCCCTTTCATACGCACTGTACAAGCTTTCAACTTTACTTCCCGTCAACTGGAGATTGTCCTCCTCGTTCGGGAAGGAAAGACAACAAAGGAGATAACACGTACTTTACGCATGAATGAAAGGGCAGTCGATATACAAAGATACCTGATACGAAAGAAACTTGGCCTCAATAAGACGAAGACCAACCTGCA